>NZ_CP097635.1:2181080-2492663 GCF_023573145.1 Aquincola tertiaricarbonis
CGAGCAGGGCAGCCTTCCTATCCATGGCGCGCCTGCAGGCCCAGCCAGCCTTGCTTGAGGGTGGTGAGCAGGCCCGAGACCTCGTCGATGATGGCCGGGTCGAGCTGCGTGCCGGCGTGGTACAGCCGGTCGGCGCAGTAGTCGTACAGGCGGTCGAGGTTGTGCACGATTTCGCCGCCGTTGTCGAAGTCGAGCGAGCTGGCCAGGCCGTGCAGGATGTCAATGCACTTGTCCAGGCTGCGGGCCTTGAGCTCGTAGCGGCGCGCCAGCACGTGGGCGCGGGCGCGGGCCAGTTCTTCCAGCAGGCCATCGGTGAGGATGAGCACCAGTTGCACCGGCGAAGCCTGCGCGGTCTGCGCGCCCAGGTTCACCGCGTGGTAGCTGCGATAGCCGTCTTGGTTCAGGTTCATGGGTGTCAACTCGACAGTGAGGTGAACAGGTTGGTGGTCTCGCTCATGCTCTGCTGCAGCGTCTGCAGCTTGGTGAACTGGGCGAGGTAGCGCTGGTAGAGGTTGTCGTACTGGGTATCGAGCCGCGTCTGGCGCGACGTGAGCGATTTCTGCGTCAGCGCCACCGAGTCCTGCCGGGCCTTGATCTGGCCGTTGGCGCTGTTGGTCCACTGCTCGAGGTACTTGTCGATGGCGCCGAAGATGCCGCTGGGTGCGGTGGCGCTGGAGCTGCCGAAGAGGGTGTCCAGGCCCGTGGGCTTGGCGGCCAGGGCCTTTTCCAGCTTGGTGGCGTCCAGCTGCATCTGGCCGCTGCGGTCCAGCGTGATGCCGTAGTCGGCCAGCTTCATGCCGCCCACTTCCTGGCGCACCATGTTGCCCAGGCGACTGATCATCGAGCGCACGCTGGCATCGCTGGCAAAGGCGCCGGCGGCCGCGCCGGTGTCCTTGTTGGCCGTCTTGGTCAGGTCGGCCAGCGTGCTGCGCAGCGCGTTGTAGGCATCCACGAAGCTGCGCACGTTGCTGGCGGTGCCGCTGCTGTCGTTGGTCACGGTCAGCGTCACCGGGGCTTCGCCGGTGGCCATGGCCTTGGTGAAGTTGATGGTCACGCCCTGCACCGCGGTGAAGGTGTTGGACGACTGCTGCATGCGTACGCCGGTCGTCTGGTCGCCCAGCCACACCACGGCGTCCTGCGCTGCCACCAGCGTGTTGCCGCCGGCCAGCTTGGTCTTGAGGGTGGCGTCGGTCAGGCCGCTGGTGTCAAGCGACACCGCACCGCCCGCGCCGGACTTGCCCGACGACAGCACCAGCTGGGTGGAGCCGCCGCTGGTGATGACGCTGGCCACCACGCTGCCGGCGTTGCCGGCGGTGTTGTTGATCGCACGGGCCATCTCGGCCGGCGACAGCTGGCCGTTGCTGTCTGCATCGGCGCCGGAGAAGTTGACGCTGAAGCTGGTGCCATCGGCCAGCGACAGGCCCAGCGTGCCGGTCTCGGCCGCATCGGCCATGTTGGCAAACGCCACCTGGTGGGTGCTGGCCAGCTTCTCGACGAAGAAGGAGTAGCTGCCCGGCTGCGCCGTGGCCGACGCGGTGGCCGTGCCGTTGGCCGTGCTGCTGAAGGTGGCCGCAAACTTGATGACGCTCTTCTTGGCCGACAGGCTGGCGATGGCACTGTCGAAGGTGGTGAGCGCCGAGCGCATCTTGGTCAGCGCCGTGGAGGTGGCCTGCGCCTCCTTGGTCTTGGTGGTCAGCAGCGCCTGCGCATTGGTGGTGTACGCCGTGGCCAGTTGCTGGGCGGTGCTTGCGGGGTCGAGGCTGGTGGTCGTCACGGAGTGCTCCTGAAAGGCAGAGTGGTTGCCATGTCAAGGCGACCGGCGGCGCCGACGGCTGAAGGCGCTGAAAGGGACGAAGGGGCGATCACGAGGCACGCCCCCGCAGCCACACCTGGGAAGCCAGGTCGTCGTTGACCTTCTGCTCACGCACGCCCTGCGCGCGCAGCAGCGCCAGCGACTGCTTCTCGGCCACCTGGCGCAGCACCTCGTGGCCGCGGGCGGCCTGGTGCAGCGCCTGGCGGGCGACGTCCATCTGGGCTTCGTGCGCGGCCAGGTCCTGCGCATGCGCATCGACCATGGCCAGCAGCGTCTGCTTGTAGGCACCGTTGTTCAGCGCCAGCACACCGGCGGCCTTGCCTGCGGCCAGGCCGGCGCTGGTGTCTTCGCACAGGCTGCGCATGCGGGCCAGGTTGTCCAGGTAGCGCTGGCGCATGGCTTCGCGCGCGGCAAAGTCGGCGCTCAGGCGGTCGACTTCCTTTTCGCGCAGCGCCACCAGGCGGTCCAGCGGAATCGGCTTCGAACTCATGCCACCACCTCCGCCAGTTGGGTCACGCTGGCCGCCAGCGGCGCGGCTTCGCGCACGCCCTGGTGCAGGAACTGCTCGATGCGCGGCCAGGTGTTGACGGCCTTGTGGGTCACCGGGTCGGCGCCGGGCACGTAGGCGCCCAGCGGCAGCAGGTCGCGCACCTGCGCATGGCGGGCCACCATGGCCTTGAGCGTGCGTGCGGCCAGCTGGTGCTCATGCGTGGTCACCAGCGCCATGCAGCGGCTGATGGACTGCGCGATGTCGATGGCCGGGTAGTGGCCGCGCTCGGCCAGCTCGCGCGACAGCACGATGTGGCCGTCGAGGATGGCGCGGGCGGTGTCCACCACCGGGTCCTGCTGGTCGTCGCCTTCGGCCAGCACGGTGTAGATGGCGCTCATGCTGCCGGCGGCGTTTTCGCCATTGCCGGCGCTTTCCACCAGTTGCGGCAGCATGCTGAACACGCTGGGCGGGTAGCCGCGGGTGGCCGGCGGCTCACCCAGGGCCAGCGCCACTTCGCGGCGGGCCATCGCATAGCGGGTGAGCGAGTCGACCAGCAGCAGCACGTCCTGGCCCTGGTCGCGGAAGTGGGCGGCGATGGCGTGGCACAGCTCGGTGGCACGCACCCGCATCAGCGGCGATTCGTCGGCCGGGGCCACCACCACCACGGCGCGAGCCAGGCCGGCTTCGCCCAGCGACAGGTCGATGAACTCGCGCACTTCGCGGCCGCGTTCACCGATCAGGCCCACCACCACCACGTCCGCCACGGTCTGGCGGGTGATCAGGCCCAGCAGCACGCTCTTGCCGACGCCGCTGCCGGCCATCAGGCCCACGCGCTGGCCCTTGCCCAGCGTCAGCATGCCGTTGATGGCGCGCACGCCCACGTCCAGCGGTTCGTCCACCGGGCGCTTTTTCAGCGGGTTGACGCGCGGCGGCTGCGTTTCCAGCACATGGTCGCCGCCCAGGCGGCCCCCGCCGTCCACCGGCTCACCCAGGCCGTTGACGATGCGGCCCAGCCATTGCGGGCCGATCTGCAGCGCGCTCTGGTCGGGTTGCGGCAGCACGCGGGCGCCGGTGCACAGGCCTTCGGGCTGCTTGAAGGGCATCAAATACGAGACGTCTTCGCGGAAGCCGATCACCTGCGCATCGATCCAACCGCCGGTGCCGGTTTCGATGCTGCAGCGCTGGCCGATGCGCAGTGCGCAGCCCACGCTTTCCAGCAGCAGGCCGGAAGCGCCGACCAGCCGCCCCGTGGGCGTGGCCACCGGCACGCTGCCGAGCTGGATCTGCCGAAGCGCGGAACCGATCACGCCACCACCTCCGTGGCCGCGGCCTTGCGGCGCGCAGCGGGTGCGGTCTTGGCGGCCGGCTTGTCTGCCTTGGCGGGCTTCTCGGCCGCCACCTTGGCCTCGGCCTTGTCGGCCGCTTTGGCGGCCGACTTCGCGGCCGGCTTGGCCACCGGCGCAGGCTCGGCCGCTTCGGCCGTGGCGGCCTTCTTGCGCGGCGCGGCCGGGGCGGGGGCAGGGGCCGCTTCAGCTTCGGCCTGCGGGGCTGCCGGCGCCGCTGCGGCGGGCTCGGGCTGCGGCGCAGGCGCGGCGGCTTCGACCACCGGGGCGGCCGGGGCCACGGGGGCGCGTGCGGGCGCTGCCGGGGGCGCTGCCACGGGCGCCTCGGCGGCCACCGGCGCGGCGGCATCGGCCGGCGCCGGGTTGTCGATGAGTTGCGAGCGCACCTGGTCCATGCAGGCGGCCAGGCGCTGGCGGCAGCCGGCGTCGGCCTCGCGGCGGCCTGCGCGCACGCGGCATTCGCCGGCGTCCAGCTGGGCATCGGCCACCAGCGTCCAGCGGGCGGCACGCGCCGGGTCCACGTCGCGGATGCGCTGCAGGTCCTCGGGATTCAGGTGCACCTGCACGTTGTCGTGCGGCGGCGGCATGGTGGCCAGGGTTTCGTCCACCAGGTGCAGCAGCTGCGCCGGCTGCAGCGCCAGCTCGCAGCGGATCACCTGCCGCGCCACGCGGGCCACCAGGTCCACCACTTCCTCGCGCATTGCCGTCTGGTAGTCGGCCTGCGCCTGTTGCAGCGCGGCCAGCACCGCATCGATCGGGCCGGCCAGCTTGTCGAAGCGGGCGGCGGCCTCACGGCGGCCTTCCTGCACGCCGATGCGGCGGCCTTCGTCGCGGCCGATGGCCTGGCCATCTTCGCGGCCACGCTGCAGGCCCTGGTCGTAGCCTTCGCGGTAGCCCAGCTGCTGGCCATGCTGGAAGCCGTCGGCCAGCGAAGCCTGGGCTTCGGGCGGCAGGCCATGGGCGTCGCCCAAAGCCTTGGCCACGTTGACCTTGGACAACGGAGGAAAGCGGTGCGGTCTGATCATGCGGCCAGCCCCCGCACCGGCACGGTGCTGCGTTTGAGTCGGTGGGCGCGGGTGTGAGCGTTCATGCTCACTCCACCGTCGCTTCGGCGAACAGCTGGATCTCGATCTCGCCGTCGTCCACCAGCTGCTTGACCTGCGCCATGATTTCCTGGCGCGTCTGTTCCACGCGCGACAGCGGCACCGGGCCGCTGCGGCGCATCGTGTCCTCGAAGGCCTGCGCCTGCCGCTTGGGCATGGTCTGCAGGATGGCGTCGCGCACGGCCTGCTCGGCGCCCTTGAGGGCGATGGCCCACTGCTCCAACGGCACGGCCTCGATGATCTTGAGCAGGTTGGGCTCGCTCTGGCGGCCCAGCACGCCGAAGTCGTACATGCTGATCTCCAGCTCCTGCATCACCTCGGGGTCGTGCGCGCGCAGCAGCTCCACCATCTGCTGGCGGTTGCCGGGCAGGCGGTTCAGGATCTCGGCGGCCTGGCGGATGCCTTCCACGCTGGTGCTCTGCGTGCTCAGCGTGTCCAGGCAGCGGTCCACCAGCAGGTCCAGCTCGGCCAGCAGCTCGCGGTCGATCTCCTTGAGCCGCGCCACGTTCAGCAGCACCAGGTCGCGGCCTTCGGCAGGCAGCGCATCGATCACGCCGCCAGCCATCGCGCTCGGCAGGAAGGCCAGGAACACGGCCTGCATGCGCACATGCTCGTTGGCGATCTGGTCGGCCAGCCACTTGGGCGTGGCCCATTGCAGGCGGGCCATCTTGGGGCGGATGGCATCGCCGTAGATGCTGTTGAGCACGCTGCTCGCAATCTCGCGGCCCAGCGCCAGGTCCAGCGAGCGCTGCAGGTAGCTGCGCGAGGCACCGTGCACGCCGCTCTGCTCGCGGTAGTCCTCGAAGAAGTGCTGGATCGAGGTCTTCACCGATTCGACCTTGATGCCGCTCATGCGCGACATCACCTGGGTGACCTCCAGCAGCTCTTCGCGCGACAGACAGCGCAGCACGGCCGCAGCCGGCTCTTCACCCATGCTCAGCAGCACGATCGCGGCCTGCTCCACCGGGCTCAGCCCGGCGCCTTCAAGCTGGTTGCTCTGCTCGCTCATTCTTCTGCACCCACTGTTTGACGACTTCGGCGACCCGTTCCGGCTCCTTGCCGGCCAGGACCTTCAGGTGATCGACCAGCACGTCCACCGGCGAGCCCGGGGGCGGCAGGTCGTAGTTCTCCAGCAGCGGCCGCACCGACATGTCGCCCGGCTGCGCACCGGCGGCGGCCATCGCGGCGGCGGTGGCGGCGATCTGCGCCGCGCCCGGCAGCACCGCGTCGGCGCCCGGCTTGGGCAGCGCGGCCACGGCGGGGTTGGAACCCAGTGCGGACGGGCGGTCGATGGTGGCGGCCTGCGGCGCCGGCGGGATCGGGGTCAGCGGTGTGACGCTGGAAGCGCCGTAGCGGTTCTGCATCAGCTTCATCAGCGGCCGCACGATCAGCAGGAAGCCCAGCAGCGCGGCCACGGCGTAGCCCACGTAGCCGGTGATGTCGACGATGTTGTCGCGCTGCTGCCACCAGGGCTCGGGCGCTGGCCGGGCCGGGAAGGGCATGGCCGAAACGACCAGCGTGTCGCCGCGCTCGTTGCTGATGCCCAGGCCGCTGCGCAGCATCTTCTCGACGCCGGCGATTTCCTCGTTGGTCCAGCTGCCCTTGCCGCTGGGCGCGGCCGAGGCGTTGAGCACCACCGCGACGTTCAGCTTGGCCAGGCGGCCGCGGCTGCGCTTGATCTGGGTGATGTTGCGGTCGTAGGCGTACTGGCGGGTGGTGGCGTTCTTGCTCGCGGTGCCGGCGTCGGCCGGCTGCGAGGCGGCCACCGCCACCGGGCGGTTGCTCAGCGAGCCGGGCACGCCCACGGCCACGCCGTCGCGGTCCATCTCCTGGCGCATCGCCTCGTTGGTCACCTTGGGCGTGGCGCCATAGGTCTCGTGCGTTTCCTGCACCCGGTCGTTGTCCACCTGGGCGGTGACGCTGGTCTTGTAGTTGTCCTCGCCCAGCACCGGCGACAGCAGGTCGCGCACGTTGCGGCGGGCTTCTTCGGTGTAGCGCTTGGCGGCGTCGCTCACCTGGGCGGTGCCGTCCATCGCGTCGGCCAGGTCGATGCGGGCCGACAGCAGGTTGCCGGCCTGGTCCACCAGACTCACGCGGCTGGGTTCCAGGCTGGCCACGCTGCCGGCCACCAGGTTGATGGCGGCGGCGATCTGTTCATGGCTGAGGGTGCGGCCGGGCTTGAGCTGCACCATCACCGAAGCCGAGCTCTTCTCGCCATCGCTCACCACGAACGACGACGACTTGGCGATTGACAGGTGCACCCGGGCCGAGTCCACCGCATCGAAGGTCATGATGCTTTGCGCCAGCTCACCTTCCAGGCCGCGGCGAAAGCGCACGTCCTGCACGAACTGGCTGACCCCCAGCGGGTCGTTCTTGTCCATCAGCTCCAGGCCGCTGGGCAGCTTGGCCGTCACACCCTTGGCGGCCAGCAGCATGCGCACCTTGCCCAGCTGGGCCTCGGGCACCAGCACCTGGCCGCTGTCGGGATGCACGCGGTAGCGCACGCCTTCGGCGTCCAGCACGGCCATCATCTCGGCGGCGGGCACTTTCTCGCGGGCGCCGAACACGGCCTTGTAGCCCGACTGGTCGCGCCACAGGAACATCAGCACCGCGAGGGTGACGCCCACGGCCAGCGTGATGATGGGACCCAGGCTTTTGACGAGGCCGGGCGGCAGGCCACCAGCGGGGCGCAGGCGGGAGAGGGCGGGCTTGAGCGTGGAGATCACGGCGGGATACGTCGGGTAATGCGGTCAGCGGGCGGCAGCCGGGGGCTACAGCTGCAGCTTGATCAGCTCGTCGAAGGCACCGGCGACCTTGTTGCGCACCTGCATGAGCATCGAGAACGACAGGCTGGCCTGCTGGCTGGACAACATCGCGCCCACCAGGTCGTCGCTGCGGCCGGCATCCACGTCGGCCACTTTTTCCGCAGCCGCCTTGTCCTTGGCATCCACCGACAGCAGCACCTGCTTAAAGCCGGCGACAAAACCGTCGCCCTGTGAGCCGGAGGGGGTGCCCAGGCCGTCGTCGAAAGTGGCGGCGGGCTGGATCGGCGCGGTCGGCGTCAGCCGCTCGACATCGCCGGCGATGCGGGCCAGGTCGGCCTGGATCGAGAGCAGTGCGGAAGACATGGGTGGATTCCTCGTGCGGTTCTTGTGGGCGCCTGCTGCCGGCCCGGTTCAGGCCATGCAGCGGCTCAACTCGCCGCGGCCGGCGGGTTGGCGTAACGGTTCAGGTAAGGGGATCTCCTGCGCTATCGGCCCCCAGGCGCTCGACTTGAGGCGGCGGGCCTTTGGCGGGATTTGCCGGGGGTTTTGGCAATGCCCGTCCGCAGGGATTTGCGGCGAGTTATCTCGATGACCGGGAACTGCTTCATCCAGGGCTTTCTGCTGGTTTTGGCGGGGGGGGGCGACACGAAAACAAGGCCATGTCGTCTGGGCCAAATGTTACGAACATGAGCACCCCTGGGCAAACCCGAGAAGCGGCCGAACAACCCGGCTTTTGCGGCCTTAGGCGGGGCGGGCGACGGGCTGGCGGCGGTGGGCATGGCGGCGCGTGCAAGAGGGTGGACGGGGCTCTGGGGCCCAGCGCACGCGCGGCATGACAGCAGGTCTCCGGGACCGTGCGGCGCACGGTACGGACAGCCGGGTGGCTGGCGCGGCCCGGTGATGGGCCGGGCCGGCACCGCGCGCCTGGCAAGGCGGCGGCAGGTCCCGTCTGGCGGCCCCGCTGTCGTTCCCTGGTGGCAGTGCCAGGGGGCAGACCGGAAGCTTTGCGACCCCGACTTTCGTGCGGGTGTGCCCTGAGTGGTGCCGATCTTGCGGCCGGTCCGCGGCGCGCACAACCGGCGCTGCCGATGTTGCAGTGCAACGCGTGACCGATTGCACTGCATCGGCGGCCCTGCGGCGCAGGTGTTACCAACGGTGTCAGCCGCTCAGATCCTGTGGTTGGCTGACATATTGGCGTCATAAATGCGCGCCGCTTCGCCATTAATCAGAATGCCATATCACCCCTATATGGCGCGGCGTTTTAGATACTCGCGGCGCCGTACCCGCCGGGGGCCGCAGTGCGCACAGGTCGGCCGCTTTTCCCCGCCATATCGGGCGTTCAGCCGCAGGGCCGATTTCTAGAATCAGCCGGACAAACCGCCCCTGGCCCGCCCATGACCGACACCATCTCCCCCAGCCGTACGGAGCCGCCCATGGTGCTGGACGCCGGCACGCTCGGCCGACCGGTGCACCTGCTGGCACGCATTTCCAAGCAGGTCCGCGAAGACCTTGCCGAGCTGCTGCGCCTGCGCCTGAACGTGCGTTACCGCGCCCGCTTCGAGGTGGAGCAGGTGGCCATGCGCCGCCTGGACACCCGTGCTCCCGATGCCGCCTGGCTGAGCTTCGGCGCCGCCACCGGCGACATCGCCTGCACCATCGAACGCAGCGTGCTGATGAGCGTGCTGGCCTATCGCTACGGCCTGCGCACGCCGCCGGTGGACCCGCCCGGCGAAGCCCCGCGCGAGACCGCCACCGAAGAACGCCTGGCCGCGCTGCTGGGTCAGCAGTTCGTCGAGCTGCTGGCCGGCCGCATCGAGGCCGGCGTCGGCAGCCCGCTGCCGCAACGCCTGCCGCTGTTCAAGCCGGTCGGCCGCCTGCCGCCCGCCCGCGGCAGCTGGCTGATGGAAGCGCGCATCGTCGAGCATGCGCACAACAGCCGCGGCAGCATCTGCCTGGCCGTGAGTGACGGCTGGATGAACCGCGTGTGGCACCAGCTGACGCCGCTGCGGGCCAAGGCCGGCGAGCAGCTGGAACAGGCCGCGCCGCTGCCCACCCGCCTGGCGCTGACGCTGGTGGCCCGGCTGCTGCAGAAGGACATTCCGCTCGGCCAGCTGGCCGACCTGCAGGTGGGCGACGTGATCCCCATCAGCCTGGGCACGACCGACGTGCTCATCGACGACTCGCGGCTCTTCACCGCCACGGTGGCCGAACACCAGGGCAAGCTGTGCCTGACCTCTTTTGCCGATGTGGACTGACCCCATGGACATGACTGACAACAAGAGCGCCCTCGACGACCTGCTGGCCGGCGTGCCGGAAGGCCTGGACGATGCCGATCTGGCGGCGCCTGCTGCACCGGCCCGTCCGCGCCGCAACATCCCGCAGATGATGCGCAAGATCCCGGTGACGCTGACGCTGGAAGTGGGCTCGGCCCGCGTCTCGCTGCAGGAGCTGATGGACATCCAGACCGACAGCGTGGTGCCGCTGGATACCCTGGCCGGCGAGCCGCTGATCATCAAGGTCAACGGCACCCCCGTGGGCCGCGCCGAGGTGGTGGTGGCCGGCGAGAAGTACGGCCTCAAGGTCGTGGAGCTGGCCGGCCTGGACCTCGATTCGCTGGAACACTGACCCGGCAATGAACATGCAACGCGCGGTTCGCGCAACCGCCGCTGGCGCAGCCTTGCTCGCGCTGGCTTGGGCAGCCGGCCCGGCGCAGGCGGCCGAAGGCATTCCGATCTTCGGCACCAGCACCGGCGGCGTCTCCACCGACTTCACGGTGAAGACGCAGGTGCTCATCATCATGACGCTGCTGGGGCTGCTGCCCTCGCTGGTGCTGATGATGACCAGCTTCACCCGCTTCGTCATCGTGCTGTCGCTGCTGCGCCAGGCCCTGGGCCTGCAGCAGGGCCTGCCCAACCGCATCATCACCGGCATTGCGCTCATCCTCACCATGCTGGTGATGCGGCCGGTGGGCGAACAGGTGTGGACCAACGCCTTCGTGCCCTACGACGCCGACAAGCTCACGCTGACCGAGGCGCTCAAGGCCGCCGAAGCGCCGGTTTCGCGCTTCATGCTGGCGCAGACCAGCAAGACCGCGCTGGCCCAGGTCTCGCGCCTGGCCGGCGAAAAGGACATCGCCAAACCCGAGGACCATGCCTTCACCGTCAAGCTGGCGGCCTTCGTGCTCAGCGAGCTGAAGACGGCCTTCCAGATCGGCTGCATGCTGTTCATCCCCTTCCTGGTGATCGACATGGTGGTGTCGTCGGTGCTGATGGCCATGGGCATGATGATGCTGTCGCCGCTGGTCATCTCGCTGCCGATGAAGCTGCTGCTCTTCGTGCTGGTGGACGGCTGGACGCTGACCGTCAACACCCTCGTCACCTCGATCCAGGCCTACTGAGGGCGCACGCATGATCACCCCTGAAGTTGCGGTCGATCTGGTCAGCGAGTCGCTTCAGCTCACCACCGTGCTGGTGACGCTGCTGGTGGTGCCGGGCCTCGTCGTCGGCCTGCTGGTCGCGCTGTTCCAGGCCGCCACCCAGATCAACGAGCAGACTCTGAGCTTTCTGCCGCGGCTGCTGGTCACCATGCTGGCCATCGGCTTCCTGGGCCGCTGGATGGTGGGTCGGCTGATGGACTTCTGCGTCTCGATCTTCGAGCGCGCGGCCACGCTCATCGGTTGAAGGTCTGCACCCGATGGAGCCCGTCTTCAACCAGCTGCTGGGCCTGCTCGGCGCCTTCTGGTGGCCGTTCTGCCGCACGATGGCGCTGCTGAGCGCGGCGCCGGTGCTGGGCGAGAACATGATGCCCGTCACGGTGCGGGTGCTGCTGTCGCTGGTGCTGTCGGTCATCCTGATGCCCATGGCCCAGCCGGCCGAGGCCATCGACCCGTTCTCGATGCACGGCATCGTGGCCACGGTGGAACAGCTGGTCTTCGGCTTCGTGCTGGGCCTGGCCTTCCACCTGACCATGAGCGCCATCATGGTGCTGGGCTTTCTCGCTTCTTCGCAGATGGGCCTGGCGATGGCGGTGATGAACGACCCGATGAACGGCCAGTCGTCGGACGTGGTGTCCAGCCTGCTGTACATGATGTGCATCCTGGTGTTCTTCGCCATCGACGGCCACCTGGTCATCACCGGCGTGCTGGGCGCCAGCTTCAAGGCCTGGCCCGTGGGGCAGAGCCTGGCCGGGCTGGAATTCAAGACCCTGCCGCTGGCGGTGGCCTGGGTGTTCTCGGCCGCGCTGCTGCTGGCGCTGCCGGTGATCTTCGCCACCGTGGTGGTGCAGTTCGGTGCCGGCCTGCTCAACCGCGTGGCGCCGGCGCTCAACCTCTTCTCGCTGGGCTTTGCCATCGTCACCGTGTTCGGGCTGTTCATGCTCACGCAGGTGGTGCGCTTCGTGCCCGAGCACTACATCCGCATGACGCAGCAGGTGCTGGACCTGATCCACCGCGGCCTGCGCGCCAGCTGAAGGACGCGCCATGTCCGACAACAGCAGCGGCGACAAGACCGAAAAGCCCTCACCGCAGAAACTACGCAAGGCGCGGGAAGAGGGCCAGGTCACCCGTTCGCGCGACTGGGCCACCGCGGTGGGCATCCTGGTCAGCCTCAAGGCCTTCGTGCTGATGGTGCCGGGCTACCTGGAAGACTTCCGCAGCCTGTTCCGCCTGATCCTGGTGCCGCTGGAAGGGCAGGGTGCGCTGCACAACGCCTGGTCCAATGTGTTCTACGAGGTGGCGCTGCTGTTCGGTCGCATGGTGCTGCCGCTGGCGGTGGTGCCGCTGCTGGTGGTGCTGGCCTCGCTGTACCCGGGCGGCTGGGTGTTGAGCTTCAAGAACGTGATGCCCAAGGGCAGCCGGCTCAACCCGCTGAGCTTTGCCGGACGGCTGGCCAGCGCCAAGCACTGGTCCGACTTCGCGGTCTCGCTGCTCAAGTGCGGCCTGGTGATCGCGGTGCTGTGGCATGTGTCCACCACTTCGGTGGCGGCCTACCTGCAGCTGCAGTCGCAGACCTTCGACCAGGCCCTGGTGCACGGCGCCGGCCTGATGCTGGACGGCGTGATGGCGATGGTGGTGGTGTTCATCCTCTTCGCGGTGATCGACGTGCCGCTGCAGACCTTCCTCTTCACCCAGCAGCAGCGCATGACCAAGCAGGAAGTGAAGGAAGAGCACAAGTCGGCCGAAGGCCGGCCCGAGGTGCGCCAGCGCATCCGCCAGATCCAGCAGCAGATTTCCAAGCGCAGCGTGCGCAAGACGGTGCCCACGGCCGACGTGGTGATCGTCAACCCCGAGCACTATGCGGTGGCGCTGAAGTACGACGAAGACCGGGCCGAGGCCCCGTTCCTGGTGGCCAAGGGCGTGGACGAGATGGCCCTGTACATCCGCCAGGTGGCGCGTGAAAGCGGCGTGGAAGTGGTACCGCTGCCGCCGCTGGCGCGCGCCATCTACAACACCAGCCAGGTCAACCAGCAGATTCCGGCGCCGCTGTACAAGGCCGTGGCCCTGGTGCTGCGCTACGTGATGCAGATACGCGCCTTCCAGGCCGGCACGCGCAAGGCCGCGCCGGTGCTTCCCGACGATCTTGAAATCCCCGCGCGCTTGAGCGAGGTGAAAGCATGAACTTCATCCAACGCATGGTGGCGGAGATGCGCCGCCACAAGGTGGCCACGCCGCTGTTCCTCATGGCCTTGCTGGCCATGATCATCCTGCCGCTGTCGCCCATCGTGCTGGACGTGCTGTTCACGTTCAACATCGTGCTGGCGCTCATCGTCATCCTGGTCAGCGTCGCTTCCAAGCGGCCGCTGGACTTCAGCGTCTTCCCGACCATCATCCTCACCACCACGCTGATGCGGCTGGCCCTGAACGTGGCCTCTACCCGCGTGGTGCTGCTGCACGGCCATGAGGGCACGCACGCCGCCGGCCAGGTGATCGAGTCGTTCGGCAACGTGGTCATCGGCGGCAACTTCGTCGTCGGCCTGGTGGTGTTCATCATCCTGATGATCGTGAACTTCGTGGTCGTCACGAAGGGTGCGGAGCGCATCTCCGAGGTGTCGGCCCGCTTCACGCTGGATGCGCTGCCCGGCAAGCAGATGGCGATCGACGCCGACCTGAACGCCGGCCTGATCAACCAGGAAAAGGCCCAGGAACGCCGCCGCGACGTGGCGATGGAGGCCGACTTCTACGGCGCGATGGACGGCGCCAGCAAGTTCGTGCGCGGCGACGCCATCGCCAGCATCCTGATCCTGATCATCAACATGCTGGGTGGCGTGGCCATCGGTGCGTTGATGCACGACCTGTCGTTCGGCGACGCCTTCCGCCAGTACGCGCTGCTGACCATCGGCGACGGCCTGGTCGCGCAGATCCCGGCGCTGCTGCTGTCGGCCGCGGCCGCCATCATCGTCACCCGCATCAGCGATGCCGGCGACATGGAGCAGCAGGTGGCTTCGCAGCTGCTGGCTTCGCCCGCGGTGCTGGCCAGCGCGGCCGGCGTGATGGTGTTGCTGGCCATCATCCCCGGCATGCCGTGGCTGCCCTTCCTGTCGTTCGCGGCGGTGCTGGCCTTCGCGGCCTGGAAGCTCAGCCAGCAGGTCGACAAGCCCAAGCCGGCCGACACCACCGCCATCCAGCAGGCGCTGGTGGCCGAGCGCAATGCCGACATCGACTGGCAGGCGCTGCCCTTCGTGGAGCCGCTGGGCATTGCGGTGGGCTACAAGCTGGTGGGCCTGATCGACCAGGGCCACGGTGCGCCGCTGGCCAAGCGGCTGAAGGGCGTTCGCCAGACCTTGAGCGAAAGCCTGGGCCTGCTGTTGCCGCCCATCGGCCTGCGCGATGACCTCTCGCTCAAGCCTTCACAGTACAGCGTGCTGCTGAGCGGCACGCCCATCGCCCAGGCCGAAGTGCATGCCGACCGGTTGATGGCGATTCCTGGGCCGCAGGTGTTCGGCGACCTCAACGGTGCGCCCGGCGTCGACCCTGCCTATGGCCTGCCGGTGACCTGGATCCTGCCCGACGACAAGTCGCATGCGCTGGGCCTGGGCTACCAGGTGGTGGAGCCGGCCAGCGTGGTGGCCACCCACGTGGCCAAGCTGGTGCGTGACCACCTGCCCGAGATCATCCGCCACGAAGACGTGCCCGCGTTGATGGAGCGCCTGGCCGCCCAGGCGCCCAAGCTGGCCGCGGCGCTGGAAAAGGCGCTGAACCACAGCCAGCTGCTGAAGGTGTTCCGCGTGCTGCTGGCCGAAGGCGTGAGCCTGAAGGACATCGTGCCCATCGCCACCACGCTGCTGGAAAACGCCGAGACCACCAAGGACCCCATCCTGCTGGCGGCCGAGGTGCGCTGCACACTGCGCCGCCAGATCGTCACCGGCCTGGTGGGCCCCAGCGCGCCGATGAATGCTTTCAACCTCAGCGGCGAGTTGGAGAACCTGCTGCTGGGTGCCCTCAACCAGGCCCGCGCCGGCGGCGCCAAGGTGGCGCTGGACAACTACCCGGTGGACCCCAAGCTGCTGAGCCAGCTGCAGACCCACATGCCCATCGCCCGCGACCAGATGAAGCAACAGGCCGCCACCCCGATGCTGCTGGTGATGCCCCAGGTGCGCCCGCTGCTGGCCCGTTATGCACGCCTGTTCGCGCCCGGTCTGCACGTGCTCTCGTACAACGAGATTCCGGAGCAGCGGGAGGTGAATGTGGTGGGGTCGTTGGGGTAGGGGCGATGTCGAATCGGGCAGTACCGGCGCAGGGATTTCAGGGTTAAGAATCGCGGGCTAATAGTCGCCCATACGAACCAGACCACCCATTGTTACAGCGGACGAAATTTGGCGATTTTGGTTGGTTGCAATTCCCTGCGGCTACTGTGTTGAGGCGCTGAACATAGGAGTTTGGGCGGCACTAAGCACGAAGGCCACTGACAATGTCTTTCACGTCCGACTTGATAAATTGTCCGCCCGCGCCTTCCCTGGGCTTGCGGGCGTTCTGCATGCCCTTGGTTCGGATTCGAAGCGTCGTTAGTGCCGTTGTTTGTGCAGTGGCTTGCTGCCAGTTGCGAGTGTGTTGCTCTTGACTTAAGGGTGGGTAAGTGCGGGCCCTAATCACTCCGGACCACTACGCCTGCGGATCTGGATGAGGTGAGGCCGCAGTACTCTTTCTCTTTAACATGTTTAACAACGCTGTCGACGACTATGGCAACTTGGTTCAAAGATGAGATTGATCACATGGGTGACCGGCTCGAAAAGGCGATTGAAAAGGCAGGCCACGAGATAACGGCGCAAAGAAACCTTACGAGAGCGGATCTGGAAGGCCTCATTTGCTACGCCGCCAAAGAGTTTGGCCACGCGCTCGACGAACGCATCGACAAGGCTCGCCACGAAACATCCGAATTGATTACGCAAAAAATTTCTCAACTTCGAGAGCAGCTGAGCGAGGCGGCAAGCGAGCAGAAACGTGTTGCTGTTCGCAATGCCTCCGTCGCAGTCGTTGCCTCGATGCTCGTAGGATTGGTATCGCTCTACTACAAAAGGTATTTTCATGGAGGGTTGGAATTGATCGACATCTTTCGTTCGATTCTTCTTGCCTTGGCTTCCGGCTACACGGCTTGGCTGATCTTTCGGCGCCTTCAGTCGTATTTCTTGTCTGCAAAATTTAAGCGTAACGCAGTTGTTGTAGGCCTAAAGTATTTGGATGTTTTTCGCCCAAAGGGTGCATTAGGGCATCTGATTGTGCTTGGTGTGGTGATCGCTGCATGGGTGCTCCTCAACTATAGTGAGCAAATTGCAGCGTTGCTGTATGGGCTCTAATGGCGGTGGGTCGACCTGTCGGTCAAGGTTGGGCCGCCCGCATCCCTCTCTGCCGTGCACTTTGAGCTACATCCAATAACGTGGGTAAACAAGATGGATCTACTGGCTATCGTTGGCATTGGTTCGGCAATTGTTTCGGCTCTTGTCACTTATTTGCTAACTGCTCACATATTTAAGAGGATGCCTCCTTCCGGAGGCGAACAGCTGCTTGATCTGCGCCTTGGGCGCGAGTTTGAGAGAGAGGCAGGGAGGCAGGGCGCTTGGAAGAGCTCGAACGGTTCACGCTGACATACCAGCCATTCGAGGAGCGGATTGAAGAGTATATGGGGCTCAGAAAGCGATCGACATTGGGTTACGACATGCAAATCCATTATGCAGGCTTCCCCATTGGTCATCAGACGCGCTATGTCACGCATAGTAATGTTGAGTATGAAGAAAAGCGTATTGATTTAATTTTTAACGGCGAGCTCGCATCAGCGGTGAATGGGATTGTGCAACTCGCCGTAACCAAAGGGATGAATGTGAAAGCTCTGCCTGGCAGACGTAGGCTTGTAAGCTAGGCTGCTCGTCGTTACATGACCTCGCCAGTTTGGATGCGTGTCCGTCGTTGGGCCGTGTTCTGAGGTCATAGTGCAGATCGGATAATCGGCAGGTCAAAGCGCTGCAAACCAGCGCGCTGGTTTAGTGCTGGGTATTGATAGTCGAGAGCGCCCGGGTCTCACCTTCAGGGGGGGCACAGATGTGGGATTGCAGTCGTGGGTCGGCCGTAGCCTGTTTGGCGCGCGATGCGGCTGTGCAAGCCGTTGATGAGTGGTTGCGGCGTTGGTGAGGTCACCTGGACTTCCTCCAGTTCGAAGCCTGGCTGCGCAGCATGGTGCCGCGTTGCTTGCAGTGCTATCTCGGTACCACACAGATCCTGGTGCCGGTGGCGTAGGCAGGTTCCGCCTTCCCGGGCAAGGTCGAGGACATTGCAATGACGTTGTGTCGAGACCTGCCAGTGCGCCAAGCTGCGGGGCAGTTGCACTGCCCGTACAAAAAATATCGGCGCATAGAGCGCTACGTTGGCTAGCCTCAAGCGGCGGTGCGGTCGCAGCGCCGCGAGCGTGATGGGCGTCGATGACCAGTCTCGCCTGAGGGCGGCACTACATCGCCGTGGCGCACAGCCTGCGGGCCAAGCGGCTGCTGTTTGCCAATGAACTCCGCAGCTGTTAGGGAAGGTCTGCACAACTACGTGCCGATCCGAATAGCCTGACCGCCCTGCGCCAGCGACGATCACGCTCATGAAGCAGCTCGGACTTGGCCTGAACCTGTCGACGAAGAAGACCCGCAAGCGCGAGTTCCTCGAAGAGATGGAACGCGTGGTGCCGTGGTCGGCACTGATGCAGGTGGTCGAGCCGTACTACCCCAAGGCCAAGACCGGACGGCCGCCGTTTCCCATCGAGACCATGCTGCGAGTTCACTACCTGCAGCAATGGTTCGCGCTGTCCGACCCGGCGATGGAAGAGGCGCTGCACGACATGCCCGTCTTCCGTGAGTTCGCTCGTTTGGGCGAAGGTGTCGAGCGATTGCCCGACGAGACCACCATCCTGAGGTTTCGGCACCTGCTGGAGAAGCACGATTTGGCCACCGACATGCTGCGGGTGGTCAACGACATCCTCCAGGCCAAGGGCCTGATGATGAAGAAGGGCACCGTCGTCGACGCCACCTTGATCGCCGCGCCGAGTTCGACCAAGAACGCCGAGGGCGAGCGGGACCCCGAGATGAAGCAGGCCAAGAAGGGCAACCAGTGGTACTTCGGCATGAAGGCCCACATCGGCGTGGACGCGCACTCCGGCTTGGTGCACAGCGTCGTGGGCACGGCCGCCAGCGTCAACGACGTGACGCAGGCCGGCGCACTGCTGCACGGTGACGAGGAGGTCGCCTTTGGAGACGCGGGCTACCAAGGCGTGCACAAGCGCATCGAAGCCCAGGGGCCGCAGTGGCACGTGGCCATGCGGCCAGGGCTGCGGCGCAAGCTCAACCCGTTCATCGCGCCGCACTTCGAGGCGCTGAGCCTGGAGAAGTGGAAGGCAAGCATCCGGGCCAAGGTTGAGCATCCGTTCCGGGTGATCAAGCGGCAGTTCGGCTACACGAAGGTTCGCTACCGAGGATTGGCCAAGAACACGGCGCAGATCGTCACGCTCTTCGCGCTGTCAAACCTGTGGATGGCGAGGCGGCAGTTGATCGGTGCGCAGGGATGAGTGCGTACGCGGTGCCCTGCAGGGGCCTGCGGAGCGCTGCAGAAGGCCCAAACGGGGCCTCGAAGACGCCGCGAATCGCCTCGGTGCAGCCAGACGGCGCTTGGCGATCATCGAATCGACTCGACGGGCGCATCGCATCGCGTTGTGCAGACCTTCCCTAAGCGGTCAGAGGCAAACCGCTAGCGAGGGGCTGGGCCGCGCTCGCGCAACGTCTTGCCTGGCCTATTTTCGCTTCGCGGCTAAGCGCGACTGCTCCAACTGCCGTTTGAGTGCCTCGTTCTCGCGCCGTAGCCGACTGTTTTCTTCCTCTGTCTTAGTACGCGCGGTTCAAAGTGCTTGTTGTCGGTGGCCTCAGCCAGCGAGGTCTCCAGGAGCGTGATCCGATGCTCCGTGAGGCGGTGACTTGAGCAGAAGTACACCCTCTCGATCTTCTTCGTAGTACACAACAGGCGGTTGAGGTCATCCAGCGCCTTGGCGTCTACATCGTCGCGCAAGCTCGCGCAGACGTAAATACCTCGCGCCTTGCCGCCACCCACGCCATCCCTGCCAAGGTCCCACGAGACGGACGTAGAGAAGATGATCGCTCCACCTTCGAGCGCAGACACCGCCTCTCGGCAGAAATTCTCAAAGCGGCCGTCATTGGTCTCCTGAATCAGAGCGGCTTGACTGACGGTGAGCTCGATTGGGTTTTTTAGGTCCAGCGACATGATGGGCCTTCTTAGTTGTTGGTTGGCTGGGCGTCTGGCGATTATCGATGGTGGCCCGGGGGGGTGGATCTGCGCGGCCTACCGTTTGCGACTAGGCGATCCGCGCGGCGGGCAAGCGCCCAAGATGGCGGACTTGGCATGGAAAGCGAAGCGCTCGCGGCACGGTAACGCAGCCGCTGCGTCTGTGCGCCGCTGGCGAGGTGCTGAACCGGCAAAGCGATGAGCGCAAAAAAACGCGAGGTCGAAGCGCTGCGGACATGGCAGGACGAACACTCACCGAATGTCCACTTTGGAAGGTGTTGAGCGGCTGCTCTGGGTCGACAGC
Source organism: Aquincola tertiaricarbonis (assembly GCF_023573145.1). Lineage (GTDB taxonomy): Bacteria > Pseudomonadota > Gammaproteobacteria > Burkholderiales > Burkholderiaceae_C > Aquincola > Aquincola tertiaricarbonis_B. Next base: position 2,200,654 of record NZ_CP097635.1, read on the forward strand.
CGTCGCTCTGCCCCGAAGCCACCATAGTCCAGGCCACCGACAATCCTCAAACAACGCCTGGAGCCCCACCCATGATCACCTGCCACCTCCGCTACATCATCGATCCCGACAAGCTCGCCGAGTTCGAGCACTACGGCCGCCTGTGGATCCCGCTGGTGCGCAAGTTCGGCGGCGTGCACCACGGCTACCTGCTGCCGTCCGAGGGCGCCAGCAACGTCGCGCTGGCGTCGTTCAGCTTCCCGTCGCTGGCGGCCTATGAGCAGTACCGCCAGCAGTCCCTCGCCGACCCGGAATGCCAGGTGGCCTTTAAGTACGCGAAGGAAACGCGCTGCTTCCTGAGCTACGAGCGCACCTTCTTCCGGCCGGTGTTCGGATGAGCGAGATGCAACGCGTCGACCTGCTGCCGCTGGCGGCAGCGCTGCCTGAGGCCTGGCGCTCCACCGTGGCGGCGCGCCTGCCGTGCATGGCTGTCAAGGTGCTGCGCATGGACGACGCCGCTTATCCGGAGGAGGTGCACGACTACGAAGAGGCACTGTTGGTGCTGGAGGGCTGCATGCGTCTGCAGTGGAGCGACCGCACCGAATCGTTCCACGCAGGTGAGCTCTGCGTGGTGCCGCCGGGGCTGGCCCATGCGGTGGCGCCGGGCAGTCAGGGCACCTTGCTGATCCTGGAGCCCGCGTCGGCCGGTGGCTGACGCTTCATAGTCTCCGCATGGCCGCCCACCCCGATCCGCTCTTCACCGCACCGCCCTTCAGCGCGCATGCGCTGACCAGGGCCGACACCGCACGGCTGCAGCGCTTCTTCGACGCCAACCCGGCGTACTTCCAGCTGTTGGGCGGTGACCCTGCCGGCCCGGATGAGGCGGCCGAATTGTTCGACGACCTGCCGCCGGCCGGCTGGCCGTACACGCGGGTGTGGCATGTCGGATTCGCCGACGCGCGCGGCGACCTCGTGGCCATGGCCGACCTGGTGGCCGACCTGCTGGCGCCCGCCGTGTGGCACGTCGGCCTCTTCATCGTGGCCACCGACCGCCATGGCAGCGGCGATGCCCATCGGCTCTGGCAAGCCCTCGCTGCCTGGATGCAGGCGCAGGGCGCGCAATGGCTGCGGCTGGGCGCGGTGGCCACCAACCCCCGTGCGCTGCGCTTCTGGCTGCGCCAGGGTTTCATCCCGCTGCGGGTGCGTGAAGGCGTGGAGATCAGCGGCCGGCTGCACACGGTGCAGACCCTGGCCAGGCCGGTGAGCGAAGGGCGTATCGAAGACTACCTGCGCCTGGTGCCGCGCGACCTGCCGGAGGCTGGCGCCGAGCACACCGTGCAGGTGAAGCCGGCCTCACCGACGGTGCTGCTGGTGCCCAGCGAAGCGGCCGATGCCGAAGCGCTGGCCACGCTGCGGGTGGCGGCCATGCGGCCCAGCCTGGAACGCATCGGCCGCTTCGATGAACAGCGGGCGCGCCAACGGCTGCTGGCGGACTTCGACCCCACGCTCACACGCTGGATCGTGGCGGGCGGCGAGCGCGTCGGCTTCCTGGTGCTGCGCCCGCAGCCCGATGCCTGGCTGCTGGACCACCTCTACCTGCAGCCAGGCCGCCAGGGCCAGGGCATCGGCACGGTGGTGATGCAGCAGGTGCTGGCCGAAGTCGATGCAGCTGGCGCTGCCCTGCGCGTGGGCGCGCTGCGCGGCAGCGATGCCAACCGCTTCTACCAGCGCCATGGCTTTGTGCGGGTAGAGGAGGGCGAGCATGACGTGTACTACCGGCGTGGCAGTGCAGCCGGCGCCTGAGCCGCCGCGCCGCACATTCCAACGCTCAATACCCGCCCACCGACCCCGTCGGCCGCCGCGGGTCGATGGCGCCGTACAGGCGGTTGTTGCCCACCGGCTTGCCGCCCAGCGAAGGCGCGCCCACCAGGATGGCGGCGATGTGGTTGGCCGGTTGCGGGGCGGTGAACTGGTGGCCCCAGCCTTCCAGGATGCTGCGGGTGTCGGGGCTCAGCGCAAAGGCTTCCACGTTGGTCGATTCAGGCAACCATTGCTGGTGGAAGCGCGGCGCGTCCACCGCTTCCTGCAGGTTCATGCCGTAGTCGATCACGTTGACGATGGTGTGCAGCACCGCGGTGATGATGCGGCTGCCGCCCGGCGTACCCACCACCATCACCGGCTTGCCGTCCTGCGTGACGATGGTCGGGCTCATCGAGCTGAGCGGGCGCTTGCCCGGGGCGATGGCATTGGCCTCGCCCTGCACCAGGCCGTACATGTTGGGCACGCCCACCTTGCTGGTGAAGTCGTCCATCTCGTTGTTCAACAGCACGCCGGTGCCGCCGGCCGTCACGCGGGCGCCGAACCAGTCGTTCAGCGTGTACGTCACCGACACCGCATTGCCCCACTTGTCCACGATGCTGTAGTGCGTGGTGTTGCTGCCTTCGTGCGGCGGCACGCCGGGCTTGATCTCCTTGGAGATGCCGGCCTTGTGGGGCGCGATGGCGGCGCGGATGCGGCCGGCATAGGCCTTGTCCAGCAGCCGGTCCAACGGGTTCTTCACGAAGTCGGGGTCGCCCAGGTAGCTGTTGCGGTCGGCATAGGCATGGCGCAGCGCCTCGATCTGGTAGTGCACGGCCTGCGCCGAGCGGAAGCCCAGCGTCTTCATCGGATAGCCCTCGAGGATGTTCAGCACCTCGCAGATCACCACGCCGCCTGAACTCGGCGGCGGCGCCGAGACGATGCCGTAGCCGCGGTAGCTGCACTCGATGGGCTTGAGTTCGCGCGTCTTGTACTGGTCCAGGTCGGCCTGGGTGATGATGCCGCCGCCCGCCTGGCTGCTGGCCACCAGCGCCCGGCCCACGGCCCCCTGATAGAAGCCGGCCTCGCCTTGGTCGGCCACGGCCTTCAGCGTGCGGGCCAGGTCGGCCTGCACCAGCTTCTGCCCGGCCTGGAAGGCCTCGCCCTGATTCAGAAAGATGGCCGCCGTGGCCGGATCCTTGCGGAAGTCGTTGGCCGAGGCCTGCAGCATGTCGGCATCGCCCGGCTGCAGCATGAAGCCTTCTTGTGCCAGGCGGATGGCCGGCTCGATCAGCGCGCGGCGGGGCAGCGTGCCGTACCGGGCGCGCGCATATTCCAGGCCCGAGACGGTGCCCGGCACGCCCACGGCCAGGTGGCCTTGCGTGCTCAGGCCCTTGACCACGTTGCCGTCCTTGTCCAGGTACATGTTGGCGGTGGCCGCCAGCGGCGCCTTCTCGCGGAAGTCGAGGAAGGTCTTGCGGCCGTCGGCCAGCTGCAGCGTCATGAAGCCGCCGCCGCCCAGGTTGCCGGCGGCCGGGTACACCACGGCCAGCGCATAGCCCACGGCCACCGCGGCATCCACCGCGTTGCCGCCGTCCTTCAGCACGTCCACGCCCACGCGGGTGGCCAGGTGCTGCGCCGTGACCACCATGCCGTTTTCGGCAGCCACCGGCGCCATGGAGGCCGCCTGTGCGGCCGTGAAGCTGAAGGCCAGCGTGAGCTGCAGCAGCAGCCGGCGGCGTGGCAGGAAGGATGGGGTCATGGGCGCTCCTCGGGGTCGCTTTTGAGTTGGGGGGCTCATTGTGGTGGCCGCCGGCTGGGCGCACTAGACTCCGCCGCATGCCCATCACCACCCTGGCCGAGCTTCGGCAGCTGTACAACAACCCGCAGCCGCGCGCCGTGCTCAAGCAGATCGATGCGCTGGATGGGCACTGCAGGCGCTTCATTGCGCTGTCGCCCTTCGTGCTGGTGTCCACCGGCAGCGCCGACCATCAGATGGATGCGTCGCCGCGCGGCGGTGATCCCGGCTTCGTCAAGATCACTGAAGACGGGCAGTTGCTGATTCCCGATGCGCCGGGCAACAACCGGCTGGACACGCTGGAGAACATCGTGGACACCGGGGGCATCGGGCTGCTGTTCCTGATTCCGGGCTTCGATGAAACGCTGCGCGTCAACGGCCGTGCGCTGCTGTCGACCGATGCGGCCGACATCGCGGCCTGCACCACCGAACGCCGTGCGCCCAAGCTGGTGATCCGGGTGCAGGTGCAGGCGGCCTACCTGCACTGCGCCAAGGCCTTGCTGCGTTCGCGCCTGTGGAAGCCCGACGCACAGCAGCCGCGCGAATTGCTGCCCACCGCCGGCCAGATGATCGCCGACCAGACCGGCCTGAACGTGGCGCCCGAGACGCGCGAAGAGATGGAACGCCGCTACGCGCCCGACCTGTAGGTCCCCAATCAGGCGCTTCAGCTGCCTTCGACGACGATGTCCACCCGCGGGCTTTGCACGTAAAACAGGCGCTCACCATCCTGCAGCCGCAGGTAGCTGTCGCCCTTCATCTTGCAGTGCGGGCCCAGCGTCGGGTCGTGGTGCAGCACGTGGCCGGTGGATGTCACGCCGTAGATCAGGATGGCATGGCCGAACAGCCGCTTGCCCACGAACAGCTTGCCGACCTTGCCGCCACCCATGAACGGACCGTAGGCCCGCAGGAAGCGCACGATCTCGTCCACGTCGTCGAACTTGTTGCCCGTGTGCACCCGCACATGGTGGGTGGTGCGGAAGGCGTGCGGAATCTCGTCGTACGAGCGGCCCTGGAAGTGGCTGACCAGCCGCTTCACGTCGGGGTCCTGGATGTCGCTGCTGCCGGTGTGCCACTTCAGCAGCATCTGCAGGCAGGCGAACCAGCAGCTGTTGAGCTTGCGCTGGCGCACGAAGTCGGGCTCGCGCAGGACGATGCTCGTCATGGGTCAGGTCCTCCGGGGCTTCAGAACCGCTCCGGCCGCAGCACTTCGGCCGGCGTGAAGTACATCGCCACGCTGTAGTGGGGCGCATAGCGGGCCAGCACTTCGCTGGCCAGGGCTTCGGCGGTGGCGCGGTCGCACAGCAGCTTCAGCTCGATGGTGCGGTCGGCTTCCCAGGCGCCTTCACGTTCACCTTCGAAGAAGCGGCCGTGCACCTCGCTGACCGTCCAGCCCTGCACGCCGCGGGCGCGGGCGTCGCGCACCAGGGGCTTTTCCAGGGCGGCCTCGGCCACGATGACCAGCAGCGTGCGGGGATGGGTGTGGAGCGGTGTGTTCATGGATGCAGCCTGCGCGCCAGCTCGATGTAGAGCGGAATGCCGATGACGATGTTGAACGGGAAGGTGATGCCCAGCGCCGCGGTGATGGACAGCGCCGCATTGGCCTGCGGCACCGCGATGCGCATGGCCGTGGGCGCCGCGATGTAGCTGGCGCTGGCCGCCAGCGTGGCCAGCATCGCCACGCCGCCGGTGCCCAGGCCCAGCAGCAGGCCGGTGGCCGCGCCCACGCCGCTGAGCAGCAGCGGCGCGCCGATGCCCACCAGCAGCACCGCAAACCCGAAGCGCCGCACATCGCCCAGCCGGCCGCCGGCCACCAGCCCCAGCTCCAGCAGGAACAGCGCCAGCACACCCTTGAACGGATCGATGAACACCGCCTTGATGGGGGCAGTGCCCGCTTCACCCGCTACCGCGCCGATCACGATGCCGCCCACCAGCAGCAGCACGCTCTTGCCGAAGAGCACGTCGTGCGCCAACTCGCCCCAGCGCGGCGGTCCGCTGGCATCGCGTGCCGCCGACAGCCGCGCCAGCAGGATGCCGGCCAGCAGGCCCGGCGCCTCCAGCACGGCCACCCACAGCGGTGCCTGTGCTTCCAGCGGCAGGTTGGCACGGGCCAGCGCCGTCTGCGCCACGGCAAAGGTGACCACGCTCACCGAGCCGTAGTGCGCGCCCAGCGCCGCCGCATCCACGCCCGACAGGCGCAGCAGCCGCAGCAGCGGGTACAGCCCCACCGGAATCAGAAAGCCCATGGCGGCCAGCGCCGCCACCTCGGGCGCCAGCGTGGCCAGCGGCTGCTTGGACAGCTCGATGCCGCCCTTCAGGCCGATGGCCAGCAGCAGGTAGATGGACAGGGTTTCGTAGAGTGCTTCGGGCAGCTTCAGCTCGCTGCGCACCAGGCGGGCGAAGAGGCCGAGCAGGAAGAAGAAAACGACGACGTCGATCATGGGTGGCGTCAAGAACCTGAGGCGGCGCGAAGTATCGGCGCAGCCCGGCGCTGCGGGCCACTTACGATGGTGCCATGGTCAGCCTGCCCGTGTTCAACACCCCCCGGCTGCGGCTGCGCCCCCTGCGGCGCGGCGCCGACGACGAGGCCCTGTTCGCCGTGTATGGCGACGCGCGCGTGATGCGCCATGCCAGCGACCCGCCCTTCACCCGCCTGGCCGACGTGACACGCCTGCACGACAGCGTGGAGCGGCTGCTGGCCGCCGGACTGTCCCATGAGTGGGCGGTGGCGCTGCGGGCCGACGACCGGCTCATCGGCACGTGCGGCCTGCACAGCTTTGACAGGCCGGCGCTGCAGGCCCAGGTGGGCTGCCTGCTGGCGCGCGCGCACTGGGGCCAGGGGCTGATGAGCGAGGCGCTGCGCGCGCTGATGGCGCATGCGGTGGGCACGCTGGGCCTGCGCACGCTGCTGGCCGACATCGACGCCGACAACCTGCGATCGCAGCGCCTGTTCAGCGCGCTGGGCTTCGACCCCCGGCCCGACGGCCTCTACCAGTGCCGGCTGGCGCCATGACAGCGCCGCTGCATGTGCTCATCGCCACGCTGGGCTCGGCGGGCGACATCCATCCGTTCCTGGCGCTGGGGCAGGCCCTGCAGGCCCGGGGCCACCGGGTGACGGTGCTGTGCCCCGAAGTGTTCGGCCCGCTGGTGCAGCAGGCCGGCCTGGGCTTTGGTGCGATGGGCAGCACCGCCCAGTACGAGGCCGTGACGCAGGAGCCCGATCTGTGGGACGCGCGCAAGGGCTTCGGCGTCATCTGGCGCCACCTGCGGGAGGGGCTACGGCTGCTGCCCGACCATGTGCAGGCGCTGCCGCCCGACGAGCCTTTGCTGCTGGTGTGCCATCCACTGGCCTTGGCTTCGGCCGACCTGTGCCGTACGCAGCGCCCCGGCCTGCCCATCGTCGGCGCCTACCTGGCGCCGCAGAACCTGCGCACGGTGCACCACCCGCTCACGCTGGGCCCGTTGGCCGTGCCGGCCTGGGTGCCGATGGCCTGGCGCCGCTGGGCCTGGCGGCGCATCGACCAGCAGCTGATCGACCCGCTGACGGTGCCCGACCTGAATGCGCTGCGCCGCGAGCGCGGCCTGCCGCCCATCGCGCACTTCGTGGCCCACCTGCAGGCCGTGCCCGACCTGACGGCCACGCTGTTCGCGCCGTGGTTCGGCCCCGCCCAGCCCGACTGGCCGCAGCCGCGGGTGGAGGGCGGCTTTCTGCTGTACGACCGGCCGGGCCAGGCCGTGCTGTCGCCTGAGCTGCAGCGCTTCCTGGCGGCCGGGCCGCCGCCGCTGGTCTTCACCCCCGGCACCGGTCATCGGCATGCAGCAGGCTACTTCCGGGCGGCGCTGCAGGCCGTGCAGGCGTTGGGGCGGCGTGCCGTGTTCCTCACCGGCCATCCGGAGCAACTGCCCGCGGCGCTGCCGCCCGAAGTGCTGGCCCAGGCCTATGCGAGCTTTCGCAGCCTGCTGCCGCAGGCCGCGGCCCTGGTGCACCACGGCGGCATCGGCAGCACGGCCGAGGCCTTGCGCGCCGGCGTGCCGCAGCTGGTGGTGCCGTTTGCGCACGACCAGTTCGACAACGCGCGCCGTGTGCGCGCGCTTGGGGTGGGCGATGCACTGCCGGCCGGCCATGCCAGCCCGGCCCGGCTGCGGCGCCGTCTGCAGGCGCTGCTGGACCGGCCCGACCTGGCGGCGCATTGCGCCACGCTGGCCGCCCAGGCGGCCGCCGACCGGCCTTTGCCGCGGCTGTGCGACGCCATCGAGGCACTGGCGAGGGTTCAACCTGGGGAGGCGCGGCTCAAGTGCGGCGGTGAAGCGTCGTAAAACAGGTTTGTTGCCTGCCACCGCGTTGTTCACCATGCCGCATCTGCCGTCGCTCCCGATGCCCACCCGCCCGTTGCGGCACCCGCCCGCCACTGGGGGCCTTCGTCGATGGCACGCCGGCTGCGTCGCGCTCGCCTTGTGGGCCGGTGCCACGTTCACCGCCCAGGCCGGCAGGCCGTTGACGACCGAAGACGCTGGCGTGCTGGAGGCGGGCGAGTGCGAACTGGAGGTCTACGCCGGCCATGAGCGCCAGCGGCCGGAAGGTCGGGCGCGCGGCGCCTCGGTGCAAGGCAGCTGCGGCGTGGGCCATGGTGTGCAGGCTGCGCTGGCGGCCGAGCGGGTGCGCGTGCGCGGCAGCGAAGACGCCGGCCGAGACGAGGGCGGGCTGCTGTCGTTCAAGGCCCGGCTGCTGGGCGAGGACGACGACGACCCCGCGCTGGCCCTGGTGGGCGGCCTGCATTGGGGCCGGCACGACCACGAAGCCTTTCGCCGCGACAGCCTGGCCCTGGGCCTGGCCGGCACGCTGCCGCTGCCCCAGGGCTTCACCGCCCATGCCAACCTGGGCCACTACCACGACCATGCCGAACGCCAGCGCAGCACCTTCTGGGCCCTGGCCCTGGAAAAGGCATTGACCGACACCGTGGACCTGGGCGCCGAGCTGTACGGCGACGACCGCGGCCGCCCCTGGCGCGGCCTGGGCCTGCGCTGGGCCGCCACGCCCAGCCTGACGGTCGGCACCTCCTATGCCGTGCAGGCCGGCGCTGGCCGGGCGCGGCTGGTGACCGTGGGGGTGACGCTGGGGTTCTGAGCGGGGGCCTGAACGCCGAGAGAGCGTTCATTGATTTAACTGATGATGCGCGCCCGTCCCTGCGGGATAGGGAAAACGTGTGCCTGCTCGATGCAAGTAGTTCGATAGATTAACTATTAGCGGAGCAATCTAACCGCATCATCAGGAGACACCATGCGCCGATCTCGCCGGACCCCGATTCACTTCATGGCCGCGGCAAGCGCGGTGTTGCTGGCTGGTTGTTGGGGTGGTGGCGATGGCAAACCGCTGCCTCAACTGGCCGCGGCGCAGGGTGCCGCGCTGCGCACGTGCACCGAGCTGGCCAGCGCCTTCTCCTACGCCAACACCACCATCACGGCCGTCGAGTCGGTGGCCGCCGGCGCTGCCACCTGGGCCGACAGCCCCATCGGGGCGCATTGCCGCATCACCGGCGAGATGTTCCGCCGCACCAGCCCGCAAGACGGCAACAGCTACGCCATCGGCTTCGAGATGCGGCTGCCGACGGCCTGGAACGGCCGCTTCTTCTACCAAGCCAACGGCGGCTCCGACGGCGTCGTCTGGCCCGCCTACGGGTCGCAGCCGGGCCCGCAGCCCAGCGTGGCGCTGCAGAAGGGCTTTGCGGTGATCAGCTCCGACGCCGGCCACAGCGGGCAGGGCAACCTGGCCTTCGGCATCGACTTCCAGGCGCGGCTGGACTACGGCTACCAGGCCGTGGCCAAGCTCACGCCGATGGCCAAGGCGCTGATCGCCCAGGCCTACGGCAAGGGGCCGGACCGCTCGTACATCGGTGGCTGCTCCAACGCGGGCCGGCACACCATGGTGGCGATGACGCGCATGCCCGGCGAGTACGACGGCTACCTGGCCGGTGCGCCGGGTTACCGGCTGCCGCTGGCGGCCATCGCCAACATGGACCGCCTGCGGCACGTCGCCCAGGTGGCTACCGACCCGGCCGACCTGAGCACCGGCTTCACGGCCGCCGAGCGCAGCCTGCTGTCGGCTTCGGTGGTGGCCCGGTGCGACGCGCTGGACGGTGCCAGCGACGGCATCGTGCAGGACGTCGAAGCCTGCCGCGCCGCCTTCGACCTGCAGCGCGACGTGCCCACCTGCACCGGTGCGCGCGACGGCACCTGCTTCACCGCGGCGCAGAAGGCGGCTTATGCGCCCATGTTCAGCGGTGCGGTCGATGGCACGGGCCGCAAGTTCTACAACAGCTTCCCGTACGACGCAGGGCACAACGCGGGCGACTCCTCGTTCTGGCGCTTCACCGTGCCGCAGTTCATCGACTCCGGCGCCACCGCGATGATCTGGGGCGTGCCGCCGGCCGAACCGGCGACCTTCAACGGCCCGGCCTATGCGCTGACGGTGAGCAACGACGTCAAGCTGGCCGCGGTGGCCGCCACCAATGCCACCTACACCGAATCGGGCCTGTCTTTCATGCAGCCGGTGAACCCGACCGACCTGGGCACGCTCAAGCAGCGCGGCGCCAAGGTGATGGTCTATCACGGCGTCAGCGATGCCATCTTCTCGGTGGACGACACCACCGCCTGGTACGAAGGCCTGCGCTCGGCCAACGGCGGCGACGCATCCGACTTTGCCCGCTTCTACCGTGTGCCGGGCATGAGCCACTGCGGCCTGGGCCCGGCCACCGACCAGTTCGACATGCTGGCCGCGCTGGTGGACTGGGTGGAGAACGGCAAGGCCCCCGACAGCGTGCTGGCGCGCGCCCGCGGTGCCGGTGCGCCCGGCGGTGCCAACCCCGACGTGCCCGCCACCTGGGCGGCCGACCGCACGCGTCCGCTGTGCCCCTACCCGAAGGTTGCGCGCCTGAAGGCCGGTGCCACCGACCTGGAGTCGGCGGCGTCGTTCAGCTGCCAATGAAGCGGCGCGCGTGCGCCTGAAGGGGCCGGGGTGGCGGGGCACGCTATCGTCGCGGCTTTACGCCATCCCGCCACACCATCTTCATGCGCTTCGAAGGCACCCTCACCACCTGGAACGACGAACGGGGTTTCGGCTACATCGAATCAAGTCAAGGGGGTGAACCGATCTTCGTGCACGTGTCGGCCTGGCCGCGCGGGGCGGGCAGACCTCGGCTGCGGCAGGCGGTGTCGTTCGAGATCGAGGTCGGCGCCAAGGGCAAGCGGGCCCGCGAGCTGCGGTTGATCCAGCCGCGCCAGTCGCCGGCTCGCCCAGCCAGCCCGCAGGGCGCGGCGGCCGGCGCCGCCACGTGGCTGGCGGTGCTGCTGTGCCTGGCCGGTGGCGCTGGCGTTGCCCTGCTGGGGACGTTGCCGCTGCGCTTGGCCAGCGGGTACCTCGGCCTCAGCGGCCTCACCTTCCTGGCCTATGCCCTCGACAAGTCGGCCGCCCGACGCGGTGCCTGGCGCACGTCTGAGCGCACGCTGCACCTGCTGGCCCTGGCCGGTGGCTGGCCCGGCGCCTGGCTGGCGCAGCGGCTGCTGCGCCACAAGTCCAGCAAGCCTGCCTTCCGCTCGGTCTTCTGGCTGACCTCGGTGCTCAATGTCGCCGGGGTGCTGGTGACGTTCTCGCCCTTGCGTGGGCGGTTGAGTCTTGTCGGTCTTTGAGTTTCCAGATGCTTACCATGCCTCATGTCCCTTTGCGATCAATGCTGGTCGCCTTGACATTCACCCTGGCCGGCTGTGCCACGTCCCCACCCAAGTCGCCGCCAACGCCTGTCACCATTCGGACGCCGTCAGCATCGTCGGCATTGCTGTATCTGTTTCGCCCGACGCTGGACAGCACCGGCCGCGGGGCGGCGCCCCTGCTGTTGGCGGACGACAGGCCCCTGGTACCCCTGGCGCATGGCAGCTACGTGGTGCTTGCGTTGGGACCGGGCGGCCATGTGTTTGAGCTGCGACCAACCTCCGAACGCGAAGCCTCCTGGGCGGCGAGAACCGCGTTTTGCGTGAATGCCGGGCAGACATACTTTGCAGCGGTCTGGAACCAAGAGCAGCCCACAGGACTTACTACGACCGTGGTGGTGCCGATGGGCGGTGTGTTCTTGCCACTGCCGATCGGGCCGTCTGCCCGGCGGCCTGCTGTGACCTTCGAGGTGGTGCCTCAGGACGTCGGCGCCGAGGCGCTGGCAGATCTTCGGGAGCTGAAGATCCCTCCAGTCACCGACCTGCTGCCGCCGGCTGGCAGCGCGGGCTGCCCTGACACAGGCCCGGCGCCGCGCTGACCGCCTTCCCCAGGCTAGAACCCCACCCTCAGCGTCACCCGCACACTCCGCGGCTCCGCCGGGTGCACATGCCGGCCCTCAGTGGCCGCTGCTTCGCCCGGCAGCTGCGACTCGTAGTAGTACTGGATGTCGTCCACCTTGCGGTCGAACAGGTTGAAGACGTCCAGCGTCAGCGAGGTGTTGCGCTGCAGCTGGTAGCCCACGCGCAGGTTGGTGGTCAGCGACGACTTCGATCGTTGGCTGTTGTCTTCCACCAGCACACCGCTGCCCAGGTAGCGCCACTGGATGGAGGCTGACCAGGGCCCCAGCTCGCGCACCGTGGCGGCGATGGAGGCCACCTTGTCCACGGCATTGGGAATGCGGTCGCCGTTGTCGAAGCGGGCATGTGTCCAGGCCAGGTCGGCGTCCAGCAGGAACCAGGGCACCGGCGTCCAGCGGTTGTTGAACTCCACCCCCCGGCGGCGGCTGCCCTGGCTGGCTTCGGTGGCGCCGGCATCGCCCACGTACACCAGCTCGGAATTGAAGCGCAACGCCCACAGCGCGATGGAGCTTTGCAGGCCGGGCAGCGCTTCGGTGCGGGCACCCAGCTCCCAGCCCTTGGACGAAACCAGCGGCGGCACCGTGTCCACCGCGTCGCCGGTCTTGGGGTCGATGCGGGTGGTGGTGCCACGCGCGTCGTTGCTGTGGAAGCCGCGGCCGGCATTGACGAAGAACTCGGTCTTCGGCAGCGCCGCGAAGGGACCGGCGATCAGCGACAGCTTGGGCGACACCTGGGTATCGCGGCTGCGGCCACCGTTGGCGGGCAGGGTCAGCGCATCCACCCGGTTGCGCACCTGGTCCATCCGCAGGCCGGCCACGCTGCGCAGCCAGGGCGTCAGCTCCACCGCGGTCTGGCCATACACGCCCACCAGCGTCTCGCGCACCGCGTCTTCGCGGGTGGTGGCGGTGATGCGGCGGGCCACGCTGTCGTACAGGCCCACGTCGATGCGGTCGTGGCGCAGCTGCACGCCCACCTCGCTGCGCGCCGGCAGGCCGGCCAGCTCGTGCGGCAGGCTGTGGCTGGCCGCAAAGCCGTAGACGCTGCGTGCATCGCGCTGCTTGAACTGGTCGCCGGTCTCGGGCCGTTCCAGTGCGTAGGTGAAGTTGGAGTTGAGGTCGAGCCGGTAGCGCATCGCATAGGCGCTCACCTGGCTGCGGTGGCCGGCGTCATCGCGGTGCCATTCGCCCGACAGGCTGTAGCGCTCGGTGCTGCCGCCGGTGGTGTCGTCCAGCGAATCGAAGCGGCCGAAGCGGCGGCCCTGGTAGGTCTGGCCGATCAGCCGCTCGGGGATCTGGTCGGTCGCCACCCAGGTGGCGCTGTAGCCCATCAGGCTGGCGCTCCAGCCCTGGGCCGCGGTGCCGGCCGACAGCGTCAGCACGCCGTTGCTCTTCTTCATGTCTTCGGGCACGGTCCACGGCCCGTCGTTGTGCGCGCCCTCGAAGGCGCCCAGCAGCACCATGCCGTTGGCCAGCGCGTAGCTGGCGCCGGCCACACCGCGGCGATAGCCGTTCTCGCCCAGCGTCAACTGGCCGAAGGGCGCGTCCAGCTTGTGCATGTAGACGATGTCGGCCGAGCCGGCGGACGAGAAGTCGCCATTGCGCGCGAAGTAGGGGCCCTTGCGGTATTCCACCCGCTGCACCAGCTCCGGAATCAGGAAGTTGAGGTCGCTGTAGCCCTGGCCGTGGCCATGGCTGGGCATGTTCACCGGCAGGCCGTTGACGGTGGTGGCGAAGTCGGTGCCGTGGTCCAGGTTGAAGCCGCGCAGGAAGTACTGGTTGGCTTTGCCGTCGCCCGAGTGCTGGGTGACGATGAGGCCGGGCACGAATTCCAGCACCTCGCCGGGCCGCAGCGCGGGGCGGCTCTTCAGCAGCTCGGCGCGGATCACGCCCTGCGATGCGGCGTCGCTGCTGCCCACCGCGTTGTCGTAGTGGCGGCCGGTGATTTCCACCGATTGGGGCGTGGCGTCTGCCAGGGTCTGGGCCTGCACGGCGTGGCCGGCGCAGGCCAGGGCGGCGGCCAGCGCCAGCGGCGCGGGTCTGAAAAGGAGGGTGTTCATGCTGCGACTGAAAGTGTTCGGGCCATACGCGGCCCGGCCGCCGGCGGATGCACGGCCGGCAGCCTGGTTGAAGGCGGTGAAGAACGGGCCAGGCGGCGCCTGGCCAGGCTCAACAGGCCTGTGGCGGGCGCTCGAGGCGCCGCGCCGGGCGGTTTTTCCAGGCGGCGCGTCGAGGGCGGGGCCAGGGGCGCCGCCGTGCCGCAGTGGCCGGCAGCCGCAGCCCATAGGCCGGCGCCAGCGGCAGCATGGCGCTGCCGGCGGCGGCTTCGTCGGCGGCGGTGTCGGCCGCATGGCTGCCGGCACCGGCCGTCACCAGCCCGGGCTCATGCGGGTGGTGGTGGTGCTGCTGCCAGCCGGTGTGGTGATGGGGGTGGGCATGGGCGTGGGCATGTGGTGGGGCAGGGTCGTGCGCCACGGCGCCCGCATGCCGGTGCACCGGCCCCAGCAGCTTCAAGGTGGCGGCGCTGCTGCCGTACAGCGGCAGCGCGACCATCAGGCAGGCGAGCAGCAGCACCCGCAGCCGTTGCGGCCACGGGTGTTGCAGCATGGGCCCGCCATGCTTCACGCGGTCAGGCCAGGATGCTGACGATGCGGCCGATGGCCCAGTAGGCCGCCACGCCGCCGATGCCGTACAGCGCCGGCGTGCGCGCCTGGCGGAAGGGCGCGAAGCGGTGCAGCGCACGCCACGCCACGAAGGCCAGGCCCACCACCATCAGCTGGCCGGCTTCCACACCCAGGTTGAAGGTGAGCAGCGCCACCAGCAGGTGGTTCTCGGGCAGGCCGATCTGCTGCAGCGCACCGGCAAAGCCCAGCCCGTGCACCAGCCCGAACAAGAAGGCCACCAGCGCCGGCCAGCGGCGCGAGAGCGTCTGGCGGTTGTGCAACGCCTCGCCGGCCACCAGCAGGATGGACAGCGCGATGGTGGCTTCCACCGGCGGCGGGCGCAGGGTCAGCCAGCCCAGCGCGCTGCTGGCCAGCGTCAGGCTGTGCGCGAAGGTGAAGGCGGTGATGGTGGCCACCAGCCGCTTGTTGAAGCCCACCAGGAACAGCAGGCTGATGACGAACATCAGGTGGTCGAAGCCGCTGAGGATGTGCTCCACGCCCAGCACCCCGTAGGCGGTGGCGATCTCGCCCATGCCGCGCGGGTCGTTGGCGGCGCCGTACAGCTGCACCGTGGGCTGGCTGCTGGTGAGGGTGTAGACGCGGCTCTGCCCGTCCAGCCACACCACCCTGACGATGGCGGCAGAGTAGCGCTGGCCCACGCCTTCGATGGTGAAGGCGCCTTGCATGCCGCCAGGGCCGCAGCGCAGCAGGTTGCCGTCGGCGGCGCAGCTGCCGGGCCACACGGGTTTCAGGTCGTCGTTGTTGCCGCGTTCGCGGGCCGTCCAGTTCCACAGGAACTCACCCTTGGCGGTCTCGCGCAGCTCCATCTCGGCCATGCTCATCTCATGGGCCTGGGCGCTGCGCGGCAGCAGGGGGCCCAGCAGGGCCAGCACCGCCAGCAGGGCGGGCAGCAGTGGGCGCAGAAGGCGTTGCAGCATGCTCATGGCGTGCCGGCTTCGAGCTTGACGGTGTACTTCTGGCCCAGCGCACGCACGGCGGCAGTGCGGCGTTCGGCCATCACCTGGTCGGTCCAGTCCTGCAGCACCACGCCGTGCAGCAGTGCAAAGTCGGCGGGCTTGGCCGGCGTGGTGGCTTCCAGGCGCATCACGCGCCAGCCGTCGCGGGTGGGCAAGGCGCGCCAGCTGCCCACCGGGCCGGCTTCCAGCAGCTTGGCGAAGTCGGCGCCGTAGGTGTCCACCAGGTTGCCGTGCGGCCGGCCCTTGAACACACGCAGGCCGGCTTCGGTGTTGCCGGGGTTGCCGGCATTCAGCGCATCGGCAAAGGCGCGGCTGGCGGCTTCGCTGTTGTCGGTGAGCACGGCTTCCTGGAAATCGAAGCGGGCCGGCTCGTCGTATTGGGCCCGGTGGGATTCGAAGTAGGCCTTCAGCGTGTTCTCGTCGAAGGGCGGCTGCTTGACGTCGGCCTCCACCACGCTCAAGGCCTTGAAGATCACGCGCTCACGCATGGCCTTGTCGCCGCGGTCCACCTGCATCGCCAGGCCTTCGCGGTACAGCACCTCGTTGTCCAGCCAGGCCTGGCGCAGCGCCTTCAACTCGGCCTCGTTGGGCTCTCGGCCGCGCGACGACTTGAAGAGCGCACGGGCCTCGTCGTCCACCTCGCGGGTGATGACGATGGTGCGTGGATCGTCCGCCTGGGACACCAGCCAGTGGTCGACGGCGAACAGCGCGCCGCCGATCAGCACGAAGTGCAGCAGCGGCTCGCGCAGCCAGCGCGACAGGACGCCAGGGGCGCGGGGCGCGGTGGCGGGCGGGGTGCCAGCGGGCAGGCGGGGACGGGCGGTGGTGGTCATGGTCTTGGGATGCGCATTGGCGCCTTGCGGCGCCCTCAACGGGCAAGGCGCCGGCATGGATGGGCCATGCGCGGCGCGCTGCGTCTGCTTCACTCAGGTGGGGCGGCGCCGGGCCGCCCCGGGCGCGTTCACTTCACGCCGGCCACCGTGGTGGCGCCTTGCACCTCCACGTAGATCGGGTTGCTGTAGAACCACAGGTCCGACCAGGCCGCCACGTCATAAGCCACGTACTTCTGGCCGTTGATCACCGGCAGGTGCGCGGGGCAGCCGTCGATGGCGGTGCCGGTGTACACCACGTCGTTGGAAGGCACGTTGGTGCCCGCCACCGTGCACGGGATGCGCAGGTTGGCCGGGTTGCTGGCGTTGGTGTGGATGTCGGCCAGCGGGTTGCCGTTGGCGTCGGTCTCGTAGGGCACGGCCGCGGGCAGGTTGCTGCCGCGCAGTCGCACGTACTGCGAAGCCTGCACCGCCGGGATGCGGAAGGTCATCTTCTTGTATTCCGCGTTGCCGGCCACCGTGGTCCAGGTGGCGCCGTTGAAGGTCTTGAACACCGCCGCGCTGGTGTTCTTGGCCGCGGCCGGCACGTTGGCCATCACCGGGTTGGTCAGCCAGTCGTTCGGCCACTGGCCGGCATAGCCGGCGCTGCCCGGCTGCTTGTAGCCGCTGACCATGCCGCGCACCACGTCGATGTGGTCCAGCACCGGCATGTTCAGCGGCTGCTGGATGCCCACCTGGGCCAGCGACGGGTTGTTGAAGCTGTAGGGCGCGTAGTTCTTGCCGGCCGGGTCGCGGGCCACGATGGACACCACGATCTCGGCGCCGGGGCGCACCACCAGCTTCTCACCCATGGTGGCGCAGCCGGCCACGTCCACGTCGGTGTTGTTCAGCGCGGCATTGACCGCGATGTTTTCCACCGCCGCATTGGAGCGCGCGGCGATGCCGCTGTAGCTGGCACAGGCCACGAAGGCCAGGCGGTCGATCAGCTGGCCGCTGGCGGCAAAGCTGTTGCCGCTGCGCAGGCCGTCCACGATGGCTTGCGGGCGCAGCTTGGTGTCGGTGCCGTGACGCACCATCACGTAGTCGCGCTGGTATTCGCCCGGGTAGAAGTCCTGCGTCGAACGGCGGTCGTCGGGGCCGAAGCTGCCGCGGTTGTGCCAGTCGGAGCTGGCGAAGAACCACCAGTTACGGCCCTCACCCAGCAGCGCGTCCCACACGCCGCCCACCTGTGCGCCGTACACGCCGGTGCCGCCCCAGGTGGTGCCACCGACCGAGTCGGTCAGCACGCCGCCGATGTTGTTGCGGCTGGGCGAGTATTCGCCGCGGTTGTCCGAGGCGCCGTGGCCCGGCTGCGTCTCGAAGCCGAAGGCCACGCGCGGCGCCACGTTGTTGAAGTTGCGCAGGTGCTCGACGTTGAAGCCGTTGTTGCCGTTCGGATTGAACGGGCCGGCGCGCTCCAGGTGGGCGGGCACGTAGTAGCTGCCGTTGGGATGGTTGGCCACCATCCACTTCAGCGCTTCCAGCGTCTTGGCATGGCCACGGTCGCCGGTGCCGGTGCCGCTGGCGGGCACCAGCTTCTGGGCCTGCTCGCTCCAGTCAGGGCTGGCGCTGTTCAGGCTGCCCGGCACGGCGCAGTTCCAGTTGTTGCCGATGGCGCCGCCCAGCACGGTGTTGCCGCGGCTGGTGTCGGTGTCGTTGCGGTCGAAGCAGTATTCCCACTGCGCCAATGCGGTGGCGTTGCCCAGCGGCGTGTAGCCCTTGCTGGTGGGCAGCGTGGCCTTGTCCAGCGCGGCCGGCATCTGGCCGGTGATCACCGAGGCCGAGACGTGTTCATGGCCCGGGGCCACGGTCTCGATGCCGACGAACATCGGCTTGTTCTTGTAGGCGGCCAGGTACTCCATCACCGGGTACTGGAATTCCTGCAGCGACTGCCAGCGCCACATCACCTGGCTGGGGGCATTGCCCGAGACGCGGCCCTTGGGCTGCACCGCGGGGTTGCTGTTCTGCCAGGTGGTGGTGGGGCCTTGCAGGTTGCCGTTGGTGTCGTAGTTCAGCGGGTAGGCCGGGGTGGCCAGGCTGGCGTCTTCCACCAGCGTGCAGTTGCGGTTGCCGCTGCCGCCGTGGCCGGCCTGGACGAACCAGTCCAGGCCCCAGGGCGTGTCGGTCTTGTCGGTCACCTTCTTCACCAGCTTCTGCATGGAGATGGAGCCGTCCGAGCAGGTGGTGTGGTTGTGGAAGTCGCCGGTGACGTAGGTGCCTGCGGGCTTGGCGGCGCTGGCGGCCTGCGGTGCGGCGACCAGGGCGGTGGTGCCGAGGGCGGCAATGGCGGCCAGCGCGATGGGCGCGGGGCGGAAGACGGGTTTCATGGGGCTCTCTCTCCTCTGACGTGTTGGCTATCTGTGGCGGGGCGGCGCGATGCTAGGCAGCGGTGATGACCACCGGATGACGCGCCAGCGGCGGGCGGCGGCCCTTCAGAGGAAGCGCGCGTAGTCGATGTTCAGCGTGGCGGGCACCGGGCCGCCGTGCTCGAACAGCAGCGTCATTGGGTAGGTGCGGGCCACCTGCAGCGGGTGCTTCAAACCCACCAGGCGCAGGTAGCTGCGGTCCTCGCGCAGCCAGGTTTCTTCACCTTCGGGGATCATGAAGTCCACCGTCGGCCTGGCCAGCAGGCCCCCGATCTCGGCGCCTTCGGCCACCGGCGTCTGCACACCCACCAGGCGGTCGGCGCGCGTCACCTCGTCGAACTTCATCGTCACCGCGATGCTGGTCTCACCCGGCTGCGTGGCGCGGGTGTAGGGGTGGGTGATGCGCAGGTGGGGGCTGAAGTATTCGCAGGCCCGGGCCTGCGGCAGCAGGCTGGCCAGGCTCAGCGACACGCCGGCCTGCAGGCCGTGGCGCAGCAGCCGTCGGCGCTGGATGGGGTGATGCATGACGGACTCTCCTCTTGGGGGTGGACGCTAGGGCCGCCGCGTGACGAACCGATGACGCCGGCATGACAGGCACCGCAGCGCGCGCTGCTGTCACGCCGCTGTCTTCAAACCGCCATAGAGTGCGTCGCCTACCCACCCCCTGCCGCAGGACCCCGCTCGATGGACGAGGTGATCGGACTCTTTCCCACGCCCTTCATGCGCCTGCCCGCCACGCTGGATGCCGCGCTGGTGAAGGCGCTGGTCGAACACTTCTCGGCCCGCGCCGCGGTGGAGAACAACGCTTCGGCCCAGCTGTCGCACACCCGCATGCTCAAGCCCAGCGACAGCCCCTTGCTGGTGGCGGTGGCCGAACGCCTCACGCCCAAGCTGGCCGAGTTCGGCACGCTGCTGTTCGGTGAGCGGCTGGGCTGGTCGCTCAAGGAAATGTGGGTCAACGTGCTGGAGCAGGGTGGCCGCCAGGCCATGCACAACCATGCCAACAGCTTCATCTCGGGCGTGGTCTACCTCACGCCCACGCACCCCGAAGCCCGCACCGTGTTCATGAAGTCGCCCGGCGGCACCGACTTCTCGTTCAAGAACGACCATGAAGGCAGCCGCACCGGCCCCTACAACGCCGACAAGTGGATCAGCCCCGAGCCGATGCCCGGCGACCTGGTGCTGTTTCCCAGCTACCTGATGCATGCGGTGCCGCCCAACCCGGGCGAGCTGCGCATCACCCTGGCCTTCAACGCCATCCCCACGCGGCTGGATTCGTGGGGCTACCGCATCGGCTTCACCGGCTGAGGTGAACTTGCCTAGACAAGCCACGCTGGTTGCACGTCCCGTGCCGTCGTCCACCGCCACGGCGAGCGCCGGCTGGCGCGCCGCGCTGCTGCTGATGCTGGCGTCCGGCGCCTCGGCGCTGGGCTACCAGATCGTGTGGACGCAGCAGGCCTCGCTGTGGCTGGGTCATGAGACGGCGGCGGTGCTGGCGGTGGTGGCCGCCTTCTTCGGCGGGCTGGCGCTGGGTGCGCTGGCGCTGGCACCGCGCATCGGCCGCAGCCTGCGGCCGGCCCGCTGGTATGCCGGCTGCGAGCTGCTGATCGGCGGCTGGAGCCTGGTGCTGGCGCTGCTGATGGCACCGGCGGCCGAAGGGATGCTGTCGCTCACCGGTCCGCAGCCGGGCATGGCCTGGCAGTGGGCGGTGGCCTTCTTCGGCAGCTTCGTGCTGCTGCTGCCGGCCACGGCCGCGATGGGCGCCACGCTGCCGGCGATGGAACGGGTGCTGGCCCCGGTGCACGACGGCGCGATCCCTACCGCGGATGCCGGCCGGCGGCTGGCGGGCCTGTATGCCGGCAACACCGCCGGCGCGGTGCTGGGCGTGCTGGCCGTGGCCTTCTGGGCGGTGCCCACCTGGGGCCTGGCCCGCACCGCGGCCGGCTGCGCGGTGCTCAACCTGTTGTGTGCGGTGCTGGCCTGGTCGTGGTTCGACCGTGCGCAGCCGGCCCTGCGTGAGGCGGCAGCGGACGCCTCACAGCGCAGCCGTCTGCCCGTGCTGCTGGCCGCCACCGGCGCGCTGGGCATCGGCTATGAAGTGCTGGTGGTGCGCGTGCTCAGCCAGGTGACGGAGAACACCGTCTATACCTTCGCGATGCTGCTGGCGGTGTACTTGCTGGGCAGCGCCCTGGGGGCGGCGCTGTATGCCCGCTGGCGCCGCCGCCCATCGCCGCAGGCGGCTGACGACCGCACCGTGCGCGACCGCCTGCTGGCCGCGCTGGCCATGGCCTGCCTGGCCGGCACCGCGGTGCTCTACGGGGCTGAAGCCTTGAAGGCCTGGGCCCTGGACCTGCTGCTGCCGCTGGCCGGGCCCAGCCTGGCCGCGCCGCTGGCGGCCGAGGCGCTGCTGGCGCTGCTGGCCTTTCTGCCGCCCACCCTGGTGATGGGCGCGCTGTTCAGCCACCTGTGCGCGCAGGCGGCGCTGGTGGGCATCGGCTGGGGCCGCTGCCTGGGCCTCAACACCTTGGGCGCGGCGGCGGCACCGCTGTTGTTCGGCGTGCTGGCGGTGCCCGCCCTCGGCGCCAAGCCGGCGCTGCTGCTGGTGGTCGCCGCTTACCTGGCGCTGTGCAGCGGCCGGGCCTGGGCCACCGTGCCGGCCTGGGCCGTGGTGTGCGCCGGCCTGCTGCTGGCAGTGGCCACGCCGCCCTTGCGCTTCGTCGAACTGCCGGAGGGCGGCCGCATCGTCCGCTACACCGAAGGGCCGATGGCCGCGGTGAGCGTGGTGGAAGACGCGCAGGGCGTGGCCCGCCTGCGCATCAACAACCGCCAGCAGGAAGGCAGCAGCGCCACGCTGGCGGCCGATGCCCGCCAGGCCCTGCTGCCGCTGCTGATGCACCCGGACCCGCGCCGCGCCTTGTTCCTGGGTCTGGGCACCGGCCTCACCGCCACCACGGCCGCGCAGGACGCGGCGCTGCAGGTGGACGCGGTGGAACTGCTGCCCGAGGTGGTCGAGGCCGCGGCCGATTTCCGCGAGCGGGTGTTCGACGGCCAGCCCCAGTCCAGGCTGCATCCGTTGGTGGCCGATGCGCGCCGCTTCGTGCGCACCAGCGCCCAGCGCTACGACCTGGTGGTGGCCGACAACTTCCACCCGGCGCGCAGCGGCTCGGGTGCGCTGTACACGGTGGAGCACTTCCGCGCGGTGCAGGCCCGGCTGGCGCCGGGTGGCCTGTTCTGCCAATGGCTGCCGCTGCACCAGCTGGACTTGGCCACGCTGCGCAGCATCGTGCGCAGCTTCCAGGCGGTGTACCCGCAGGCCACCATGGTGCTGGCCACCCACAGCCTGGACACACCGGTGGTGGGCCTGCTGGCGCGCGAGGGCGATGCACCGTGGTCGGTGGCGCAGGTGCAGGCCCGCCTGGCCGGCGCGGCGCTGCCGGTGCAGCCGGCCGTCTTCGGCCTGCCCGATGCCTGGGCCGTGCTGGGCAGCTTCATCGCCGGGCCGGCGGCACTGACGCAGTGGTCGGCCAGCGCGGCGCTGAACACCGACGACCACCCCGTGGTGGCCTACGCCGCGCCGCGCATCACCTACCTGGCCGATTCGCTGCCGCGCGACCGGCTGCTGGCCTTGCTGCAGGCGGTGCAGGTGCAGCCGGTGGAGGTGCTGGGCTTGGCCGCCGAGGGCACTGCCGATGGCACCGCCGACGCCGGCCGCCTGGCGGCCTACTGGTCGGCGCGCCAGCGCTTCCTGCAGGCGGGGCGCGACGTGAAGCCATCGGCCGACGTGCGCTACATGCTGGCCCAGCTGCGCGAGCCGCTGCTGGCCGTGCTGCGCACCAGCCCCGACTTCCAGCCCGCGGCCGAGCCGTTGCGCCGCATGGCCGCGGCCCTGGCCGCCACCGACCCGGTGGCCGGCCGTGCACTGCAGGTGGAACTGGACGCCGCGATCGCGTCATCGAACCGCCTTCAAGCTGTCAAAGACGGTTTCTAGACTGCGGCAAACGCACCCACACCATCACGAGGAGGTTGTCCCATGAAGCATCTTGCGCTCATCGCCGCGCTGGCTGCGGCCAGTGCCGCCCCGGCCTTCGCGGCCACGCCCGTCACCCTCACCTTCGAAGGCGTGGGCGACTACGGCACCGAAGTGGGCGAGTTCTACAACGGCGGCACCAGTGGCGCCGGCCACATGGGCAGCAACGTCGGCGTGTCCTTCACCTCGCCGATGCTGTCGTTGACCAACGACGTGCTGGGCCCGTACTTCTCGAACGCACCCAGCGCCGGCACCGTGGCCTTCGTGCAGGGCGGAGATGCCTTCGTCAACGTGGCCGCCGGCTTCTCGGGCTACCTGTCGTTCTTCTATGCCTCCACCGCGCAGCTGAACAACACGGTCAACGTGTACTCGGGCCTGAACGGCTCCGGCACGCTGCTGGGTTCGATGAGCCTGAACGCCAATGCCACCGCCGGCTGCAGCGACACGGCCTTCTGCAACTGGGAAAAGACCAGCCTGGTGTTCGGAGGCCTGGCCCGCTCGATCCAGTTCGCGGACACGCAAGGCGCCGTGGCCTTCGACAACCTGACCCTGGCTCCGGTGCCCGAGCCCAGCACCTATGCGCTGATGGCCGGTGGCCTTGGTGCCATCCTGTTCCTGGCTCGCCGTCGTCGCGAGGACTGAACCCCCAAGCTCGCGTTGCTCGCTGCCCCCCGAGGGGGCGCACCCGCCCTTGGGGCGGCCCGGCGGGCGGGTGGTCTTTGCCCGGTCACATCCAACGACAACCGCGGCGCCAATGGCGCCGCATCGGTGCAACCGGTCGGTTCAGCCGCTGCACCGCCTTCAAGGCCCGCTTCACCCTGGCCGGGGTGGGCGGGCTTGTTTTTTGGCGGGGGCTCAGCTGCGCTTGCGCACCCTCGCCGGCGGCTGGCGCAGCGCGTCCACCACCAGCGAGAAGGCCGGTGATGGCTGGCGGCGGTGCGGGTAGTACAGGTAGTAGCCTTCGAAGGGCGGGCACCAGTCCTCCAGCACGCGTTGCAGCCGACCTTCTTCGAGGTGCGGCGCGAATTCCTCTTCCGGCAGGTAGGCGATGCCCAGGCCCTGCAGCGCCGCCTGCACGATGTGCGGCGTGCTGTTCAGCGTCACCTGGCCGGTGACCCGCACCTTCAGATGCTTGTCGCGGCGCTCGAACTCCCAGGCATAGAGGCCGCCCAGCGTCGGAAAGCGCAGGTTGATGCAGCGGTGCCCGGTCAGGTCTTGCGGTACCTTGGGTGGCGCATGGCGCGCGAAGTACTCGGGCGTGGCCACCGCGGCCATGCGCAGCCGCGGGCCGATGGGCACGGCGATCATGTCCTTGTCGATGGTGTCGCCCAGGCGCACGCCGGCATCGAAGCGGTCGGCCACGATGTCGCGAAAGCCGTAGTTCACGTCGAACTCGAGCTGGATGTCGGGGTAGGCCAGCAGCAGCGGCGCCAGCCGGGGCAGCAGCGTGCTGCGCAGCACGTGGTCGCCACAGGTGATGCGCACGGTGCCGGAGGGCTTGTCGCGCAGCGCCGACAGCTCGTCCAGCTCGGACTCGATCTCGTCGAAGCGGTGGCCGATGGCCTGCAGCAGCCGCTCACCGGCCGCGGTGGGCGACACGCTGCGGGTGGTGCGGGTGAGCAGCCGGATCTCCAGCCGCGCTTCCAGCCCGCTGATGGCCTGGCTGAGCGCCGACTGCGTGACCCCCAGCAGGGCCGCCGCGCGGGTGAAGCTGCCTTCGCGCGCGACGGTGACGAAGGACAGCAGGTCGTTGAGGTTGCGCTTGATCACGGCGTCAGTGTCCCACTCGGATTGATCAGTTTGGCTAATGGAGCATAGAAGCTTTGATTAGCTAGTCAAGCGGGCCGCGGATTTCCAGAATTCGCTCCATGAACCAACCGCTTGAAAGCCCTGGCGCGCAGGGCATGGACCGTCGCAGCGCGCTCAAGATCACCGCCGCCACGCTGGGCGTGGCCAGCCTGGGTGCACAGGCCGCACCCCGGGCCGGCAGCACCGCGCCGGCGCTGGGCAGTGCCTGGGACAAGACCTTCCCCCGCAGCGACAAGGTCGTGCACCGCAAGGTGAGCTTTCGCAACCGCTACGGCATCACGCTGGCGGCCGACCTGTACCAGCCCCGGGGCGCCAGCGGCCGGCTGGCCGCACTGGCCATCAGCGGGCCCTTCGGCGCGGTCAAGGAGCAGTCGTCGGGCCTGTATGCGCAGACCCTGGCCGAGCGCGGCTTCGTGACGCTGGCCTTCGACCCTTCGTACACGGGTGAAAGCGGTGGCCTGCCGCGCCACGTGGCCTCGCCCGACATCAACACCGAAGACTTCAGCGCTGCGGTGGACTTTCTCGGCCTGCAGCCGAACGTCGACCGCCAGCGCATCGGCGCCATCGGCATCTGCGGCTTCAGCGGCATGGTGCTGACGGCCGCTTCCGCCGACCCGCGCATCAAGGCGGTGGCCACCACCTCGATGTACGACATGTCGCGCAGCATCAGCCGCGGCTACCAGGATGGCTACACGCCGGCGCAGCGCCAGCAGGTGCTGGCCTACCTGGGCGAGCAGCGCTGGGCCGATGCGGAAAGCGGCCGCTATGCCCCCGGCCTGCATGAGCTGCCGTTTGATGCGCAAGGCCGCATCGTCACGGGCACACGGGTGCTGCCCGAGACGCTGCCTGCCAACCCCAACCCGGTGCTGCGCGCCTTCTTCGACTACTACCGGCAGCCGCGCGGCTTTCATCCCCGCAGCATCAACTCCACCAGCGCGTGGACGGCCACCACGCCGATGGCGTTCTTCGCCTTCCCGATGCATGCGCACATCGGGATGATCGCGCCGCGCCCGGTGCTGCTGGTGGCTGGCGAGAACGCGCATTCGCGCTACTACTCGGAAGACGCTTACCAGGCCGCCAGCGGCCCCAAGGAACTGCTGATCGTGCCGGGCGCGGACCACGTAGACCTCTACGACCGGCTGGACAAGATCCCGTTCGACCGGCTCACCGACTTCTTCCGCCAGCATCTGGCGGGCCAGGCCGCGGCCTGACATCCAAGGAAACTCTCATGATCAAGGACAAGGTCGTCATCATCAGCGGTGCCTCTTCCGGCATCGGCGAAGCCACCGCGCGCCTGCTGGCCCGCCAGGGCGCACGGGTGGTGCTGGGCGCACGCCGCGAAGACCGGCTGCAGCAGATCGCGCAGGACATCCGCGCCCGCGGCGGCGCCGCGGTCTGGCGCACGCTGGACGTGACCCGGCAGGAGGACAACGACCGCCTGGTGGAGCTGGCCAAGGCCGAGTTCGGCCGCGTGGACGTGAGCTTCCTCAACGCCGGCCTGATGCCGGTCTCGCCGCTGTCGGCGATGAAGACGCACGAGTGGCACCAGATGGTGGACGTCAACATCAAGGGCGTGCTCAACGGCGTGGCGGCGGTGCTGCCCAGCTTCATCGCCCAGAAGTCGGGTCAGGTGATCGCCACCTCGTCGGTGGCGGGCCTGAAGGCCTACCCGGGCTGTGCGGTGTACGGCGGCAGCAAATGGTTCGTGCGCAACTTCATGGAGGTGCTGCGCATGGAGTCGGCGACGGAAGGCACGAACATCCGCACCACCACCATCTACCCGGCGGCCATCAACACCGAGCTGCTGGGCAGCATCAGCGATGCTTCCACGCTGGGGGCGATGCAGGGCCTGTACCAGACCTACGGCATCGCGCCCGAGCGCATCGCCAGTGTGGTGGCCTTCGCGATCGACCAGCCGGAGGACACCACGGTCAACGAGTTCACCGTCGGTCCGGCCAACCAGCCCTGGTAGGCCAGCGCCAGGCCAGCGCGGCCGCCACCAGCGCGGCCGCGGCCAGGCCGGCCAATGACAGGGCCGCCGCATCCTCCGGCCGCGGGCTGGCGGTGAAGCGCGGCTGCGCCGCGAAGTCATGGCGGGTGAAGCGCCGCTCGTCGAACAGGTAGGGGTAGTAGTACTGCCGCAGCCGCGCATGGAAGGCGGCGATGTCGTCCTGGTAGGCCAGCTGGGCCTGCAGGTCGGTCTGGGCCTGGCGGTGCAACGCCGTCTGCACCCCCACGCCGGGCAGCAGCCAGCCCAGGCGGGCCGTCCATTGCTGGCGGGCCAGCAGGCTGGCGCGGTAGGCCTGGAACGCTTCAGCCACCGATTCGTCGCCCAGCTGCTGGAAGGCGTAGTACCACTTCCAGCTGAAGCCGGCGGGCAGCGCCGTGCTGTGCTGCCACTGCGGATGGCCGCTGAAAAAGCGCTGCAGCGTGGCCTCGCGCGGCTCGTCCCAGCCGCCGTGCACCGCTTGCCGCTGCGCCAGCATCAGGTCCACGCCCTGGTGCACCGGCACCGCGCGGGCCAGCACCGCATTGGCCAGCGTGGGCAGCAGCAGCGTCAGCAGCACCCAGCCGCCCACCAGCGCGGTGGCACTGGCGGCCGGGCTGGCGATGCGGGTGGCCAGCACCACCGACAGCGCAGCCCAGAACAGCACATAGGCCGTGGTGGCCGCCACCACGCCGGCCAGCAGCAGCCCCGGCATGCCTTGCCACAGGGCCGCGATCAGCACCGGCAGCAGCAGCCCGCCCAGGGCCAGCCCCGCGCGCAAGCCGGCGCGGCGCAGCCACAGCCCGCGCCCGCTGCCGCCAGGCAAGGCCAGCAGCAGCCCCAGCCGGCCGGCACGCCGCTCGCCCGACACCAGGTCGTACAGCAGCGCGATCAGCACCAGCGGCGCCAGGTACACCAGCACGAAGGCATAGTCGAAGCGGCCCGCCAGCGCCAGCTCGGGGTTGAAGGTCTCGCCTTCATGCAGCTGTGCCTGCAGCGCCAGTGCACGCACCCGCAGCACGTAGGGCGTGGCATCGCGCAGGCCCAGCGCCAGGAAGGCGGCCGGCGAAGGCGCATCCCAGGTGTCGTGGAAGGTATAGTAGGCGGCGGTGCCCGCCTCACCCGCACGGGTGAGCTTGGCGGCCTGGTCTTGCAGCACCTGCTGCTGCAGCTGCGCCAGGTGGGCCAGCGTGTGCTGCTGGCGGGCCGCCTCGCGCAGGCCGGCCAGCACCGCCAGCGTGGACAGCGCCAGCAGCAGCACCAGCGCGGCCACGTCCGGCCGGCTGCGCACCAGCAGGCGCGCTTCATGGGTCCAGGCATTCATCGCACCATCCTCCCCAGGCGGCGGGTGGCCGCGGCCAGCAGCAGCGCCAGCACGCCGGCCCAGCCCAGCAGCACGCCGGCCGCGGGCGCGGCCCGACGCAGCGCATCGGCGACCGGCGGCGGCGTGAAGGAGAAGTCGGCCAGGCCGTGCCAGTGCTCGCGGCCGATGCGCACGTCGCGCGTGGACTTGTCCTGCGCAAACTGCACCTTCTCCGCCTGCAACTGGTTCAGTGCCTGCACCAGGCGGTAGCGGTATTGCTCGGCCTGCTCCACGAAACGCCGGTAGCTGGCCAGGTCGGTGCCGGCCGCGGCCATGGACACGCGGCGCAGCGCCAGCACCGGGCTCAGCAGCGCAAAGCGGTCCACCCACTGCAGCTGCGTGGCCTGGCGGCCGAAGCTCTCGGCGGCGTGGCGGTTGAACAGTTCGCTGGTCAACCGCTCCCCCTCCATGCCCAGCAGGCCCTTGTAGTTGACGGGCAGGTCTTCCACCCGGCTTACGCCGTACTGCGCCAGCACCTGGCGTTTGAAGGCGCTGAAGTACGGGTCGTCGGGGTTGTGGCTGTCGCCCAGCGCGGCCAGCTCGCGGGCCACCTGGATGTCGGTCTCGAAGCGGGTGGGCAGGGCCTGCAGCGATGCCGCAGCCTCCGGCGCCAGCCGCGGCACCAGCACCACGCTGCAGGCCCAGGCGGCCAGCAGCGCCACCAGCGCGTCGCGCCCGCGCGGCAACCAGGCCGAGACCGCCACCACCGCCAGCACCCACAGCGCCAGCCACAGCCCGTGCGCGGCCAGCAGCAGCGCGGCCAGGCCGGCCGGTGCCGTGGTGGTGACGGTGATGGCCGCCAGCGCCACCGCAGCGGGCAGCAGCATCAAGGCCGCCACGCCGCCCAGCGCCAGCAGCTTGCCGGCCACCAGCTGGCCGGGCCGCAGGCCCTGGGCCAGCAGCACCCGCAGCGTGCCCGATTCACGCTCGCGCGCCACCGATGCATGGCCGATGAACACCAGCAGCAGCGGCGCCAGCACCTGCAGCACGAAGGCGGGCGTGAGCTGGCCGAAGCGCAGCAGCAGCGACGACTGCCGCACGTCGCCGAAGTTGGCGCTGTTCTGCCGGTGGCCTTCCAGGTACAGCGTGTGGCCGGTGTAGCCATCCACGCCGGGGTCGAAGGCGGCCAGCGGGCTCAGGGGCCGGAACACGAAGTGACCGTAA
This sequence comes from Aquincola tertiaricarbonis, assembly GCF_023573145.1. Taxonomy (GTDB): domain Bacteria; phylum Pseudomonadota; class Gammaproteobacteria; order Burkholderiales; family Burkholderiaceae_C; genus Aquincola; species Aquincola tertiaricarbonis_B. The sequence continues at coordinate 2,229,786 of NZ_CP097635.1, forward strand.
TGCACCATGCGGTGCGGGTGGCGGTCGGGCTGCGATTCGAAGTCTTCATGCGCCTGCGCCTGGTAGCGGCTGCGCTGCGCCTCGGCGTTGCGCTGGCTGTCCCAGGCGGTGAAGGCGGCGGCCACCAGCAGCATCAGCAGCAGCACCAGCGCGGGCATCGCCACCTTGTCGCGGCGCAGCAGCCGCCACTCCTCCTGGGCGATGCGGCGCACCATGCCGCCAGGGCGCGGGCGGGCGGCCGGCGCGGCATGGGCCACGGGCACGGCGGCCGTCATGCCGCCACCTCGGGCGCGGCATAGCGCTTGTGCAGCTCGCGCACGTCGAAGCGCTCGCTGCCGGTGGCGCCTACCTCCTCGCGCAGGCGGCCGCCGTCGATGAAGCCGATGCGGTCGGCCACGTCGGCCGCGCCCAGCAGGTCGTGGGTGACCATCAGCACCGCCACGCCCTGGGCCCGCAGCCACAGCAGCAGGCGGCTGAATTCGGCGGTGGCGCGGGGGTCCAGGCCCGAGGTGGGTTCGTCCAGCAGCAGCGCCGGCACCCGCCGCGCCAGCGCCAGCGCGATGGCCACCTTCTGCCGCATGCCCTTGGAGAAGCCGCCCACGCGGCGGTCGTGGGCGGCCGTGTCCAGGCCGGCTTCCGCCAGCGCGCGGCCGATGTCCCCCGCCTCGGCCGGCTGACCGGCCAGGTGCAGCAGGTAGCTCAGGTTTTCGCGCGCGCTCAGGTGCTCGTACAAGGCCACGTTTTCGGGGATGTAGGCCAGCCGGCTGCGGGCGGCGGCGGGCTGGGTCACCGGGTCGAGGCCGTCCACCCGCACCTGGCCGGAGGCCGGCTGCAGGAAGCCCAGGAACAGGCTGAGCGTGGTGGTCTTGCCGGCGCCGTTGGCACCCAGCAGCGCATAGATCTCGCCGGCCTGCACCTCGAGGTCGAGCCCGTGCAGCACGGTGCGCGTGCCGTAGCGGGCGGTGACGCCGTTGGCCTGCAGCACGGCGGAAGGAGCGATGGTGTGGGTCATCGTGAAGGTCCTCAGAACCGGGCCTGCAGGCCCAGCGTGAAGTTGCGCGGCGTACCCGGCGTCACCCACACGCGGCTGTAGGAGCTGGTGTAGTAGTCGCGGTCGAAGAGGTTGTCCACGTCCAGCGTCAGCCGCAGCGTGGGCGTGATGCGCCAGTAGCCGGTGAGCTTGGCGGTGGTATAGGCGGGCAGTTCGAACGCGGGCGTGCCGGCATTGGCCTCGGCCTGGGTGCGGGCCTGGCCCAGGCGCTTGCCCATGTGGGTGACGCCGCCGCCGATGCCGTAGCGCTGGCCGCTGGCCAGCGTGTCTTCCCACACCGCCAGCAGGCTGCCGTTGACCTTGGGCACGTTGAGCAGCCGCCCGCCCACTTCCAGCGTGTTGTCGCGCGTGATCTCCACGTCGTTGACCACCAGGCTGGCATTCACGCGCCAGTGGCTGCTGACCTGGCCCGCCAGGTCGAACTCCGCGCCGCGGCTGCGGATCTGGCCCGCGGCCACCGAGAAGCCGGCATTGGCCGGGTCGGCGGTGAGCACGTTGTTCTTCTCGATGTGGAACAGCGCCGCCGTGGCGCCCAGCCGGCGGTCGGCGCTTTCCCACTTGGCGCCCAGTTCCAGCGCCTTGCCGCGCTCGGGGCTGAAGCTGTTGGCACCCACGTCACTGCCGGTGTTGGGCCGGAAGGAGCGGCCTGCATTGGCATACACCGTCCATTGCGGCGTGGCCAGCCAGCTCAGGCCGATGCGCGGCGAGGTGGCGTTGGGCTGCTGATCGGTGGTGACCCCAGTGCGCCGGTTGTCCAGCGACTGGTCGTAGCGGTCCATGCGCAGGCCGGCCACCAGGCGCCAGGCCGGTGCCAGCGTGATCGCGTCTTGCATATAGAGCGCGGTGTTGCGCTGGCGTTCCAGCGTGCTGGTGTTGGCCACCGGCGTGGGCTGGGCCTGGCCGTACACCGGGTCGTAGATGTTGATGGCGTAGGGCGCGGTGCTGCTGGGGTTGATGCGCAGCATCACGCTGTCCATGCGGAAGCGGAAGGTCTCCAGGCCCACCAGCAGCTCATGCGCCACCGTGCCGGTGCGCAGCTTGCCTTGCAGCTCGGCCTGCAGCGCCACGTCCTCGGACTCGTAGTCGCGGTAGCGGCGCTGGCGGGTCAGCGTGCCGTCGGCGCGCAGCGCAGTGGCCTCGGTGGAGAAACCGTCCAGCGTGGTGCGGCGGGCCGACAGGCCCACGCGGCTGCGCCAGTCGTCGTTCCAGTGGTGGGTGAGGATGAACTGGTGGGTCTGGTTGGCCACCGTCACGTCACCATCGGCCGGCTCGCCCAGGAAGCGGCTGACCGGGATGGCGCCCAGCCGGTTGTCCACCGCCACCACGCCGCGGTCCAGCGGCGTCTGGTGGCGCAGCAGTTCGCCCACGTAGTCCAGCGTGGTGTCCGCCGACAGGCGCCAGGTGAAGGCCGGCGCCAGCACCTGCCGCCTGGCGCTGACGTGGTCACGGAAGCTGTCGCGGTCTTCCAGCGCGAGGTTCAGGCGATAGGCGAAGCGCTCGCCCAGCGGGCCGGTACTGTCGAGCGCGGTGCGCTTGAGGCCATAGCTGCCGACATAGCCTTCGAGCGAATGGCCGCTGCGCCACAGCGGCTGCTTGGACACGATGTTCAGCGTGCCGCCGGGCTCGCTGCTGCCGTACAGCGCGGCGGCCGTGCCCTTGAGGAACTCGATGCGCTCCACGCCGGCCAGGTCGCGCGGCGCGTTGAAGCCGCGGTTGGACGAGAAGCCGTTGAGCAGCGTGGCCATGCCGGTGTTCTCGTTGCCGGGCAGGCCGCGGATGGCGATGTTGTCCCACAGGCCGCCGAAGTTGTTCTGGCGCGAGACACCGCCCACGTAGTCCAGCACGTCGTCCAGCTTGGTGGCGCCCAGGTCGTCGATGGCCTGGCGGGTGACCACGCGCACCGACTGCGGCAGCTCGCGCAGCGACAGGTCGCTCTTGGCGCCGGCGGCTTCGGCCGCGTGGTAAGCGCCCGACTGGGTGCGGCCCACCACTTCCACCGCCTGGGCGGGTTCGGCGGGGGTCTGGGCCAGGGCTGGCGCGGCCAGGCCGGCCAGCGCCAACACCAGGGGATGGGGTCGGCAGGGGAAGGTGGCGACCAGGGAACGGGGGGCAGACCGGCGATGGCCGGCGGAGATCAGGCGAGGCATGGGATGCAATCAACAGGACCCGCCCGGTGGTGGTGGAGGCCGGGCGGATCGATGACAGAGGAAGGGCGGGCCGCAGGCGCACGGCCACGCGCTGGCCGGCTGCCCGACATGAGTCGGGTGCCTGCGGGCGGCGGCGGTGCAGGGTGGGCGGAGGCGGGGTATCAGCCCCAGGCGGGCGGATCGCGCGAAGCGAAGCGCCAGCGGCCCGGGCTGGGCAGCACCGTGTCGCGCGGTGGCGCCGGTGGGGCCTGGGGCGCGGCCAGCGGCAGCAGGTGGGCCGGTGTGGGCGGGGGCGCGGCTGCCGCGGCGAGCTGGCTGAGGGCGTGGCAGCCCAGGCACAGGTCGTCGGCGGTCGGGTCGGGAGCCTCCGCCGGCGTGGGCTGCCGCGCACCGTTCGCTGGTTCAGCGGCGGCGCTGCGCAGCGCTTCCATCGCCATCACCCCACGCGGGGTGGCGGAGCCAGCATGCCGATGCAGGGCCTGGTGCGCGACCATGCCCAGGGCCATGTTCAGCAACAAGGCCCACAGCAGGGTGCGCGACAACAGCGGACGGGACAACAGCATGCGCATGGCGGCGCGCATCATACTGTTGAGAATTGAATATCGATAGGGTTCAGCCGTCTTCGGCGTCGGGCCATCCGTCGGCGGCCACCAGCGCGTCCACCTGCTGCAGCACCAGCACCACCTCGGCGGCGGCGCGGAACAGGGCGGGCGCCAGCGCCGCGGGGCCGGGCGGCAGCATCAGCGGCGGGGTGGCGAAGGCAGCGCCATGGCCGGCGCCGCGTTCCAGCCGCCAACGCAGCAGGCGCAGGCCGGCCTGGGCCAGCGCCACGGTGAATTCGGGCAGCGCGGCCTGGATGCAGGGCAGGGCGGCCTCCTGCTCCACCGCCATCGCCATCCACACGCCGCCCGGGGCCAGCTGCAGCTGCACCACCAGCCGGCCGAGCATCGGCATGTCCAGCGCCAGCCGCATGGCCGGCACGCCGCGCACCGGCGGCGGCGGAGGCGGAGGCGGAGGCGGGTCTTCGGGCTCCGCTTCCACCAGGCGCATGGCCACGGGTTGGCCATTCCAGGCGTGCAGCAAAAAGCCCAGCTTGTCGGGGCCCATGGTGGGCAGCGCCGGCAGCCGTGGCTCGGCCGTCGGCGGCGGCACCATGGACTGCGAGGCCGCCAGCGGCAGCAGGGCCAGCGAAGGAAATTCGGCGGTGGCCCAAGCCGGCAGCGCCGGCTCGCCGCTCCAGGCCGGGGTGCCGGCGGGCCGGGCCAGCGCGGCCATGCCGGCAGCGGGCGCAGTCCGTGGCACCGCCGGCGCGCCGGGCGGCTCGGAGGCGCGGCCATCGCCGCCCACCGCGGGCGTGCCCCGGGCGGCGCGGCCGGCGGCTTGCGCCGCGGCGGCCAGGCCCAGCTCCAGCGCCAGACCCAGGCTGGCCGGTGCGCCGGGCCCCGGCTCGGCCGGCAGCCGGTGGCCGCTGAGCACCAGGGCCCGCCAGGCGGCTGCCAGCGGTGCGGCCGGGTTGCTGCCGGCGCGCAGCAGTTGGGCTTCACCGGGCAGTTGTGTGGCCTGCAAGGGCGCTGGCAGGGTCTCGCCGTTGCCGGCGCCGGGGGCCTGGCCGGGGTGGCCGCCCTGGCGGCCTTGAGGGTCGGTCGCCGCCGCCAGCAAGCCGGGCGGCAGCCCGGGCCGCATCGAGGGCAGTGCGCCCAGCGTCGAATCGCCCAGCGTGCCGCCGGAGGGCGGCCGCGCCGCCACCGGCGCCGGGCTGGCCGGCGTGGCGGGCTGCCCGGCCTCGCGGGCGCTGGGCCAGGTGGCCGGCACGCGGGCGACGGGCGAGATGGCGGAGATGCGTTGGGCCATGGCCGGGCAACAAAAAAGCCAGCCCGGTGGGGGCTGGCTGGTCGATCAGGCGGCGTTGTCGCCTCTCACGGTCATCAGTTCAGCAGCGACAGGGCGAGCTGGCTCATGCTGGACGATTGCTTGAGCATCGAGGTGCCGGCCTGCAGCAGCAGCTGCTTGCTGGTCATGTTGGCGGTTTCGCTGGCGTAGTCCACATCGGTGATGCGGCTCTTGGCGGCAGCGGTGTTGGTGCTCATGTTCGACAGGTTGTTGTAGACGTGGTCCAGGCGGTTGGACGCAGCGCCCAGGGCCGAGCGGACGGTCGAGACGTCCTTGATGGCGGTGTCGATCAGGGCGATGGTGGCGTTGGGCGAGCTGGTCAGCTCGGTGCCCACGCTGCCGGCGCCTGCCGTCGAGTCGTAGGTGGAGCTGATCAGGCCGAGCGAGCCGGAGTCGGCCGTCAGGCTGTTGGCGGCGGTCGAGATGTTGACCAGCATGGTTTCGCTGCTGGCTGCGCCGATCTGGAAGGTCACGCCGCCGGTCGCCGAGAACTTGCTGACCGACATGGAGGCCGTGCTGGTGCCGGTGCCGAACAGCTTCTCGCCACCGAAGGAGGTGTTGGAGACGATGTTCTTGAGTTCCGAGCCCAGGGCGTCGTACTCGGCCTGCATGGCGGTCTTGTCGTCGGCGGTGGCCGAGCCGTTGGAGGCTTCGGTGGCCAGGTCCTTCATGCGCAGCAGGATGTTGGTGACTTCGTCGAAGGCGCCTTCGGCCGTCTGCATCATGGAGATGCCGTTTTGCGTGTTGCGCATGGCCACGCTCATGCCGCGGGTCTGGGCGTCCAGGCGGGTGGCGATCTGCAGGCCGGCGGCGTCGTCCATCGCGCTGTTGATGCGATAGCCGGTGCCCAGGCGGGTCAGCGAGGTGGACAGGCCGCGCTGCGTGTTGGTCACGGCGCTGGTGGTCGACAGGGCGGCGGAATTGGTGTGCAGGCTCAGCATGGTGGCGACTCCGTTTCGGGGGGTGGGCAGCGCTGTGCCGCCCTTGCCATCACAAGGCGGCGGTCGGCCGGCGGCACTTAAACGCCGCGGTGACGATTTCGTGCCGCCAGGGCCCGAATCTGCATCTGGCCGGTCGATCCGTGACATACGGCACGAACCGAAGGCGCGTCCTATTTCATTGCGCCGCATGCATCAATCGATCAGAAAGATGCAATTCAAAGAATGATGGCAAAGGCCGAGCATCGCGGCCATGCAACGAACCATCCCTTGTGTGCTGATGCGGGCCGGCACTTCCCGCGGCCCGTTTTTCCTGCGTGAATGGCTGCCGGCCGACGAGCGTGAGCGCGACGAAGTGCTGATCGGCGCCATCGGCGCCAGCGATCCGCTGCAGGTCGACGGCGTGGGCGGCGGCAGCACCCTCACCAGCAAGGTCGCCATCGTTTCGCGCTCCCAGGAGCCGGGCTGCGACGTCGACTACCTGTTCGCCCAGGTGGGCGTGGGCCAGCGCTCGGTGGACACGCGGCCCAACTGCGGCAACATGCTCTCGGGCGTCGCGCCCTTCGCCATCGAGCAGGGCCTGGTGCAGGCCCGGGACGGCGAGACCACCGTGCGGGTGTTCAACGTCAACACCCGCTCGCGTATCGACGTGACGGTGCTGACCCCCGGCCGCCGGGTGGTGTACGCGGGTGACACCCGCATCGACGGCGTGGCCGGTACCGCGGCGCCGATCCGCCTCAATTTCCTGGACGCCTGGGGCGCCGTCACCGGATCGTTGTTTCCCACCGGCCGCCGCATCGACCGCATCGACGGCGTGGACGTCACCTGCATCGACGCGGCGATGCCGCTGGTCATCGTGCGGGCGGCCGACCTGGGCCTGGCCGGTGGCGAGACGCCGGCCGAGCTGGACGGCAACGCCACGCTGCTGTTGCGCCTGGAAAAGCTGCGCCGCGCCGCCGGCGAGGCCATGGGCCTGGGCGACGTTTCGCAGAGCGTGATTCCCAAGCCGGTGATCGCCAGCGAAGGCGACAGCCCCGACAGCATCACCTCGCGCTACTTCACGCCGCGCCGCTGCCATGCCTCGCATGCCGTCACCGGCGCCATCGGCGTGGCCACCGCCTTGGCGCTGCCCGGCACCGTGGCCAGCGGCCGCAAAGGGGTGGCAGGCGTGCGCCAGATCGCGGTGCTGCATCCGCAGGGCCGCATCGACATCGAGGTGGCGGTGGAAGGCGAGGGCAACGACGCCGTGATCCGCCGCGCCGCCCTGGTGCGCACCGCCCGAAAGATCTTGCAGGGGCAGCTGGAGCTGCCCGACTACGTGTTCCCCACATCCACAGAAGGAGACAAGCCCATGAAGAAGATCCTGGCCCCCGCCGCCCTGGCCGCCGCCGCCCTCATCGGCGCCGCCGTGCCCGCCGTGGCGCAGACCTATCCCACCAAGACGATCACCATCGTCGTGCCCACGGCCGCCGGTGGCGGCAACGACGCGATGGCCCGCACCATCGCGCAGAAGCTGGGACCGCTGCTGGGCCAGACCATCATCATCGACAACCGGGCCGGCGCCAACGGCTCCATCGCCAGCGAGTTCGTGGCCCGCGCCGCGCCCGATGGCCACACGCTGATGCTGGGCTACATCGCCACCCATGCGATGAACCCCGCGCTGCAGAAGCTGCGCTACGACCCGGTGGCCAACTTCGAGCCCATCGGCCTGGTGGGCTATTCGCCCACGCTGATGGTGGCCAACGCCAACACCAAGGTGAAGGACGTCAAGGACCTGGTGGCCCAGCTCAAGGCCAAGCCCGACAGCTACACCTATGCCTCGGCCGGCAACGGCACGGCGCCGCACTTCGCGGCCGAGCTGTTCAAGCTCAATGCCGGCGTCGAGATGCTGGGCGTGCCCTACAAGGGCGCGGCGCCCGCGGTCAGCGACACCATCGGCGGCCAGACGCAGTTCATGTTCCCCAGCCTCTTCACCGCGCTGCCACACGTCAAGGCCGGCAAGCTGAAGGCGCTGGCCGTGGCCGGCCCCAAGCGCTCGCACCTGCTGCCCGACGTGCCCACGCTGAAGGAGGCCGGCGTCGATGGCGTCGAGGTGCAGCAGTGGTACGGCTTCTTCGCGCCGGCCAAGACGCCCAAGCCGGTGATCGAGAAGCTCAACCGCGCGCTGAACCAGGTGCTGGCCGATCCCGAGATCGTCAAGCGGCTGGAGGACCACGGCGCCGACGTGGAGACCAGCACGCCCGAGGCCTTCGGCGCGCTGGTCAAGACCGAGCTGGACAAGTGGAAGAGCGTGGTGCAGCGCGCCCGCCTGACCGCCGACTGACCCGTCCGCCTGCCCATACCCATACACAACAAGGAGACCGCATGAAGCATCCGCACCCCGTCGCCCTGGCCGCCGCCGCGCTGGTGGCCGGCACCGCCGCCCAGGCCCAGTCCAACGTCACCGTCAGCGGCATTGCCGATGCGGCGGTGCGCGTCGTCTCCAACCAGGACCGCGGCAGCGTCAAGTCGCTGGTCAGCGGCAGCAACAACACCAGCCGCCTGATCTTCCGCGGCACCGAGGACCTGGGGGATGGCCTGTCGGCCGGCTTCCACCTGGAGCACGGCATCCGCCTGGACAGCGGCGAAGCGGTGCAGAGCACGCAGTTTTGGGACCGCCGCGCCACCGTGAGCCTGGCCAGCCGCACGCTGGGTGAGCTGCGCGCCGGCCGCGACTTCGTGCCCAGCTACGTCGCCTGGAGCCGCCACGACCCGTTCAGCTACGTGGGCGTCGGTGGGTCCACCAACCTGATCTCGGCAACGCCCAACGGCCCCATCCGCAACACCTTCGGCACCGCGGCCAACACCGTGGTGCGCTCCAGCAATGCAGTGCAGTGGATCGCGCCGGCCGGCCTGGGCGGCTTCGAAGGGGGCGTGCTGGTGGCCGCCGGTGAAGGCGGCACCGCCGCTTCGGGCCAGGCCAAGGTGATGGGCCTGCGTGCCGGCTGGGCGGGCGGTGGCTTCAACCTGGGCGCGGCCCACACCCGCAGCGAAAACGACCGCACCGAGGCGGCTGGCGCCTTCAAGGACACCACCCTCGGCGGCGGCTGGGATGCCGGCGTGGCGCGTGTCTCGCTGGCCTGGCGCCGCTTCGACCAGGCCGATGCCAGGCAGACCAACTGGCTGCTGGGCGCCTGGGTGCCCGTGGGTGTGGGCGAAGTGAAGTTCTCGTACCTGAAGGCCGATTTCTCCGGCCGCGTGGGCCGCACCGACATCGGCGCCAACGGCAGCCGCCAGCTGGCCGCCGGCTATGTGCACCCGTTGTCCAAGCGCACTGCGGTGTACGCCACGGTGGCCCGCATCGACAACGACGGCGCCAGCGCGCTGGCCATTCCGGGCGGCGCCGCCGGCCTGGCCGCGGGTAAGCGCTCCACCGGTACCGAGCTCGGCCTGCGCCACAACTTCTGAGGCGCCGCATGAGCACCCCCCACACCGAAACGGTGGACGCCGCCGCCTTGGCCGCCTGGATCGGCCGCAGCGAAACCCTGCGTGACCAGGTGGGCGCCACGCCCGTGCTGGCCTTGTCCGCGACGCTGGACCATCCAGCCGCAGAGGCCCCAGCCGGCACGCCCTTGCCGCCACTGTGGCACTGGCTGTACTTCCTGCCGCGCCACCGCCAGTCGGAAATCGGCGCCGACGGCCATGCCAGGCGCGGCGGCTTTCTGCCGCCGGTGCCGCTGCCGAGGCGCATGTGGGCGGGTGGGCGTTTCCAGTTCCATGCGCCGCTGCGCGTGGGCGACGAGATCGAGCGCACCTCCACCATCGAGGACGTGCAGGTCAAGCACGGCCGCACCGGCACGCTGGTGTTCGTCACCGTGCGGCACGAGGTGCGCCGCCATGGCGAGTCGGCGCCGGTCATCGTCGAGCACCACGACATCGTCTACCGCGCGGCCCAGCAGCCGGGCGATGCACCCCCGCCGCCGCAGGCCGCCGAGACCGGCGCGCCCTGGCAGCGCGAGATCGTGCCCGACGACGTGCTGCTGTTCCGCTACTCGGCGCTGACCTTCAACGGCCACCGCATCCACTACGACCGCAAGTACGTGACCGAGGTGGAGGGCTACCCGGGCTTGATCGTGCACGGCCCGCTGATCGCCACGCTGCTGATGGACCTGCTGCGCCGCCAGGCGCCCGGGGCCGAGGTGGCCAGCTTCCGCTTCAAGGCCGTGCGGCCCACCTTCGACCTCCATCCCTTCCGCGTCAACGGCGCGCCTTCGGCCGACGGCAAGACCGTGCGGCTGTGGGCCCAGGACCATGAAGGCTGGCTGACGATGGATGCCGTGGCCACGCTGCGCTAGACGCCAGGAGCACCCGATGCAACCTCTGAAGGGACTCACCGTCGTCACGCTCGAACACGCCATCGCGGCGCCGTTCGCCACCCGCCAGCTTGCCGACCTAGGCGCCCGCGTGATCAAGATCGAACGGCCGGGCGTCGGCGACTTCGCCCGCGGCTACGACCAGCGCGTGCGCGGCCTGGCCTCGCACTTCGTGTGGACCAACCGCAGCAAGGAAAGCCTGACGCTGGACGTCAAGCACCCCGGCGCCGCCGAGGTGCTGCAGCGCCTGGTGCTGGAACAGGCCGACGTGCTGGTGCAGAACCTGGCCCCCGGCGCCGCGGCGCGGCTGGGCCTGGGCTACGAGGCACTGGCGGCCAAAAAGCCCTCGCTCATCGTCTGCGACATTTCGGGCTACGGCGCCGACGGCCCCTACCGCGACAAGAAGGCCTACGACCTGCTGATCCAGGCCGAGGCCGGCTTCGTCTCGGTCACCGGCACCGCCGAAGAGCCTTGCAAGGCTGGCCCATCCATCGCCGACATCGCGGCCGGCATGTACGCCTACACCAACATACTGGCGGCCTTGCTGGAGCGGGGCCGCACCGGCCGCGGCCGCCACATCGACATTTCGATGCTGGAAGCGTTGTCGGAGTGGACCAGCTACCCGCTGTACTACGCCTTCGATGGCGCGCCGCCGCCGCCACGCACCGGCGCCGCGCACGCCACCATCTACCCCTACGGCCTGTTTCCCACCGGGGCCGATGGCGGCAGCGTGCTCTTCGGCCTGCAGAACGAGCGTGAATGGGCCAGCTTTTGCCACACCGTGCTGCAGCAGCCGGCGCTGGCGCAGGACGCGCGCTTTGCGGGCAACGCCAGGCGCGTGGCGGCGCGCGACGAGCTGCGCGCGATCATCGTCGACGCCTTTTCGCCACTGACCGCGCCGCAGGTGGTCGAGCGGCTGGAAGCTGCGCAGATCGCCAACGCCCGCGTGAACACCATGCACGAGGTGTGGGCGCATCCGCAGCTGCAGGCCCGCGACCGCTGGCGCGAGGTGGGCTCGCCGGCCGGTGCGCTGCCCGCATTGCTGCCGCCCGGCAGCTGGCATGAAGAACCCCGCATGGACCCGGTGCCCGCGCTGGGTGAACACACCGACGCCATCCTGTCCGAGCTGGGCCTGGACGCCGCGGCCATCGCGTCGTTGCGCGAAGCGAAGGCCATCTGATGGAGCCGCGCAGCTACCTGTTCGTGCCCGGCGACCGGCCGGCGCGCTTCGGCAAGGCCCTGGCCAGCGGGGCCGACGTGGTGGTGCTGGATCTGGAAGATGCGGTGGCCGATGCGGCCAAAAGCGCGGCGCGCCAGGCCATCGCCGAGGCGGTGCTGGCGCTGCCGGCGACCGAGGCGGCACGCATCGCGGTGCGCATCAATGCCGCCGGCATGCCGGACCATGAACAAGACCTGCGCCTGGTGCGCGCACTGCCGCTGGCGGCGGTGATGCTGCCCAAGGCCGAAGACGCCGCCGCGCTGGCCGCGCTGCACCAGGCACTGCCCGGCATCGCGCTGCTGCCGCTGTGCGAAAGCGCGCTGGGCGTGTCGCAGGCGCTGCCGCTGGCTGCCGCGCCGGGCGTGCAGCGCCTGGTGTTCGGCACGCTGGACTACGCGCTCGACCTGGGCCTGGATCTGGAAGACGACCTGGCGCCGCTGGAACAGGCGGCGGCGCAGCTGGTGCTGGCCTCGCGCCTGGCCGGCCGCGCCGCGCCGGTGGCCGGCGTCACGCCGCAGCTGGGCGACGCGCTTCGTCTGCAGGCCGACACCACCTGGGCGCTGCGCCGCGGTTTCGGCGCCAAGCTGTGCATCCACCCCGACCAGGTGGCGCCGCTGCATGCGGCGATGGCCCCCGGTGCGCAGGCACTGGCCTGGGCTGCACGGGTCCTCGAAGCGGATGCCGCCTGCCCCGGTGCGGCCCGCGTCGATGGCCGCATGGTCGATCGGCCGGTGGTGCTGCAGGCGCAGCGCACATTGGCACGCGCCGGGCGCTGACCCCGTCCCCATTTCAACGAGGAGACACACCACCATGGCCGCTTCCATCATCGATTCCAGGATCTTCCAGGGCATCTTTTCCACCGACGAGATGCGCCACGTCTGGTCCGACGAGAACCGCACGCAGAAATACCTCGACATCGAACGGGCGCTGGCCGTGGTGCAGGCGCGGCTGGGCCTGATTCCGCAGGAGGCGGCCGACGAGATCGTCAGCCACTGCACGCTGGACCAGATCGACATGGCGCGGCTGCGCCAGCAGACCGAGCGCATCGGCTACCCCATCCTGGGCGTGGTCACCCAGGTCAACCAGCTGTGCCGCGACAAGCTGGGCGAGTTCGTGCACTGGGGCGCCACCACCCAGGACATCACCGACACCGCCACCGTGCTGCAGATCCGTGAGGGGCTGGCCCTCGTCGACAGTGAGCTGGCCGCCATCTCCGCGGCCATGGCCCGGCTGGCCCGGGAGCACCGCGACACGCCGATGATCGGCCGCAGCAACCTGCAACAAGCCATCCCGGTGACCTTCGGCTACAAGATGGCCGGGCTGCTGTCGGCCATCGAGCGCCACCGCGAGCGCCTGGCGCAGCTGAAGGAACGGGTGCTGGTGGGCGAGTTCGCCGGTGCCGCGGGCACGCTGGCCTCGCTGGACAAAGGCGCGATGGAGACCCAGGCCGGCCTGTGCGCCGAGCTGGGCCTGAAGCAGCCGCTGATCGCCTGGCACACCATCCGCGACAACATCGCCGAGGTGGGCGCCTTCCTGGGCCTGGTGGGCGGCACGCTGGGCAAGCTCAGCATGGACGTCAAGCTGATGATGCAGACCGAGGTGGGCGAGGTGTACGAGCCCTACCACCACGGCCGCGGCAGCAGCAGCACCATGCCGCAAAAGCGCAACCCCATCAGCAGCTGCTACATCCATGCCGCCATCAGCGTGGTGCGTCAGCATGCGGCGGCGCTGATGGACGCGATGGTGGCCGACCATGAGCGCAGCACCGGCCCCTGGGAAATCGAATGGATCGTGCTGCCCGAGGCCTTCTGCCTGATGGCCGGTGCGCTCAAGCAGAGCCGCTTCGTGCTGGAAGGCCTGCAGGTGGACGCCGCGGCGATGCGCCGCAACGTCGACCTGACCGAAGGCCTGGTGATGAGCGAGGCGGTGATGATGGGCCTGGGCCCGTACATCGGCCGCGAGTACGCGCACGACCTGGTGTACGACCTCTGCCGCCAGGCCATCGCCGAGAAAAAGCCGCTGCTGGACCTGCTGGCCGCCCACCCCGAGATCGCGGCCCACGTGGACCGCGCGGCGCTGCAGGCCATGCTGGATCCGGCCAACTACCTGGGCCAGTCGGGCGTGATGGTGGATCGGGTGCTGGCTTCGTTGGGCTGAAGAATGCGGCCCTAAATCGCTGTTCATCGCGGTCTTGGTGGCCGGCGGCCTGCCTACAGTGATGCGATCCGTGCCCTCGCGCACCCACCCGACGCGTCACCATGCAGATTCCGCCGGTCCACATCGCCGTCATGCAGCCCGCGGGCTACATCTACTCGCTGGCCTTCATCGACCATGCGCGCTACTTCCGCCACCAGTTCCGGCGGCTGGGCGCGCAGGTCAGCATCGGCAAGAACCGGCTGCGTGAAGACGCGGTGAACTTCGTCTTCGGCGCGCACATGGGCTTTCCGGCCGAAGAGGCGCAGCGCCATGCCTGCGTCTTCGTGAACCTGGAGCAGCTGGGCGAGGGCGGGGCGGCGGTGTCGCCCGACTACCTGCAGCTGCTGTCCCGCTCGGCGGTGGTGGACTACGACGTGGACAACACCGCCGCCTATGCCGCCGACCCGGCCGACGTGCCCATCGTGCCCTTCCTGCATGCACCCTACCTGCAGGATGCGCAGCCCATCCCGCTGGCCGAGCGGCCGATCGACCTGCTGTTCTTCGGCAGCGTGAACGAGCGCCGCCGCGAGTTCCTGCGGCATGCGGAAGCCAGCGGCGCCACCGTGGCTTGCTTCGACCACCCGTTGTTCGTGGAAGAGCGCGACGACTACATCCGCCGCGCCAAGGCGGTGATCAACTGCCACTTCTACGACACCAGCCGCTTCGAGCAGGCGCGGGTGTTCCAGTGCCTGTCGCTGGGCACGCCGGTGATTTCGGAGCGCACGCCGCGCACCCGTGCACCGGCCGCCTACGATGACGCGGTGTTCTGGCTGCAGGACACGCCGCACACCGCACGCTTCTTCCGCGAGGAGTTCGGCACGCCCGGTTTTTTCGCCGAGGCAGAGCGCAAGCTGGCCGGCTTCCGGCAGCATGATCCGCAGGACGTGTATGCCCAGGTGCTGACCTTTGCGGTGGCTTATGCCGACACCCACTTCCGGCTGCATCCGCAGCAGGTGTGGACGCCGTCGGAACTGCACGTGGGCTCGGGTGATGCCTACCAGCTGGGTTGGCTGAACGTGAGCACGCAGGCCCGCACCCAGCCCGACCTGGCCTTGGACCTGGGGGCCGACGCGCTGCCGCTGCCGCTGCACGTGCCCACGCTGCTCGGCGGCGAGGTGCTGCTGCAGGCCGGCCAGCTGAGCCGCGTGTACATCTCTGACCTGACCACCACCGAAGGCAGCTTTGACCGGCTGATGGGCCATGCGCTGGCGCTGCTGCAGACTGGCGGCGAATGCGTGGTGGACGTGCCGGTGGCGCATGGCGAACCCGACTGGGCCGTGGTGTGCCACGAGTTCTGGCGCCTGGGCTGGATGGACGAGCGCTTCGAGCTGCAGGCCTCCGGCTGGCTGGACAGCCACCGCCGCCCCTGCGCCCGCGAGCAGGCCGAATTCGCCCGCACCGTGCTGCGCAAGATGGCCACCACCCACCACGAGCGCACCCAGGCCCGCATGATGCGCGCCGACTTCGGCGGCCTGCCGGACGATCTGGCGCTGGTGCCGGCGCCGGTGGCGCAAGCCCCGGCATTGCCGACGCAGCCACGACCCGAGGCGTCCACGATGCCGCAGGCCGTGCCGGCGCCCACCACGCTGCGCCAGAAGGCGTTGCAGCTGATGCAGGACGATGACGTGGCCCCCGCGCCCGTCACCGCCGCGGCGGCGGCGCAGCCGGCAGCTCCTGCCGCCGCCAGCCGACCGGCCGTGCGCCCCGCCTTGACGGTGCCCGACATCGTCCGCACCAGTGCGGCCGCCCGCAGTGCGGCGCCATCCGCAGCGCCCGCGGCTGCGGCGCCGGTGGTGGCGACGGCGCCCGCCGCCACACCGGCCGCCCCTGCAGAAGCCGGTGCACCTGCCCGCCGTCGCCTGGACGACGTCTTCGCTTCGCTGCTGAACTGACCGATCCGGCCTGATCCGCGAAGACGGCACCGCCTGGCGGTGCCGTTTTTCATGGGGCCGCCGGCAAGCCGGATGAAGCCTCGTTTTTGCGGCGGTGTTCACGGTTTTTGCCTGTGGGCCGCGTTCTTACACTGCCCTGGAAGTCGCGGGCTCGGTGCCTGCGTGCGGCCAGCCGAGGACCCAGCATGCTCAATGACAAGTCGATCCTGATCACCGGAGGTACCGGTTCCTTCGGCAAGGCCTTCGTGAAGACGGTGCTGGAGCGCTACCCCCGCGTGCGGCGCCTGGTGGTCTTCTCGCGCGACGAGCTCAAGCAGTTCGAGATGGGGCAGCAGTTCCCCGAAACCACCTACCGCGCGATGCGCTACTTCATCGGCGACGTGCGCGACCCGCAGCGCCTGCTGCGCGCGATGGAAGGCATCGACATCGTGGTGCATGCGGCCGCGCTCAAGCAGGTGCCGGCCGCCGAATACAACCCCTTCGAGTGCATCAAGACCAATGTGCTGGGGGCGCAGAACGTCATCGAGGCCTGCCTGGACCGCGGCGTGCAGCGCGTGGTGGCCCTGTCGACCGACAAGGCGGCCGCGCCGGTGAACCTGTACGGTGCCACCAAGCTGTGCTCCGACAAGCTCTTCGTCGCGGCCAACGGCATCAAGGGCACACGCGACCTGCGGTTCTCGGTGGTGCGCTACGGCAACGTGATGGGCAGCCGCGGCTCGGTGATCCCGTTCTTCCTGCAGCAGCGGCCGTCGGGCGTGCTGCCGATCACCGATCCGCTGATGACGCGCTTCAACATCTCGCTGCAGGACGGCGTCGACATGGTGCTGTGGGCCATCGAGCATGCCAGCGGCGGCGAGATCCTGGTGCCCAAGATCCCGTCCTACCGCATCACCGACCTGGCCGAGGCCATTGCACCGGAATGCGAGCAGCGCGTGGTCGGCATCCGCCCCGGCGAGAAGATCCACGAAGAGATGATCACCGCCTGCGACAGCCCCAACACCGTGGACATCGGCCGCTACTACGCGATCCTGCCTTCGGGCAACGGCTTCGACCGCGACGAGTACCTGCGCCACCATCGCGCCACCTCGGTGGCACCAGGCTTCACCTACGACAGCGGTGCCAATGACGACTTCCTGAGCGTGCCGCAGCTGCGCAAGCTCATCGCGCAGCATGTCGAGGGCATCTCGATGGTCGAACGCCGTCGCCGTCCATGATTCCCTACGGCCGTCAGCAGATTACCGACGAGGACGTGGCGGCCGTGGTCGCCACCCTGCGTTCGGACTTCCTCACCCAGGGCCCGCAGGTGCCTGCCTTTGAGGCGGCCGTCGCGCATGCCGTGGGCGCGGCCCACGCGGTGGCCGTCAACAGCGCCACCTCAGCCCTTCACATCGCCTGCCTGGCCCTGGGCCTGGGTCCCGGCGACTGGCTGTGGACCAGCCCCATCACCTTCGTGGCCTCGGCCAACTGCGCACGCTATTGCGGCGCTGCTGTGGACTTCGTCGACATCGATCCGCAGACCCGCAACCTCAGCGTGCAGGCGCTGCAGGCCAAGCTCGAAGAGGCCGAGCGCCTCGGCCGGCTGCCCAAGGTGCTGGTGGCGGTGCACCTGTGTGGCGACCCCTGCGACATGCAGGCGCTGCACGCGCTGGCGCAGCGCTATGGTTTTGCGGTGGTGGAAGATGCCTCCCATGCCATTGGCGCGCAGTACCGGGGTCAGCCGGTGGGCAACGGCCGCTGGAGCGACATCACCGTCTTCAGCTTCCACCCGGTCAAGATCATCACCAGCGCCGAAGGCGGCATGGCGCTGACCCAGCGGGCCGACCTGGCCGAACGCATGCAGCTGCTGCGCAGCCACGGCATCACCCGCGATGCCGCCGCGATGACTCAATCGCCGGACGGCCCCTGGGCCTATGAGCAGATCGACCTCGGCTTCAACTACCGCATGACCGAGCTGCAGGCCGCGCTGGGCCTGAGCCAGCTGAACCGGCTGCACCACTACGTGCAGGTGCGCCAGCAGCTGGCCGCCCGCTACGACAAGGCACTGGCCGGCCTGCCTCTCACGCTGCCCTGGCGCGATGCGCGCGACCAGAGTGCGCTGCACCTGTATGTGGTGCGTGTGCAGCCTGGCGCGCCGATGGACCGGGCGGCACTGTTCGAGCGGCTGCGTGCCCGCGGCATCGGGGTCAACGTGCACTACATCCCGGTGCACACCCAGCCCTACTACCGCCGCCTGGGCTTTGCGCCCGGCGACTTTCCGCAGGCCGAGCGCTATTACGCCGAGGCCTTGAGCCTGCCCCTGTTCGCCGGGCTCACCGATGAACAGCAGGCCACGGTGGTGGCTGCCTTGCACGAGGCGCTGGCGGCATGAGGCTGGCGCTGATCCCGGCGCGTGGTGGCAGCAAGCGCATCCCGCGCAAGAACATCCGCGACTTCTGCGGCCGTCCGATGCTGGCCTGGCCGGTGGCTGCGGCGCTAGAAAGCGGATGCTTCGACCGCGTGGTGGTGTCCACCGACGACGAAGACATTGCCCAGGCCGCTCGCGAAGCGGGAGCCGAAGTGCCCTTCATGCGGCCCGCGACGCTGGCCGACGACCAGGCCGGCACCATCGCCGTCATCCGCCATGCCATCGGCGAGCTGCTGCCAGAGGCCGGACACGACGATCTGGTGTGCCTGCTGTATGCCACAGCGCCCTTTGTGCAGCCGGCCGACCTGACGGACAGCCTGGCGAAACTGCGTGCCCGGCCAGAAGCCGATTTCGCGCTGTCGGTGTGCGCCTTTCCGGCGCCCATCCAGCGCGCGCTGCGGCTGGATGCCCAGGGCCGGGTCAGCATGTTCGATCCTGCGCAGTACAGCCGCCGCTCGCAGGATCTGGAGCCGGCCTTCCACGACGCCGGCCAGTTCTGCTGGGGCCGCGCCGATGCGTGGATGACCGTGACCAACGTGTTCACCCCCGCCTGCCTGGCCTTCCCGTTGCCACCGCACCGGGTGCAGGACATCGACACGCCCGACGACTGGCAGCGCGCCGAATGGATGTTCCGCGCCCAGGGCTTGGCCGGAGGGCCGCGCCATGAAGCCTGATGTCGCCCCAGTGGTGCTGGCCCTGAGGGCCGACGCGTCCACCGAGGTGGGCTCGGGCCATGTGATGCGGTGCCTGGCCCTGGCCGAAGCGGCCGAGGATCTGGGCCAGCGTGCCGTGTTCGTGTGCCGCGCGCTGCCCGGCGACCTGCGGGGAGAGATCAGCGCCCGCGGCTTCGAGGTGCTGACCCTGCCGCTGGATGCGCAGACGCCCTGGACGCCCGAGCGCGACGCCCAGGCCACGCTGCAGGCGCTGGCCACGCTGGCGCAGCCGCCGCGCTGGCTGCTGGTGGACCACTACGGCCTGGGCGCCGACTGGCACCGCAGCGTGGCCGCCAGTGGCGCCGCCATCGCCGTGCTGGACGACCTGGCCGACCGGCCCTTGCAGGCCCGGGTGCTGATCGACCAGAACGCGGTGACCACGCTGCACCGCCGCTACCCCGCGCTGGTGCCGCCCGATTGCCAACTGCTGCTGGGGCCGCAGTACACGCTGCTGCGGCGCGACGTGCGGCTGGCTGCCCAGGAGCGCGCCGCGCAATCACGCCAGCAGCTGGCGGCCGGTCCGGTGCTGCTGTTCCTGGGCGGGGCCGACGCCGACGGCCTGACGCTGCAGGTGCTGGATCACCTGCCCACCGCGGGCCTGGCGGGCCCGCTGCAGGTGCTGGCCGGCGCGATGAATCCCCACCAGGCGGCGCTGCGCAGCCGCTGCCAGGCGCTGGGCCATGGCTTCGAGGTGGCGCGCCGCGACATGCGGCCACTGCTGGCCCGCACGCGCGCGGCCGTGGTGGCCTGCGGCATGTTCGCGGTGGAACTGCAGGCGCTGGGCGTGCCGTGCCTGCTGCTGCCGCTGTCGGACATCCAGCGCCAGGTGGCCGAGCACTTCAGCCGCCACGGCCGTGCGCTGCTGTTGCAGGCTGACCGCATCGGTGAGCCCCGGGCGCTGGCACGCGCGCTGGACCAGCTGATGACCCTTCCTTTCGAGCCCGGCGGCGACACCGCCGTGGCCCCCGACGGCGCCCGCCGCGTCGTGCAACACCTGATCGAGAGCGCCGCATGAACGAGAGCATTGCCGACCACTACCGCAGCCTGCTGCAGGCGCACGGCGATTCGCATGAAGCGGCACAGTACTCCTCGCGAGAGTCGCAAGAGGCGCGTTACGCGGTGCTGGCCGAAGTGGGTGACCTGCAAGGCGCCCGCGTGCTGGATTTCGGCTGCGGCACGGGACACCTGGCCACCTGGCTGCAGGGCCGCGGCATCGACTGCCGCTACACCGGGGTGGACATCGTCACCGAATTCTTCCCGCACGCGCGCGCCAAGCATCCCGGCCACCGCTTCGGCACGCTGGCCGACTTCGAGGGCGAACGCTTCGACTATGTGCTGGTGAGCGGCGTGTTCAACAACCGCATGGACGACAACGCGGCCTTCCTGGCGCGCACGCTCGAAGACCTGTTCGCGCGCACCGACCGGGCGCTGGCCTTCAACCTGATGAGCGCCTACGTGGACTACCAGGACCCGGGCCTCTGGTACGCCCGGCCCGAAGACGTGTTCGGCCTGGTCAAGAAGCTGACGCCCTTCGTCTCGTTGCGCAACGACTACGTGGTCAAGCAGGTGGCCGTGCCCTTCGAGTTCGCGGTGTATGCCTACCGCCAGCCGCGCGAGGTGCTGCGGTGAACGTGGCGGTGGTGGGCGGCGGCTATTCCGGCTGCCTGGCGGCATTGCTGCTGGCCGAACAGGGCCACCGCGTCGATCTCTACGAAGCCGGCGATGCGCTGGGTGGCATCCTGCGTGACGCGGTGCTGCCACAGGGTCGCTTCTTCCCGGGTTGCCAGTACATCAACATCGACCCGGTACTGATGGCCCTGGTGGACACGGTGGAAGGCACCACGCTGCAGCGCTTCGACCACCGCTACGGTTCGTGGAACGACCTCTTTGGTGCCGTGCGGGTGCACCACGACTTCGCGCAGCCCGTGGTCCCCGGGCCGCTGGGCGCGCTGCAGCCCGTGGCCGAGGGTGAACAAGACACGCTGGGTGGCCGCCTGGCCGCCTATGAAGCCCGGGTGGCGGGGCCTTTGACGGCCTGGGCCGCGCGCCATGGTGCGCCGGACGCACTGGCTGCGCAGAATGCCGCCGCCCTGCAGGTGGGCCGGGTGTTCTATGCCGACGATGCTGCCGCGATGCAGCAGGCCAAGCAGCAGGATGATCGGGCCGACCGGCTCTACGGCCTGCCCCGCAGCCACTTCGATCCGCCGCGCCCGCTGCAGCAGGCGGCCCTGCCGCTGGACGGTTTTGATGCGTTCATCCAGGCGCTGCAGACGGCGCTGCAACGCCGGGGCGTGCAGATCCACCTGCAGGCGCCGGTCAAGCCCCTGCCGGGTGCGGACGGCCGCATCCAGCTGCAGCTGCGGCAGCAGCCCATCGCGGCCGATGCCGTGGTGTGGTGCGCCAATCCCACCGCGCTGCTGCAGCGGCTGGGTGGTGAGCGGCTGCAGTCGCCCGCGCTGCGCTGCGTGAACCTGTTCGCCAGGCTGGAGGGCCGGGCGCCCGAGGCACCGGTGTACTACCAGGCCTTTGGCGCCACGCATCCGTTGCTGCGCCTCTTCTGCTATGGCGGTGAGCGCCCGCGCATCACCGTGGAAGCGCTGGACGAGGCGTGGCCGCTGGCCGATCTGGTGGCCGCCGCCGAGCAGGTGCTGCACGACCTGGGCTGGGACTTGCGGCTGGCCGATGCCAGCCTGCAACCGCAGCTGCGCTACTCGCTGCTGACCACCCACGACCTGCACTGCATCGAGCGCTTCGGTCGGCAGGCGGCGCGGCAGGGCATCATCACCGGCGGCTGGCAGCACTATGGCCGCGATCCGCGGCTGCACCACATCTTTGCCGAGATGGCGGCGGCGGGCCTGGCATGAAGCGCTGCGCCATCATGCAGCCGACCTACCTGCCGTGGTCGGGCTATTTCCATCTGATGACGCAGGTGGACGTCTTCGTGCTGTTGGACGACGTGCAGTTCCAGCGCCGCAGCTGGCACACCCGCAACCGCATCCTGCTGCAGGGCCGGGAGCACATGCTCACGGTGCCGGTAGCCGCGGCCCACCAGCGCGACCGCCTGCACCAGGTGCAGACCGTGGCCGAGGAGCCTTGGCGCGCGCGCCACTGGGCCACCCTGAGCGCCGCGTATGCCAAGGCGCCGCACGGTCGAGCGCTGCTGGACCTGCTGCAGCCGCTGTACCAGGCACCGCTGGCCGATCGCGGCCTCACCGCCTGGAACGAGTCGCTGATCCGCACCCTGGCGCAGGCGCTGGGCATCGACACCCCGCTGGTGCGTGCCACCACGCTGGGCTGTGGCGGCCAGCGCTCGGAGCATCTGCTCAACCTGTGCCTGGCGCTGGGCTGCGACAGCTACCTCTCGCCCCGCGGCTCCCGCGAGTACCTGGAAGAGGACGAGTTCGAAGCCAATGCTCAGGTGGCACTGGACTTCCAGCAGTTCGATCCCAAGCCCTATGCGCAGCTGCGCGCCGAGTCCTTCGTGTCCCACCTGTCGGTGATCGACGTGATCGCCCAGCAGGGAGTTTCTTTTGCGGCCCGCTACGTGCGGGGTGAAGCATGAGCCAGCATCCCTCCATCACCATCGCCGGCCGACCCATCGGCATCAACCACCCGCCCTACGTGGTGGCCGAGATGTCGGCCAACCACAACGGCAGCCTGGAACGCGCGCTGCATCTGCTGGAAGTGGCACAGCAGGCCGGGGCCGACGCGGTGAAGATCCAGTCCTACACCGCCGACACCATCACCCTGCCGGGCGACACCGAGGACTTCATCATCCGCGGCGGCCTGTGGGACGGACGGCGGTTGCATGAGCTGTACCGCGAGGCCGAGATGCCCTGGGACTGGCATGCCCCACTGTTCGCCCATGCACGCAAGCTGGGCATCACGCTGTTCAGCTCGCCGTTCGACCGCACGGCCGTCGACCTGCTGGAATCGCTGGATGCCCCGGCCTACAAGATCGCCTCGTTCGAGGCGGTGGACCTGCCGCTGATCCGCTATGTCGCGTCCACCGGCAAGCCGATGATCATCTCCACCGGCATGGCCAATGCACAAGAGGTGGCGGAGGCGGTGCAGGCCGCCCGCGAGGGCGGCTGCCGCGAGCTGGCGGTGCTGCGCTGCGTGAGCGGCTACCCCGCGGCGCCGCAGGACTACAACCTGCGCGCCATCCCCGACCTGGTACAGCGCCACGGCGTGGTGGCCGGCTTGTCGGACCACACGTTGGACGACACCACGGCCATCGCCAGCGTGGCGCTGGGGGCCGCGCTGGTGGAAAAGCACTACACGCTGGACCGCAACGGCGGCGGCCCGGACGATGCCTTCTCGCTCGAGCCCGCAGAGCTGGCTCGCTTGTGCCGCCACCTGCGCACGGCCTGGCAGGCGCTGGGCGTGGTGCGCTACGGCCCCGCGGCCAGCGAGAACGGCAACGTCAAGTTCCGCCGCTCGGTGTACTTCGTCAAGGATCTGGCCGAGGGCGAGGTGGTGACCGAAGACGCCATCCGCGTGGTGCGGCCCGGCTATGGCGCCGCGCCCAAGCACTACGAAGCTTTCCTCGGCAAGCGCATGCGCCGGGCGGTGGCGCGTTACACGCCGGCGCAGCTGGCCGACGTGGGCTGAGTCAGCGGCGGGACGCCGCTCGGGCGTCAGGCCGCCGGCCTGTCAATGTCGGCAGGCTTGTCAGGCGTCGAACAGGCGGCCGTCGGCGGCCGTCAGGCGCGGTGCAAATTCGGCACGTTGCGCTGCCAGCAGGTCGACGAAGCGGCCACTGCCGTCCAGCAGCTGGTCGATCAGCTGCAGTGCTTCGGGCCCGTGCATCGGCGGCAGGCTGGCCAGGGTGCTCAGCGACGAGGCGCTGGGCAGCTCGTTCGGCCGGATCTCCTCCGACACGTGCATCACGTAGCTGCCGCTCTCGAAGAACTCGATGGCGCCCGAGGTCAGTTCGCCATGGCAGATGCACACGTCCGCGGCCTGCGCCAGCTGGTCGATGGGCAGGGCCATCACCTGCTGCAGGGCTTCGGGCGTCTGCCCCAGCGTGCCGGCCACCACCGGCAGGCAGGCGGCGCCGGGCTTCAGGCGCACCAGCAGCTGCACGCCGGCCTGCGCACATCGCTGTGCCAGGGCCTTGTGGAATTGCGCCATGCCGATGAAATCAACATGGCTGATACCGCGGCCCGACAGGGCATTGAGCAGCAGGCATACCGTCTTCACCGCCGGCCGCACGGGCGGGTTGCGCCGCGGTGACAGGCGCACCGGCCGCGTCTTCACGCGGGCCCCCCACACGGTGCGCACCGGCGAGGCGAAGCCATCGCGTTCGATGGCCGTCACGTTCAGGCCATGCGGCAGCGGCTGCGTGGGGTAGGAGGAGTGCGGCAGCACCGTCACCTCGCTGCCCAGCTGCGCGGCCACCGAAAAGAGCGGGCCCATGGCGCCGGTGTCGTGATCGGTGAGGATGAAGTGCGGCCGGCTGCCCTGCAGGGCGCGCATCAGGCCCTGGTAGTTCACCGCCTGCAGGTAGCACTGGTCGGCAAACAGCTCGGCCTGGCGGCGCAGGGCCTCGGGCTGGGTCAGCAGGTCGGCCAGCTCGCGCATGTACAGCGCGCGGGCACGTTCACGGTACACCGCGCATTCGGGGCCTGCCCACTCGGCGGCCATGCGGGCTACGGGTGCCAGCGGCTGTCGTTCGCGGCTCAGCGGAATGTCCCAGAAGGGGCTGGGCAGCTCCAGCACGTGGTTGTGCCGGCGCGCGATCTCGGCCACGAAGTGGGGCAGGTTGGCGTAGACGGTGGGAATGTGCACCACCGCTTGTGCACGGCCCGCGCGGGCCTGCTGCTGCAGCCAGGTGAAGTCGAAGCAGTGGGCGGACGCATCGTCCACCCAGTGGGCGACGTCGTCGTAGTGGTCCACCACGCGCCAGCGGTCGGACGCGGCGCAGAAGGTATCGGTGCTGACGTAGGAGTCGAAGTAGAACTGCTGCGGTTTGCGGGGGCGGAAGACGCCCACCGCACGCTCCGGGAAGTGACCCTCGCAAGCTTCGCCGAGATGACGCGCGATCAGGGCCCGCAGGAAGAAGAAGCGCAGCGGGCCGTGGTCCCAGCCCGCCAGCATCCCGTCGCCGAACAGGCGTTCGCGTTCGCGGGTGAGCTGCTGATCGATGGCCTGCGCGCGCGTCATGGCCTGGGTGCTGTTGCGCGAGTGGCAGTGGCGGCCCACCTGCAACGGCCGGTACTCGAACAGCGCCGGGTCGAGGCCGGCGCGGGCGGCTTCGTCCACCAGGCCGGGGTCGATGAAGATCTGCTTCAGCCCCGCATACGGCGCCGGGTTGTTGCAGAAGTGCGCGATGTCGCTGTGCTGCAGGAACAGCAGGGCATCGATGTTCATGGCTTGCGGCAGATCACCGTCACGCCGTTGGCCAGGTCCAGCGGCAGCGTGGGGGTCACGTTGCGCTCGAACCAGTGCAGGAAGGCGCGCACACCCTCGTCTTCGTAGAAGCGGTCCATGGCCTTTCGGTAGGCCAGGAAGCCATCACCGCCCAGGGCCGCGGCGACCAGCGCGTTCTGGCGGAAGAAGCTCTGAGGCACCAGGTCCAGCAACTCCACACCGGCCACGTCGGCGGCCGTCTGCAGCTCCTGCGGCGAAGCCGATGCGTAGAACGCGCCGGCGATGCCTTTCGTGCGGTTGTCATAGCCGAACTTCTCGTAGTCCAGCTTGGCGTCGCGGGTCGCCAGCTCGTAGTTGGCGCGGTTGCAGTGGTCGAACACCAGCGTGCCGCCGGGTTTGAGCACGCGGGCCGCCTCCTTCAGGATCAGCGGCCAGTCGCGGAAGTGCGGGATCACCCAGCGGGTGACGATGCCGTCGAAGCGGGCGTCCTCGAAGGGAAGGGCGTACACGTTGCCTTCGACCAGCGTGATGCGGTCGCCCGGTGAGTCGGGCTGGATCTTCTCGAGCATCGCACGGCTGATGTCCACGCCGGTGGTGTCGAAGCCTTGTGCCGCCAGCGCCTTGGTCAGCACGCCGGTGCCGCAGCCCAGGTCCAGCACACGCGCGCCGGGCGCCAGGCGCTCGGTGAAGCGGGCCAGGTACTCGCTGGTGACGAAGTGGGTGAGGTCGCTGCGGTTGTTGGTCGTCTGGTCGTAGACGGTGGCGCGCTGCGGCGAGGTCCAGGCCCCGCTCTTGAACTGCTTGTTGGCGTGAAGGCTGACGGACAGGTCGGACATGGTGGTGTGCGGTGGGTGTAAGACGTCGGGGCTGCGGCGTTCAGGCCGCCTTGGCCGCGGGGCGCACCAGGTCGCCGCACAGCGTCGGCACGCGGTGGCGGTGCGGGTACTTGTTCAGCAGCACGCGGGCGCTGTCGTGGAACTCGGGCGGCACCACGTAGTCGCCCACCGAGTTGTGGAACAGCGGCACGTCCAGGATCTGCGCGATCGGCTGGCCCACGCGCTCCTCGGCCTGCAGGCACAGGTCGGTGCCCCACAGGTGCCAGCCCAGGGCCGGATCGATGGCCAGCTTGGTCTTGGCATGCAGGCACACGGCCAGCTCGTCGATCGAGACGCCGGCCTGCGTGGGTGCGTTGCGCATCAGGTGGCGGCGGTCCACCACCATGCCGGCATGGCGGGTCTGGCCGGGCCGTTCGGGGTCCATCTCCAGGCCTGCGAAGCCGACGGGCGCGCCGTTGAGGCCAGCTTCTTCCAGCGCGCCCAGCTGCAGCGCCAGCGCATAGCCGGTGCCGCGCGGGAAGTACACGTCCTGGTGGGCCATCACGCGCCAGGCATGCTTGGCCTGGGCGGCCCCCTTCGCATAGGCCTCGGCGGCGGTGGCGGCTTCCACCAGGATCAGCTGCGCGCCGGCTTCCATCAGGCCCGGCGAGCGGGCGATGTTCAGCTCCGCCTGCCAGATGCGATTGACCGGCACGATGACGCTGAACTGTGCCCGCTTGCCGGGCTTGATCAGTTGCTGCATCGGCCACTTGCTGCACACCACGATCATCTGGTAGCAGTCGAGGTTGCGCATGGCGGTGGCGGCGGGAATGCCCAGCGCCTGGGCGGCCTGCACCACGTGGTTCAAAAAGGGCGTGCGTTCGAGGTCGAAGCGGTACTGGTCCTGCAGGTGCGGCAGCCAGGCGCTGTCCAGGAACAGCTTGTACAGCGACGAGGGCGAGAAGAAGCGCACATGCGTCTGGTCGAGCAGGCCATTGGGGTCGTAGCTCATGTCGCCCGAGATCAGCCGCTGCACCACCGACAGGTGAGCCATGTTGGGCACGCAGCAGACGATCTTCGCGTCGTCGGCGGTCAGGTCATACAGCGCGTCCAGCACCTTGGCGGGGTCGCGCAGGTGTTCCAGCAGGTCACCGATCACGATGGTGTCGTAGCCGCCTTCCAGCTCGCTCAGGTCGGCGTGGTCCAGGTCCATCTGCAGCACGCCGTCGAGGTGCGGGCGGGCGGTTTCCACCGCTTCGGCCGACAGGTCGATGCCGTGCCACTGGGCCTGCGGATGCAGCTCCTTGAAGCGGCGGCCCAGGCGGCCGTTGGCGCAGCCGAGTTCCAGCACCTTGCGAGCGCCCGGCGGGATGGCGTCCAGCAGCTTCTGGTTCAGGCCATCGTAGTAGTTGGCGGGCACGGCACTCATCACGTCTCCTGGAGCGGCCTGGCCGCGGTGGGTGGGCCGGCGGCCCTCGCCACCGGTAACACGACCAGTCTAGGAAACGGGTGCTGCCGGCAAGCGGCGAACAGCAGGCCGCTTCGGGCGCTATTCGGCGCTGCCGGCCGCAGGCGCGGCGGGCAGGTGATCCGGCGGCAGGCCGGCCTGCTGGCGCTCGAACATGCGCTGCAGCAGGGCTTCGTAGTCGCGGGCGTAGCGCGTCGTGTCGAAGAGGGGCAGGCGCAGGCGTTCTTCCCGCAGGTGCTGCTGCAGCGTGCGCAAGGCCTCGGGCTTGTGGGCCAGGGCCACCGCCATGCGCACGTAGGTGGCCTCGTCGGCACAGGCCATCTGCGGCAGGCCGCAGGCCGTCACCAGGCTGGCGGCCACGCGGCTGGCGAAGGTGTCGCCGGGCACGGTGAGCACCGGCACACCGGCCCACAGCGCCTCGCTGGCGGTGGTGTGGGCATTGCAGGGCCAGGTGTCCAGGAAGAGGTCGGCCTGCTGCAGGCGCGCGATGTGCTGGTGCAGTGGCGCCTTCTCGGCAAACACCAGCCGCTCGGGCGCGATGCCGCGGGCCGCGAAGGCCTGCACCAGGTTGCGCTGGCCATGGTCGTTCCAGCTCAGCAGCCACATCACCGTGTGCGGTGCCTGCGTCATCACCTGCGCCCACAGGTCCACCATCGCCGGCAGGAACTTGTAGCTCTGGTTGAAGCAGCACAGCACGACGGCGTCTTCCGGCAGGCCCAGTTCCGAGCGCGAAGGCGCCGGCGGCAGGGCGCGCCGGCTGTCATTGGGCTGGTAGCTGGCCGGCATCTGGGCGATGCGTTCGGTGTAATGCGGCGCGTGTTCCAGCGGCGTCACCACCGGGTCGCCGATCACGTAGTCCAAGAAGTGCGCGCCGGTGGTGCCGGGGTAGCCGAGGAAGCTCACCTGCACTGGCGCCGGCCGCATGGCCAGCAGCTCGAAGCGCGTCTGCCGGGTGTGGCCCTTGAGGTCGATCGCGATGTCGATGCCGTCGGCCCGCAGGCGGCGGGCGATGGCCTCATGGGTGAAGGTGCTCACGTCCACGAAGTGATCGCCGGCGGCGCGCACCCGGGCGCCGATGGCGCTGCCGTCGTCCGCGCCGTGCGAGTACAGGAAGACTTCGAAGCGCTGCTGGTCGCGCCGCTCCAGCAGTTCGGTGACCAGCATCGCCGTGGCATGGTTCTGGAAGTCGGCCGACAGGTAGCCCAGGCGGATGCGGCCCGGCGCACGCGGCCCCGTTGGCGGCAGCGCCTGCAGGTGGCGGGTGGTGTGGGCGGTGAAGCCCTCGGCCAGCCGGCGCTGGCGCATCGCGCCGGCCGGCAGCGCCAGCAGCGAGAAGGGCGTCAGGTTGCCGATGGTCTGGGGCGTCGCGTGGTCCACGCAGTCGAACAGGTCGGTGATGTCCTGGTCCAGGGCGTCCCAATCGCAGGCCTGCATGCGGGCCGACACCAGCTGTGGCAGTGCCAGCGCCCGCACGCCGCCCTCGCGGTCCACCGTGATGGCGGTGCGGAAGCAGACGCTGGCTTCCTTGTCGCGGTGCAGGTTCTTGAAGGCCAGGCCCATGCGGTAGTGGGTGATGGCGTGGCTAATGTCCTGCGTCACCGCCTGGATGTACAGCGGGATGGCTTCCTGCGGTCGCAGGTCGAGCAGCAGCGCGGTGCCGTGGGCCGAGAGGAAGTCGGCGCTGCGCGGCACGCCGGCCGGCAGCGAGGCATACACCTCGGCCGCCTCGCGGTGGCGGTTCTGGCGGCTCAGGCATTCGGCCTGCAGCGCGCAGGCCAGTGCATGCGTGGGCGCCAGTCGGCGCACCTGCCGGAAGGCTTCGGCGGCCTGCTCCCAGCGGGCGGCTTTCATGGCGTCGATGCCGGCCTGCCAGTGGCGTTCGGCAGGGGAGGCGGTTGCGTGGGCGTTCATGCGGCAGTCGAAGGTTCGGCGCCAGTCTAGGCAGCGGACCAGCGGTGGCATGGACGAAACAGGCCGGCAAACCGCGGCCAATCCGGCGTTGTGCCGCCTCATGAAAAAAGCCAGCCCGAAGGCTGGCTCTTGGTGATGCGAAGGCGGTGCCTTCGGGCGATCAGTTCAGCAGCGACAGGGCGAGCTGGCTCATGCTGGACGATTGCTTGAGCATCGAGGTGCCGGCCTGCAGCAGCAGCTGCTTGCTGGTCATGTTGGCGGTTTCGCTGGCGTAGTCCACATCGGTGATGCGGCTCTTGGCGGCAGCGGTGTTGGTGCTCATGTTCGACAGGTTGTTGTAGACGTGGTCCAGGCGGTTGGACGCAGCACCCAGGGCCGAGCGGACGGTCGAGACATCCTTGATGGCGGTGTCGATCAGGGCGATGGTGGCGTTGGGCGAGCTGGTCAGCTCGGTGCCCACGCTGCCGGCGCCTGCCGTCGAGTCGTAGGTGGAGCTGATCAGGCCGAGCGAGCCGGAGTCGGCCGTCAGGCTGTTGGCGGCGGTCGAGATGTTGACCAGCATCGTTTCGGTGTTGGCCGCGCCGATCTGGAAGGTCACGCCGGTGGTCGCCGAGAACTTGCTCACGGACATGGCGCCGGCCGACACGCCGGTGCCGAACAGCTTTTCACCACCGAAGGAGGTGTTGGAGACGATGTTCTTGAGTTCGGAGCCCAGGGCGTCGTACTCGGCCTGCATGGCGGTCTTGTCGTCGGCGGTGGCCGAGCCGTTGGAGGCTTCGGTGGCCAGGTCCTTCATGCGCAGCAGGATGTTGGTGACTTCGTCGAAGGCGCCTTCGGCCGTCTGCATCATGGAGATGCCGTTCTGCGTGTTGCGCATGGCCACGCTCATGCCGCGGGTCTGGGCGTCCAGGCGGGTGGCGATCTGCAGGCCGGCGGCGTCGTCCATCGCGCTGTTGATGCGATAGCCGGTGCCCAGGCGGGTCAGCGAGGTGGACAGGCCGCGCTGCGTGTTGGTCACGGCGCTGGTGGTCGACAGGGCGGCGGAATTGGTGTGAAGGCTCAGCATGTCAGGCTCCGAAATTCAGTGGGAGGCGGGGCAATCAGTCGCCCTCACCGGTACAAGACGACCGGCCGGCGGTCTGGCTTAAGCCCGGCTGACGCCGGACCTGCATCCCCGCGCCCGCCCGTGACGGATTGCACGGACCGCTACTTGAGCGGTGCCAGCCACAGCCGGTCCAGGTCCTTGAAGCGCCAGGCCTCGGGCGATTCGATGCCGGTGATCTTGTCGTCGGCCTTGGGGTCGGCCAGGTCCAGCTCGAAGGGTTCGAGCGCGTGGCGCTCGGCCACTGAATAGAAGACGGCCACCTTGGGCTGCAGCAGCGAGGCCAGCCCCTGGCTGCGCACCACGGCCAGCCGCTCCGAGCGCAGCCGCACCAGCGAGCCGTTGGGGTAAACGCCCACCGACTTGACGAAGGCCTGGAACACACGCGGATCGAACTGGCCCTTGGTGTGGGCCAGGTGGCTCATCGCTTCGGCCGGGTCCCAGGGCGCGTGGTAGGGCCGGCGCGAGGTCACCGCGTCGTACACGTCGCACACCGCGGCCATGCGCGAGAACAGGCTGATGCCGTCACCCGACAGCCGGTCGGGGTAGCCGGCGCCGTCCACGCGCTCATGGTGGTGCAGCGCCACGTCGATGACGGCGGGGCTGAAGCCGCCGGCTTCCAGCAGCAGTTGCTGGCCGTGGCGCACATGGGCCTGGAACTGGGCCTGCTCGGCATCGCTCAGGCGTCCGGGCTTGTCGTGCAGCTCGGCCGGCATGCGGGTCTTGCCGATGTCCAGCATCAGGCCAGCCAGCGCGGCCTCGCGCGTCTGCTCGGGCGTCAGGCCCATGGTGCGCGAGAGCGAGGCCATCAGCGCACACACCGCCACCGCATGCATGTAGGCATAGCTGTTGGCGGTTTTCAGGCGGGCCAGGCTGGTCAGCGTGGTGGGGTTTTGCGCCACCGAGTCGATGACTTCCTGCACCACCGGCACGCAGTGCTCGGCATCGATGGCATGGCCCATGCGGGCTTCGTGGAACAGTTCGTGCACCACGGCCATCGAGCGTTCGCACAGCGAGGCGGCCTGGCGGTAGTCGGGGCCGGCGGCGGGCAGCAGCACGCTGGCGGGTGGGGGCGGCCGCGGCGTTTCTTCGGCCAGCGGCGCCGGCGCCGTCACCTCGGGCGTGGCGATCGGTTCGGCCGGCACGTCCAGCCCGCGCGAGGTGTCGATCACCAGGTCGGGGATGCCGCTGTCCAGCACCTTGGCCAGCGTCTTGTCGTCGCTCAGCAGGAACTTGCTGCGCCAGAAAGGATGCGACATCCACGAACCGCCCAGTTCGTGGATGAACATGCCGATGCGCAGCTGTGCGGGAGTGATACGTTTGAGCACGCCTTGCAGCTTGCCGTCAAATGGCCTGCGGCGATCGCCGGAGAAACGCGGGTGGCGCGGCCCGCTTTGGTGGATCTGCGCTGCGCAGGACAATGCGCAGGGCCAACACCCCGCCTGCCACTGCTGCCATGTTCGGTACCCAGGATCTCGCGCTCTTCATCGTCTCCGGACTGCTGCTCAACATCACGCCGGGGCCGGATTCGTTGCTCATCATGTCGCGCAGCGCCAGCCAGGGCTGGCGCGCGGGCTCGGCCGCGGCCTTGGGCGTGGGCACCGGCACGCTGGTGCATGTGCTGGCCGCGGCGCTGGGGCTGTCCACGCTGCTGGCGGCTTCGTCCACCGCTTTCACCGTGGTCAAGCTGGTGGGGGCGGCCTACCTGGTGTACATCGGCTTGGCGCTGCTGCTGCGGCGCGGCGCATCGGCTGCGGCCGCAGCGCCGGCAGCGCCGGCAGCGCCGGTGGCGCCGCTGAGCTGGCGGCGCATCTGGTTCCAGGGCTTTCTCACCAACGTGCTCAATCCCAAGGTGGCCGTGTTCTTCCTGGCCTTCGTGCCGCAGTTCATCGCCCATGACGCGCCCAACAAGGCACTGGCCTTCATCGTGCTGGGCTGCATCTTCAACTTCAACGCCATGCTGTGGTGCCATTTCCTGGCGGTGTCGTCGGCGCTGGCCAGCCGGCGGGTGCAGGCCAGCCACCGTGTGACGCTGTGGCTCAACCGCGCCATCGGCGCGATGTTCCTGGGCTTCGGCCTGCGGCTGGCGCTGTCGCCGCGCTGAGCGGCTGCGCAGGCCCTACAGCACCCGCCCGGGGTTCAGCAGCCCCTGCGGGTCCAGCGCCTGCTTGATCGCGCGCATCAGGCCCAGGGCCACCGGGCTCTTGCGCTCGGCCAGTTCTTCGCGCTTGAGGCGGCCGATGCCGTGCTCGGCCGAGATGGAGCCGCCATGGGCCATCACGCCGTCGTACACCAGGGTGTTGACGGCCGGTTCATGCCGCGCCAGGAACTCGCGTGGCGACACCCCCGGCGGGGCCTGCACGTTGTAGTGCAGGTTGCCGTCGCCCAGGTGGCCGAAGTTCACCAGCGCCGCACCCGGAAAGGCCGCGGCCAGCGCGGCATCGGTGGCCGCCACGAAGTCGGGGATGCGCGAGACCGGCAGCGCGATGTCGTGCTTGATGTTGGCGCCGGCGGCCGCCTGCGCCAGCGGGATGGATTCACGCAGCTGCCACAGCGCCTGCGACTGGGCCAGGCTTTCGGCCACCACCGCATCGGTGCAGCAGCCGTCGTCCAGCGCGGCTTCCATCAGCCCTTCGAACAGGCCGCGTGCATGCGCTTCCGATTCGCCGTCGGCCAGTTCCAGCAGCACCGTCCACGGCGCGCCGGGCAGCGGCTGCGGCAGCTGTGGGAAGTGCTGGCGCACCAGATCCAGCGACAGCCGGTTCATCACCTCGAAGCCGGTGAGGCCGGCGCCCAGCCGGGCGCGTGCGCGCATCAGCAGCGCCACGCAGGCCGGCAGATCGGGGCAGGCGGCCAGTGCGGTGAGCGTGGCCACCGGCTGCGGATGCAGCTTGAGCGTGGCCGCGGTGATCACGCCCAGCGTGCCCTCGCTGCCGATGAACAGGTCGCGCAGGTCGTAGCCGGTGTTGTCCTTGCGCAGGCCCGACAGGCCGCTCCACACCTCGCCCTGCGCCGTCACCACCTCCAGGCCCAGGCACAGCTCACGCGCATTGCCGTAGCGCAGCACCTGGGTGCCGCCGGCATTGGTGGCCAGGTTGCCGCCGATGGTGCAGCTGCCTTCGGCCGCCAGGCTCAGCGGAAACAGCAGACCCTGCTCCGCCGCCGCCTGCTGCAGCGCCTGCAGCACGCAGCCGGCCTCGGCCGTCATCGTCAGGTTGGCGGCGTCGATCTCGCGGATGCGGTTCATGCGGCCCAGGCTCAGCACCAGCTGGCGGCCGCTGTCGTCGGGCACACCGCCACCCACCAGGCCGGTGTTGCCGCCCTGTGGCACCACGCTGGCGCCGTGGCGCGCCGCCAGGCGCAGCACCGTGGCCACTTCCTCGGTGCTGCCGGGCCGGGCCACCGCCAGCGCACGGCCGGGCCAGCGCTGTCGCCAGTCCTGCTCACGGGCGGCGGCGTCGGTGCCGGTCAGCACATGGGCGTCGCCCAGCGCGGCGCGCAGGGCGGCGGGAAGGGCCTGCAAGGTGGTGGCGTCAGCGGTCATCGTCGGCAGCTTCCAGGGCACGGTGCCGGTGGCGTCAGGGCCGGTCGGCGGCTGCCGACTCGGCCTGCGCCTGCTCGGCGGCGTGGCCGCGCTTCAGGCGCCAGCGCACATGCCAGGCGCAGGCGGTGAACAGCACCACGCACAGCAGCACCTGCAAGGTGGCCAGCACGGCGCTGATGCCGCTCTCGGAGGTGGCGCGCACCACACCCTCGGTGAAATACAGCCACACCAGCAGGCTCACCCAGCGGTAGGTGCGCATGCGGTACTTCAGGAAGCCGGCCAGCGGCACCGCCAGCGGCAGCACCTTCAGCGCCCAGGTGCGCTGCCCGGTGGGTGCCAGCCACAGCTCCCAGGCCAGCCCCAGCACGATGAGCGCCAGCAGGCTGGCCACGGCCAGGTTGCGGGTGAGGGCGGTGGTGCGGTCGGGCCGGGCGGGAACATCAGGCATGGGCTGGCATGATAGGCGCATGCCCCCCGTGACCTCTGAGCGCCGACCCTGGCGCATCAGGGCCTGGCGCGCCTTGGTGGCGCTGTGCCGTTGGCCCTGGATCGACACCCTGCGCACCCTGCGCGACCGCTTCCGCGACGACCGCCTGGGCCTGACCGCCAGCAGCCTGACCTTCACCACGCTGATTGCGCTGGTGCCGCTGGTCACGGTGATGCTGGCGGTGTTCTCGGCCTTCCCGATCTTCTCGAGCTTCCAGATCTCGCTGGAGAAGTACTTCCTGCAGACCCTGGTGCCCGACAACATTGCCAAGCCGGTGCTGACGGCGGTGACCCAGTTCGCCCGCCAGGCCACCAAGCTGGGCTCGCTGGGCCTGGTGGTGCTGCTGCTCACCGCGCTGGCCTTGATGCTCACCATCGACCGCACGCTCAACGGCATCTGGCGGGTGCGCCGGCCGCGGCCGATCGCCCAGCGCGTGCTGGTGTACTGGGCGGCCATCACGCTGGGGCCGCTGGTGCTGGGCGTCAGCCTGTCGATGAGTTCGTATGCCATCTCGTCCAGCCGCGGCCTGGTGGGGGCGATGCCCGACACCGTGAACCTGATGCTCAACCTGCTGGAGTTCGGGCTGCAGGTGGCGGCGGTGACGGGCCTTTTCCACTACGTGCCCAACACCGACGTGCGCTGGCGCCATGCGCTGGCCGGGGGCCTGTTCTGCGCGCTGGGCTTCGAGGTGGCCAAGAAGGTTCTGGGCCTGTACGTGAGCCTGGTGCCCACCTATTCCACGATGTACGGCGCCTTTGCCACGCTGCCCATCCTGCTGCTGTGGATGTACATCGGCTGGGTGATCGTGCTGCTGGGCGCGGTGATCGCGGCCCACGCGCCCAGCCTGTCCATGCGCATCGTGCGCCGGGTGGGGGTGCCGGGGCACCAGTTCTCACTGGCGCTGGCGGTGCTGCGGCTGTTGAGCGAAGCCCACGGCGACCAGCGCCACGGCCTCACGCTGCGGCAGCTGGCCGAGGCCTTGAGCACCGATCCGCTGCTGGTGGAAACCGTGGTGGACGCCCTGGTGGCACTGGACTGGGTGGGCCGCCTGGAAGAAGAAGGCGGCCAGCGCCACGTGCTGCTGGTGGACCCGCAGCGCACGGCGCTGCAACCGCTGGTGGACGAGCTGCTGCTGACCCCCGATCCGGTGACCGCCACCTTCCGGCGTCAGGTGGGGGTGGATGAGATGCGGTTGGGGCAGGTGTTGTGAGCGTCGGTCACAGCGCTACGAACTCCACGTGAGGGCCGTAGGCACCGAGGACGTTGTCGGCCGTCAGCAGTCGCAGCGGCTCACCCATCGCCTGGGCCACCAGCAGGCGGTCGAACGGGTCGCGGTGCACGTGAGGCAAGCCGACCAGCTGCCGCACGTGGGCAAAGGTGATCTGGATTTCTTTGAAGCCGCTGCTCAGGCATTCATCGCGCACCTCTTGCGCGTCGGCCTGCAGCTTGCCGATGGCGTGCTTGATGGCGATTTCCCATAACGACGCCACGCTGAAGAAGCACTCGTTCTCCTCGTCCAGCAGGCGCGGAGTCAGCTTCTTCATTCGCTTGTCGCCACTCAAGGTCCAGAGCAGCAGCTGCGTATCCAGCAGCAGCCTCACAGCATGCCCTCGAACCCCTGCAACACGTCGTCGGGCAGCGGCTCGTTGAAGTCGTCGGGCACCGTGAGCCGACCCTTCATGGCGCCGATCCTGATCTTCTTGGGTTGCGGCGCATCCACGGGCACCAGCTTGGCCTCGGCACGTCCGTGCGGACCGATGAGGATGGTCTCGCCGCCAGCCGCACGCGCCACCAGCTGTGACAGCGTGGACTTCGCTTCATGCATGCCGATGACCTTGTTCATGCGACCATCCTAGCCCGGTGCTAGCTAAGTCGCAAGGGATTCCATCAGGGCTTGCCTCAGCGCCCCCAGCAGCCCCTCCGGCGCCTCCTGCATCAGCGCATGCCCGGCCGTAGGCAGGATCACCCCCCGGGCCTTCAGCGCCTGGGCCAGATCGCGGGTGGCCTTGGGCGGGGTCATCTGGTCGCGGCCGCCCAGCACCAGCGTGGCCGGGCAGCTGACGGCCGCCGCGGCCTGCAGGCCGTTGGCGTAGGCGTCGCACAGTTTGAAGTCGTGGTGGAACAGGTTGCTTCCGGCAGGCACATGGGCCGCGCCCTGCTGCAGCAGCCGGCGCATCAGCGCTCGCCCGCCGCCGTGCAGCCAGGCGCCTGGGCCGGGGTACGAGGGCTTGGCGGCGATGGTGCTCAGCGAGAACGTGTTCACCATGTCGATGGCCGCCAGCGGCGTGTTCAACGCGGTGCTCAGCAGCGCGTCCGACACCTTCATCGGGTAGGCGGTGCCCACCATCACCAGCGCGCTGGCGCGGGCGGGCGCCCGCGCCGCGGCTTCCAGCGCGATCAGCGAGCCCATGCTGTGGCCCACCAGCGCGGCCTGCTGCACGCCGGCCGCATCCAGCAGCGCCAGCACCCAGTCGGCCAGCGCCTCGACGCTGGGCAGCACCGGCCCGGCGCTGCGGCCGTGGCCGGGCTGGTCGACCGCCAGCACGCTCCACCCGTGGTGGGCGAACCAGCGCGCCGCCAGCGTCCACACGCTGTGGTCGTTGAGGGCGCCGTGCACCATCACCACGCAGGGCAGGGTGGGGTCGAAGGGTTTGCCGCCGGTGTAGGCGTAGGCTTCCTGCGGGCCTTGGGGGGTGCTCACCTGCAGTTTCATTGCGCCTTCTCCGCCACCTTCAGCGCCCGCTTCAGGTCGTCCAGCAGGTCGTCCGGGTCTTCCAGGCCCACCGACAGGCGGATGGTGCCGGGCCCGATGCCGGCCTGCGCCAGCGCCGCGTCGTCCATCCGGAAGTGCGTGGTCGAGGCCGGGTGGATCACCAGCGAGCGGCAGTCGCCCACGTTGGCCAGGTGGCTGAAGAGCTTGAGCGCCTCGATGAAAGCCTGCCCCTGGCGGCGGCTGCCCTTCAGGTCGAAGCTGAACACCGCGCCGCAGCCGCGCGGCAGCAGCCGCTGCGCCAGCGCATGGTCGGGGTGGCCGGGTAGTTCGGGGTAAGCCACGCCGGCCACCATCGGGTGCGCGGCGAGAAACTCGACGATGCGCCGGGTGTTGTCCACATGCCGGGCCATGCGCAGCGGCAGCGTCTCGATGCCTTGCAGGATCAGCCAGGCGGTGTGCGGGCTCATGCAGGCGCCGAAGTCGCGCAGGCCCTCGCGCCGGGCACGCAGCAGGAAGGCGCCCACGGTGCTCTCTTCGGTGAACCGCATGCCGTGGAAGCCGGCGTACGGGTCGGTCAGCTCCGGAAAACGGCCCGAGGCGTCCCAGTCGAACTGGCCGCTGTCCACCAGCACGCCGCCCACCACCGTGCCGTGGCCGCACAGGAACTTGGTGGCCGAGTGGTAGACCAGGTCGGCGCCGTGCTCGAAGGGCTTCATCAGCCAGGGCGTGGTGAAGGTGCTGTCCACCAGCAGCGGCAGCCCGGCGTCGTGGGCCACCTGGGCCACCGTGGGAATGTCCAGCACGTCCAGGCCGGGGTTGCCCAGGGTCTCGCCGAACAGCAGCCGGGTCTCGGGGCGGATGGCGGCCCGCCAAGCGTCCACGTCGCGCGGGTTCACGAAGGTGGTGGTGATGCCGAAGCGCGCCAGCGTGTAGTGCAGCAGGTTGTGCGAGCCGCCGTACAGCGCGCTGCTGGCCACGATGTGCGAGCCCGCGCCCGCCAGCGTGCAGATGGCCAGGTGCAGCGCCGCCTGGCCGCTGGCGGTGGCGATGCCGCCCACGCCGCCTTCCAGCGCCGCCATGCGCTCCTCGAACACCGCGGTGGTCGGGTTGCTGATGCGGCTGTACACATGGCCCGCCCGCTCCATGTTGAAGAGGGAGGCCGCCTGCTCGCTGCTCTCGAACACGAAGGACGTGCTCAGGTGGATGGGCAGCGCGCGGGCGCCGGTGGCCGCATCGGGCGCGGCGCCGGCATGCAGCGCCAGGGTGTCGAATCCGGGGTCCAGCGGTCCGGGCATGCAGTCTCCTTGGGCGTTCTTCGAACAGTCGTCGCAACCCGGCGTCAAGAGGGCGCAACTGCCGGGCGCCATCTGAAAGATTGTGTGCTATGTTGCCGCCGTACCCCGCCTCGGAGCACTGCCATGAAAGTCAGCGACATCCTGCGTGTCAAAGGAAACACGCTCTACACCGTCACCCCCGATGAACCCCTGGCCGTGGCCCTGCGCACGATGGCCGAGCTGGACATCGGCAGCCTGTGCGTGATGAGCCATGGCGATCTGATCGGCATGCTCACCTTCCGCGAGGTGATCCAGGCGGTGGTGCGCAACGGCGGCGTGGTGGGCGACACGCTGGTGCGCAGCACCATGGACGACCAGCCGCTGACCTGCACCCCCGAGACCGAGCTGGACGAGGTGCGCCGCATGATGCTGCTGCGCCATGCCCGCTACATGCCAGTGCTGAACCAGCGCACGCTGATGGGCGTGATCTCGTTCTACGACGTGGCCAAGGCGGTGGTGGACAGCCAGGACTTCGAGAACCGCATGCTCAAGGCCTACATCCGCGACTGGCCGGTGGACCAGGACCCCGGCGTTGAAGCCGCGGCGGCCCAGTCCAAGCTTTAAGCCGAGGCTCCCGCTCGCGGCGCCCGGCCGAAGCACAATCGAGGGCCCGGCACCATGGCGGTGCCGGGCCTTCTCTTTTCCTGCTGACTGGTTCTTGCAATGCCTGGCTCCACTTTCGGCGAACTGTTTCGCGTCACCAACTTCGGCGAAAGCCACGGCCCGGCCATCGGCTGCGTGATCGACGGCTGCCCGCCCGGCCTGGCCCTGTCCGAGGCCGACATCCAGCCCGAGCTGGACCGCCGCCGCCCCGGCACCAGCCGCCACGTCACCCAGCGCAACGAGCCCGACGCGGTGGAAATCCTCTCGGGCGTGTACGAAGGCCGCACCACCGGCACGCCGATCTGCCTGCTGATCCGCAACACCGACCAGCGCAGCAAGGACTACGGCAACATCCTCGACACCTTCCGCCCCGGCCACGCCGACTACACCTACTGGCGCAAGTACGGCCTGCGCGACCCGCGCGGCGGTGGCCGTTCGTCGGCCCGGCTTACCGCGCCCACGGTGGCGGCGGCGGCGGTGGCGCGCAAGTGGCTGTTCGAGCGCCATGGCACCACCTTCACCGGCTGGATGAGCCAGCTGGGTGAGATGCCCGTGGCCTTCGAGGACGCGGCGCACATCCCCCACAACCCCTTCTTCGCGGCCAATGTCAGCCAGATCGCCGAGATGGAGGCCTACATGGACGCGCTGCGCAAGGCGGGCGATTCCTGCGGGGCCCGCATCGAAGTGGTGGCGCAGAACGTGCCGGTGGGCCTGGGCGAGCCGCTGTACGACAAGCTGGACGCCGACATCGCCTACGCGATGATGGGCATCAATGCCGTCAAGGGCGTGGAAATCGGCGACGGTTTCGGCGTGGTGGCCCAGCGCGGCAGCCTGCATGGTGACGAACTGTCACCCGAGGGTTTCCGCGCCAACCGGGCCGGCGGCGTGCTGGGCGGCATTTCCACGGGGCAGGACCTGCGCGTGTCCATCGCCATCAAGCCCACCAGCTCCATCCGCACGCCCAAGGCGTCGATCGACCGCGCGCTGCAGCCCACCACGGTGGAAACCTTCGGCCGGCACGATCCGTGCGTGGGCATCCGTGCCACCCCGATCGCCGAAGCGATGCTGGCCCTGGTGCTGATGGACCACGTGCTGCGCCACCGGGCGCAGAACGCCGACGTGGTGCTGCCGGTGCCTGCCATCCCCGGCGCTGCCTGACCTGGCTGCGCGGCTTTCAATCGTGGCCCGAGTCACCACTTCAGATCGATCAGAAGTGGCCGACAACCTCACTGTGCTTGTAACAGCTGTCGCCGCCACCGATGTTGAAGAAGATCGCCGTCTCTGACTTGCGGCTCGGCATGCACCTGCATGCCTTCGAGAGCTCCTGGGTGCGGCATCCCTTCTGGAAGTCGCGCTTCGTGCTCACGGACGCCGCCGACCTCCAGGCTGCGCTGGCCAGCGGCATTGCCGAGTGCTGGATCGACACCAGCCTGGGCGCTGACGTGGCCGGCCGCGACGACCGCCCTTCGCCCGTCGCCACCCCGCCCGCCGTGCCGGCCCAGGCGAGGCAGGCACCGCCGGCCGCCGCCGTGGCGCCAGCGCCCCCGCAGTTGCCTCCGGCGCCGTCGGCCAGCCTGCAGGACGAACTGCGCAAGGCGCAGCAGGTCTACCGCCGCTCCAAGCAGGCGGTGGTCTCGATGTTCAACGAGGCACGGCTTGGCAAGGCCATCGATGCCGAGCAGTGCCTGCCGCTGGTGGAGGAGATCTCCGAATCCGTCTTCCGCAACCCGGGCGCGCTGGTGAGCCTGGCGCGGCTGAAGTCGCGCGACGAATACACCTACATGCACTCCGTGGCCGTGTGCGCGCTGATGGTGGCGCTGGGCCGCGAGCTGGGCCTGGACGCCAATGCCTGTCGCGAAGCGGGCCTCGCCGGCCTGCTGCACGACATGGGCAAGGCCGCCATGCCGCTGGAGATCCTGAACAAGCCCGGCAAGCTGACCGACGACGAATTCAGCGTGATGCGCAGCCACCCCGAGCGGGGCCACGAGATGCTGGTCGGCGGCACCGCGCCCGAGGCGGTGCTCGACGTGTGCCTGCACCACCATGAGCGCATGGATGGCACCGGCTACCCGCACCGGCTGCCCGGCGACCAGATTTCGCGCGTGGCGCGCATGGGCGCCATCTGCGACGTGTACGACGCCATCACCTCCAACCGGCCCTACAAGGCGGGCTGGGACCCGGCCGAGAGCATCGCGCGCATGATCTCGTGGAAGGGCCACTTCGACGAAGCCATGCTGGGTGCCTTCGTCAAGAGCCTGGGCATCTACCCGATCGGCTCGCTGGTGCGGCTGGAGTCGGGCAAGCTGGCCGTGGTGGTGGAGCAGAACCCGGCCGCGCTGGTGTCGCCGGTGGTCAAGGCCTTCTTCTCCACCCGCTCGAACATGCCGATCCCGGTCACCCGCATCGACCTGGCCCAGATGGTCGGCCGCGACCGCATCGTCGGCCGTGAGCCGCCGGGCAACTGGAACTTCCCGCAGCTGGCCGAACTGTGGGCCGGCGACGCTGCGCCCGCCCGTCGCTGACGCGCCCGGCTGCAGTTCGTCGCACCCATCCGCACTCCGTCGCACCGCCGCTTGCGGTGCCCAGGCCGGCGCCTACACTGCGCCCGCCATGCCGACCTGCCCGACTTACCCGGGGGCAGTGGGCGGCGGACGACAAGACGTGAGGAGCGTGCGACATGGGCAAAAAAGGCCTGAAAACCGCGGCCGTTGCGGCGGCGGTGCTGGTGTTGGCGGTGGGCATTGCCGCCGCGGTCAAGAGCCAGCGGCAGGACCCGCCCGCGGCCGGCAAGGCCGAGGTGGTGCTCGAATTCACCTCGCGCGAAGTGGTTCAGCCCCAGTCCATGGCCATGCCGCTGGTGCTGCAGTTCTCGGGCCCGCTGGTGGCACCGCAGACCGCCGTGGTGCGCGCCAAGGCCGCCGGCACGCTGCTGTCGCTGGCGGTGGAAGAGGGCAGCCGGGTGCGCGCCGGCCAGGCCTTGGGCCAGGTCGATCTGGCCGAACTGGACAGCCGCGTCAACGAACGCCATGCGATGCTGGAATCGGCCCGCGCGCAACTGGCGCAGGCCGAGCGCAACTACCAGTCCAACCTGCGGCTGGCCGATCAGCAGTTCATCTCCACCAACGCGCTCGACACCTCCCGCTCGCAGCTGGACGCGGCGCGCGCGCAGATGAATGCCGCCCAGGCCCAGGTCAACAGCCTGCGCGTCACCCAGCGCGATGCCGCCCTGGTGGCGCCGATCAGCGGCGTGGTGGCACGTCGCCATGTGGTGCCCGGCGAAAAACTGGCCGCCGAACAGCAGGTGCTCACGCTGGTGGACCTGGCCCGGCTGGAGCTGGCCGGCAGCGTGGGCACGCACGAGGTCTCGCTGTTGCAGCCCGGCATGCCGGTGCAGGTGCAGGTGGAAGGCGTCGCCACGCCGGTGGCCGCGCGGCTGGCGCGCATCGCCCCGGCGGCCGAGCCGGGCACGCGGTCCATCGGCGTCACCGTGGCCTTCGACAACCCGAAGGAGACCTTCCGCGCCGGGCA
Organism: Aquincola tertiaricarbonis; assembly: GCF_023573145.1. Lineage (GTDB taxonomy): Bacteria > Pseudomonadota > Gammaproteobacteria > Burkholderiales > Burkholderiaceae_C > Aquincola > Aquincola tertiaricarbonis_B. The sequence goes on from NZ_CP097635.1 coordinate 2,272,468, forward strand.
GTACGCGCTGGCCCGCGTGGTGCTGGACGATCCGCAGCAGCGGCTGACGCTGCCGGCCAGCGCCATCGGCCACCAGTCGGGGCAGGAGCATGTGTGGCTGATCGAAGGGGGCGCGCTGGCCCGCCGTGCCGTCACCACCGGCCGGCGTGACGAAGCCGGCGGCCGTGTGGAGGTGCTGCAGGGCGTCGGCCCGCAGGCCCAGGTGCTGGCGGCCCGCTTCGACAACCTGCGTGAAGGTGCCAAGGCGGTGCTGCTGCCCGGCAAGTCGGCCGCGGTGGCGGCCAGCGGCGCTTCGGCGCCGGTGATCAAGTGAGCGGGGCCGCGCCATGTGGATGACCCGCGTCGCCATCAACAACCCGGTGTTCGCGGCCATGGTGATGGCCGCGCTGTGCGTGCTGGGCCTGTTCTCCTATGCCCGGCTGGGCGTGGAGCAGCTGCCCGACGTGGCGCCGCCCATGGCCTATATCGACGTGCGCTACCCCGGCGCCTCGGCCGAGGCGGTGGAGCGCGAAGTCACCAAGGTGATCGAAGAATCGGTCAACGCGGTGGCCGGCATCAAGCGCATCACCTCGCGCAGCTTCGAGGGCCGCAGCCAGACGCAGGTGGAATTCAACCTGAACGCCGACATGTCGCGCGGCCTGCAGGACGTGCGCGACCGCGTGGCCATGGTGCAGGCGGCCATGCCGCGCGATGCCAAGCCGCCCACGGTGGCCCGGGTGGACAACGAGAACAGCCAGCCCGTGGTGGTGGCTGCGCTGCTGTCGCAAGGCCGCAGCGCGCGTGAGCTGTCCATTTACGCCGACCAGACCGCCAGCAAGCGCCTGGTGCGCGTGGCCGGCGTGGCGCGGGTGGACGTGGCCGGCCTGACCAAGCGTGAAGTGCGCATCGACCTCGATCCGGCGCGGCTGCGCGCCTACCAGATCACACCGGCGCAGATCGCCACCCAGCTGGCCGCGGTCAACCGCGACGAGGCGGTGGGCATCCTGGCCGGCGGCACGCAGGACGCGATGCTGCGCGTGGAAGGCATGGTGCGCGACCCCAAGCGCTTTGCCGATGCGGTGGTGGGCCTGCGCAACGGCCTGCCGCTGCGGCTGGGCGACCTCGGCACGCTGGTGGAACGTGAACAGGAGCCGACCAACCTGGCACGGGTCAACGGCCGCAGCGCCGTCACCTTCAACATCTTCAAGCAGCAGGACGCCAACATCGTCGCCACCGGCGACGAGATCAAGGCCGCGCTGGACGAACTGCGCGCCACGCTGCCGGCCGGCATGGAACTGCAGCTCATCCACGCCAACAGCGACTGGGTCAAGCATTCGCTCAAGGGCCTGCAGCGCACGCTGATCGAAGGCGCGCTGCTCACCATCGCCATCGTGTTCCTGTTCCTGCATTCGTGGCGCAGCACGGTCATCACCGGGCTCACGCTGCCCATCGCGGTGGTGTCCAGCTTCATCGCCGTGCATGCCTTCGGCTTCACGCTGAACTTCATGACGATGATGGCGCTGAGCCTGTGCATCGGCCTGCTGATCGACGATGCCATCGTGGTGCGCGAGAACATCGTGCGCCACGTGGGCCTGGGCAAAAGCCACCGCCAGGCTTCGCTGGACGGCACCGCCGAGATCGGGCTGGCCGTGATGGCCACCACCTTCGCCATCTGTGCGGTGTTCGTGCCGGTGGCCTTCATGGGCGGCATCGTCGGCAAGTTTTTCTACCCCTTCGGCATCACGGTCACGGTGGCGGTGCTGGTGAGCCTGTTCGTCAGCTTCACGCTCGACCCCATGCTGTCGTCCGTCTGGCACGACCCGCCCAGCGCGCGCATGAAGCACTGGCCGGTCATCGGCCATGCCATCCGCGTCACCGACCGTGGCATGGACCTGCTGCATGTGGCCTACGAGCGCTTGATCCGCTGGGCCTTCACCGGCCGGCGCTACGGCTGGCGCTGGCTGTGGGTGTCGCCGCGCGGCATCGTGCTGGGCGTGGGGGCGCTCAGCTTCGTGGCGGCCATCGGCCTGGTGCCGCTGGTGGGCACCGAGTTCATCCCGCAGACCGACCAGGGCTTCACCCAGCTGTCGGTGCGCATGCCGGTGGGGGCCAGCCTGGCCCGCACCGACGACAAGTTCCGCCAGGTCGAGCAGATCGTGATGGCCATGCCCGAGGTGCAAAGCGTCAGCACCACGGTCGGCGGCGACGGTGAAGGCCTGGCCGTGGGCCGCAACGTGGGCACGCTCAACATCGGCCTCAAGCCGCGGGCCGAACGCGCCCGCAGCCAGAAGGAGGTGGAAGACGCCATCCGCGAGGCGCTGGCCCGCATCCCGGGCATCGAGCTGTCGGTGGGCTTCGACCGCCCCATCTACGTGGCGCTGCTGGGCAGCGACCCCGAAGGCCTGATCAGGCTGGTGAACGAGTTCGCGGCCAAGGTGCGCCAGATCCCCGGCATCGTCGACGTGGAGGTGTCGGCCAAGCCCGGCATGCCGGCCTATGCGGTGCGCCTGAAGCCCGACGCGGTGCGCGAGCTGGGCCTGACCGCGCCGCAGATCGCGGCCAGCCTGCGCGCCTATGTCAACGGCGAAGCCGCCACCCACTGGACCACGCCCGACGGCGAACAGGTGGAAGTGCTGCTGCGCCTGCCCGAGCGCCTGCGCGAGCAGGTGACGCAGATGCGCCAGCTGCCGGTGGCCTTTGCCGCCAACGGCACGCCCATCACGCTGGAGGCGGTGGCCGACATCGTGCCCGTGGTCAACCCCGAGGTGATCCGCCGGCAGAACCTGCAGCGGCGCGAGGCGGTGTTCGCCGGCGTGGAAGGCCGGCCCGCCGGCGACGTGGGCGCCGAGGTGCAGAAGCTGGTGAAGGAGACGCAGCTGCCGCCGGGCTACAGCTTCGACGTGGGCGGCGCCACCAAGGATCAGCAAGAGGCCTTCACCGCCGTGGTGGCCGCGATGGCGCTGGCGGCCATCTTCATCTACATCGTGCTGGCCAGCCAGTTCGGCAGCTTCTTGCAGCCGCTGGCCATCATGGCCAGCCTGCCGCTGGCGCTGATCGGCGTGATGCTGGCGCTGCTGCTGTGGCACTCCACGCTCAACCTGTTCAGCATGATCGGCCTGGTGATGCTGATGGGCTTGGTGACCAAGAACGCCATCTTGCTGGTGGACTTCGCCAACCATGCACGCCGCCAGGGCGCCACCGTGGCCGAGGCGGTGCTGCAGGCCGGCCTGATCCGCATGCGGCCCATCATCATGACCACCGCGGCCATGGTGTTCGGCATGCTGCCGCTGGCGCTGGCCCTGAACGAAGGCGGCGAGATCCAGGCCCCGATGGGCCGCGCCATCATCGGCGGCGTGATCACCAGCACGCTGCTCACCCTGGTGGTGGTGCCGGTGCTGTACTCCTACCTGGTGCGCGAGCGGTGCGCGCCGGCCACCGCGGCGCCGCAGCTGGGCGGCGACAAGGGCCTGGCGCCGGCCGACCGGCATTGAGGCTGGGCTGGCCGCCGCTGCAGGGCTGGCCGTCCAAGCCCAAGCCGTCTTGTAACGGCTGTGCGCTGGCGTGGAACCTGGTCGTCGCCATCCGCCTCCAACCCCGCAGCCGGCATCGTCCGGCTGCTGGCAGCACAGGACGGAGACAAGATGGCGCAGTTGCAAATCCACCGGGCCCACCCCCTGGGCCTGGCAGGCGCGCGGGAGCGGGCGCGGGTGTGGGTGGAGCAGGCCGAGCGGGACTGGGGCCTGGCCTGCCAGTACCAGGCCAGCGAAGGAGAAGACCTCGTGCGCTTCGAGCGCAGCGGCGTCTCGGGCCAGCTGCGGGTGACCGCCGATGGCTTCGAGCTGGATGCGCAGCTCGGCTTTCTGCTCAGCGCCTACCGCGGGCGCATCGAGTCGCACATCCGGGCGCAGCTCGACGAGCTGCTGGGCCCGGCGCCTCACTGATCAGGAGGCTGCTGCGGCGTCGGGCGGCAGCTCTTCTACCCACACGGTCATCTCCACCGTCTCCAGCTCACCGTAGTTGGAGATGAAGGCCACGTCGGCCGCGTCGCGACCGTAGGCCAGCACGATGCGGCCGCCGCGCGGGCCTGGTTGCGTGGCGTCGAAGGTGTACCAGCGGCCGCCGACGAACGCCTCGAACCAGGCATGCAGGTCCATCGGGTCCAGCTGGTGCAGGTAGCCCACCACCATGCGCGCCGGAATCTGCAGTGCCCGGCACAGGCTGATGCCGATGTGCGCAAAGTCACGGCACACGCCCGCGCCGTCGGCCAGCGTGCCCTCGGCGTCGGTGCTGGCATCGCTGACGCCGTAGCGGTACTCGATGTGGTCGCGGATCCATTGCGTGATGGCGGTCACCTGTGGATAGCCGGGCAGCGCGCCCGCCACCACCTGCTGCGCCTTGTCCACCATGCGGTCCGAAGGGCAGTAGCGGCTGGGCAGCAGGAACTGCAGCGCGTCGTGCGGCAGCTCGGCCACCGGCGTGCGCGTGGCGGCTTCGTCCACCGCGATCTCGGCCTGCGTGTGCACCACCGATTCCACGCGGATGCGCAGCCGGCCCGCCGGCACCACGAAGCGCTGGCACAGGTTGCCGAAGCTGTCGGCGTATTCCACCGAGGCCAGGTGGGGTTCGAACAGGTAGCTCTCCTGCGCCAGCCACTGCGCGTCGCCGCTGCGCGGACGCAGCATGCCGATGCTGGGGCAGGGCGCAGGCGCCTCCACGGTGATGTCGCAACCGGCACGCAATTTCATCGGGGTACTCCTGCCAGGTCCTGGGGGTGGGCAGTATCGCCTGTGCGAAAAAACGTTGTTTCGCAGCACTGGCGCGACTTGTCTAGGCAAGTCCGGCGGTGATAGTTCACGCGCCCTGAAGTGCCTGCTGCGCAGTAGTTGGCACAGCGGGCCCCGAGGGGCCGGCGGCCCTTCGTTCAGGGGGAAGCGCCGAGGCAGGCACGTTTTGATACTGGCGTCCTTCGATGTTCAGGACTGCCCCATGACCAAAGCCTCCGCTCTCTTCGCCGCCCTTGCCGTCGCCTTTGCCGCCACCGGTGCGCAGGCCGCCACCAACCTGGTGACCAACGGCAGTTTCGAATCCACGCTGCAGGCCAGCGGCACCTGGAACATCTACCGCCACATCGACGGCTGGACCACCGGCTTGAAGGGCGTGGAAGTGCGCGACAACGTGGCCGGCCGCGCCTTCGACGGCAGCAACTTCGTGGAGCTGGACACCACCGCCAACAGCTTAATCGCGCAGACCATCGCCACCAACTACGGCGAGCACTACACGCTGAGCTTCGCCTACTCGGCCCGCCCCGGCACCGCCGGCATGCGCAGCAACACCAACGACATCCTGGTGAAGTGGGGTGCCACGCCGGTGACGCTGCTGAGCGCCACCAACAGCACCAGCAACAACCAGTGGACGACCTACAGCTTCGACGTGGTCGGCAGCAAGGGCCACTCCACCACGCTGTCGTTCTGGGCCACCGGCAAGAGCGACAGCTACGGCGGTTCGCTGGACAACGTCTCGCTGATCAGCAACGTCACCGCCCCGGTGCCCGAGCCCGAGACCTACGCGCTGATGCTGGCCGGCCTGGCCGCGGTGACCACCATCGCCCGCCGCCGCAGCCGCCAGGCCTGATCGGCGCTTCCTCCCTCAGCATGTTCGAGCCCGCCTTGTGCGGGCTCTTTTTTTTGTGCATGGCGCCCCCGGCTCGCCGCGTTCGCGGCCGCTCCGCCAGCGCCGATACTCTGCCCCGGAGAAAGTACACCGAGGAGCCCTGATTGGACCTGGCTGCGCTGCAACAAACCCTGCGCGAGTTCGCTGCCGAGCGTGACTGGCAGCCCTTTCACACGCCCAAGAACCTGGCGATGGCGCTGATGATCGAGGCCGCCGAGCTGGCCGAGATCTTCCAGTGGATGACGCCCGAGCAATCGCAGGCCGCCCACCACGACCACGTGACGCAGGAGCGCATCTCCGACGAGGTGGCCGACGTGCTGCTGTACCTGCTGCAGGTGGCCGACCACACGGCGGTGGACCTGAAACGCGCCGTCGGCCGCAAGCTGGTGAAGAACGCGCGCAAGCATCCGCCCGTCAAGCCCGGCGTGCCGGTGGGGCCGAAAGACACCGCGCTGCCGCAGACCCACGTGCTGGTGGACTGGGAGAACGTGCAGCCCAAGGACGTGGACATCCGCGCGCTGGTGTCCGACGTGACCGACGTGTGGCTGTTCCACGGCCCCAACCAGCGCAACGTGGACAAGGACCAGACCGCTTTCGGCGACCGCGTGACCTGCGTGCCCATCTCGCGGGCGGGCAAGAACGCGCTGGACTTCCATTTGTCCTTCTACATGGGCTACATCGCTTCGCGCAATCCGGCGGCGCGCTTCGTGGTGCTGTCCAACGACCAGGGCTACGGGCCGATGCTGGAGCATGCGGTGGACCTGGGCTTCTCGGCCACGCTGGTGGGCTTCAGCCGCGCCGGCCGCGGCCGCACGGCCAGCCGCGGGGGTGCCCGTGGTGGCGCCGGGCGCGCACCGGCGACCCGCCAGGCGCCAGCGCGCGGTGGCGCCGGACGATCCGCCCCGCCGCGCTCCGCAGGTGGGCGAGCGGCCACGGAGCAGGCCCCCGATGGCCGCCCGGGCCAGCGCGGATCGGCCCCCCGCTCAGCTTCGCAGGCGGGTTCCCAGGCCGGCGCCCCGCGCGGTCAGCAGCCGGCGCCGGCACGAAGTGGCGCGCCTGCCCCGGGCCTGGCGCGCGACGAGGCCGTGCGCCAGGCGCCCACCGGGGCCCGCCGGCGTGGTCGGGGCGAAGGTGCCCGGCTGCTGGCCTCGGAGCCCGCGGCCCCCACGCTGCTGATGCCTGTGGACGCCGCCGCCACCATCGCGCCGGTGACGGACACCCCGGTGGCCGAGACCGTCGCCCCGCGAGCCACCCGTCGCGGCCGCGGTGCCGGGCGCCGGGCGGCAGAGCAGGGTGCTGCGGCAGGCGCGGCCGAGGCCTTGGCGTCCGCCGCCGACCTGCGCCCGCAAGCTGACGCGCAGGCCGACACGCCACCCATGGCGGCTGCCGCAGCACCTGCCACGGACGAAGCCGACCCGGTACCGGCCAAGCGCCCGGCGCGCAAGCGGGCCAGCCGCAGCGCCGCCGCGCCGACGATGGCCACGGACGGGGCCGCTCAGACCGTGGACGCCACGCCACGAGCCAACCGCAGCGCCGAACAGCCCGGCGCCGATGCAACCCTCCCGGCCGTGCCCGCCAAGCGCAGCCGCCGGCGCACCGTGGGCGGCGAGCCGGCGGCGGCGGTGGCCGAGGCCACGACGCCTGCCAAAACCGGCAGGGCCGGGCCTGCGACCACCGCCGCCCCGGACGAAACCGCCAAGCCGGCGCCGGCCGCCAAGCGCACGCGCCGCACGGCGGCCAAGACAGCCAGCGCCACCGCGGCCACGACCGCCGCCGAGGCAACGGCCGCGCCGCCCGTGGAAGCCGAAGCCGCGGCCGAAGCGCCCGTGCCGGCCAAGAAGGCCCGCGCTGCCAAGAAGGCACCGGCCCGCGCCGCGGCCAAGAAGACGACCCGGGCGGTGACGCCGCCCGCTGCCGCCGAAGAGGCTGTGCCGCCTGCCGCCCCCGTGCAGCCCGAGGCCCCGGTGGCGAAGCTGGAGCCCGCACCGGCACCGCGCCGCGAACCGCCCGCGCGACCCCCTGCGTCGGTCGCACCCGTTGCACCGGCTGCACCGGCTCCCAAGGGCGGTGCGCAAGCCCGCTCGGCCGGCCAGCGCCAGGCCCAGCCGCCCGCCGGGCGCGACCACCAGCCGCAACCACAACCCGCGCGCGCTGCCCAGCCGCCTGCGCGCCCCGGCTTCGACCTCGACAAGGCCCTGCGCCATGTCGAGTCCAGCCTGCGCAAGACCGCCAACAAGCCGACGCGGCGGGCGCGGCTGCTGTCCACCATCCGCTCGCTGCTGGGCCAGCATGCCGATGAGGCCAACACCCTGGCCGTGCTGCAGCGCCTGCTCGATGCGGGCCGGGTGTCCATCGACGGGCAAGGCGCCGTGGGCTACGCGCTGTAGCCCTGGCCCGCGGGGCGTATGGACGACGACTGGAAGCGCCTGGCGCTGTTCGCCGAGGTGGTGCGTGCCGGCTCGCTGAGCGCGGCGGCGCGGCGGCTGGGTATCAGCACTTCGGCGGTGAGCCAGCAGCTGCGCGTGCTGGAGCAGGCGCATGGGGTCACGCTGCTGCACCGCACCACCCGCAAGATCGCGGTGACCGAGGCCGGCGCCCGCCTGGCCGACCATTGCCAGGCGATGGTGGACGCGGCCGACCGCGCGCGCCAGCAGCTGACGCTGGCGCGCGATGCGCCGCAAGGGGAGCTGCGCATCTCGGCCCCGGTGGGCTTTGCGAGGCATGTGGCGCCGGCGCTGGCGCCCTTGCTGGCGGCTCACCCCGGCCTGACGCTGCGGCTGCTGGTGGACGACGCGATGATCGACCTGGTGGATGCCCGCGTGGACCTGGCGCTGCGCGCCGGCCGACTGGCCGATTCCACCTGGGTGGCGCGGCGGCTGTGCAGTTTCGAGATGCTGCTGTGCGCAGCCCCTGCCTACCTGGCGCGGGCCGGCGTGCCGCAGGCGCCGGCCGATTTGCTGGCGCACCAGTGGATCGGCAGCGGCCAGGCGCTGTTGCTGGAGTTGAGCGGCGCGACTGGCACCGTCGAGCGCCTGCGCGTGGAGCCGCGGGCGATGAGCAACAACCAGCTGTCCTTGCAGCAGCTGTGCGTGGCCGGGCTGGGCCTCACCCTGGCCGTGCGCGCCGACGTGGAAGACGAGCTGCGCAGCGGCCGCCTGGTGCCGGTGCTGCCCGGCTGGCGCGGCCCGCCGATTCCGGTATGGGCGGTCACGCCACAGCGCGATGGCCAGCCCGCCAAGGTGCGGCATGCCGCGGCCGCCATCGAGCGCTACCTGCTCACCGTGCCGGGCGCGATCGTCGACTGATGTTGCAATCGCACAACTGCTTCCTATCGATAGGGGGTATCGGTACATAGGGATTTCCCGTAGTCTCGCTGTATTGGGGTTTCTACTGATTCCCCGGCCCAGCAACACCAAGGAAGTCACATGAACCGCTACATCGTCGCCCTCGCCGCCGCCATCGTTTCCGCAGCCGCCTCGCTGCCCGCCTCGGCCCAGGTCGAGCGTGCCGCACCGGTGATGTCCAAGCCCGCCGCCGGCATCGACGCTGCCACCTTCATCCCCGGTCACCCGGCCAGCCCGAAGTGGAAGGCCCCTGTGACCGCCCGCGCCAACGGCGAGCACCCGGCCGTGCTGGTCTCGCGCCAGGCCGCGCACATCGACGCCAACACCTTCATCGTGCAGCCGCCCGCTTCCACCGTGTGGACGCAGGCCCCGGCCGACGTCGCCGTGGTGGCGGGCTCGCCTGCCAACCCGGCGCGCTGATCCAGCGCGCTGGCGCGCGGCCAAAGCCCGCGCACCAGCGAGCCCCCGGCCCGGCCTTTAGGCTGTGGCCATGAGTCGTTTTCCTGCCGCGCCTTCCGTGGCTGCGCTGATGCTGGTGGCCGGGTTGGTTCTCTGGCACGGCCACGGCCGCTGGTGGCAGTGGCCCGACCGGCACAACCCGTGGGCGCCGCTGGCGCTGGATGAAGCGCCCGGCTGGCTCACCCGGCACAAGCTGGGCCGGCTGACCGCGGAGCCGCAGGCCTGCCAGGCCTTCCTGCGCAGCACACCGCTGCAGTTCGAGCCGCAACCCGACCGCGTGACCGGCCCCGGCTGTGGCTTCACGAATGCGGTGCGCCTGCGCCGCACCCACGTGCTGCTGGCCGAGCCGGTCGTGCTCAGCTGCCCGGCCGCGGCATCGCTGGCGCTGTGGGAGCGCCATGTGCTGCAGCCCGCCGCGCAGGCCACGTTGGGCCAGCCGGTGGAGCGAATGCAGCACTTCGGCAGCTACGCCTGCCGCAACGTGTACGGCCGTGCGCAGGGTGCACGCAGCCAGCATGCCACCGCCGACGCGCTGGACGTCTCGGGCTTCGTGCTGCGGGGCGGCCGCCGCATCACCGTGGCGGCGGACTGGGCGGGGCAGGACGACGCGGCGCGCTTCCTGCGGCAGGTACATGGCGGTGCCTGCGGCCTGTTCGACGGTGTGCTGGGCCCGGCCTACAACCGCGCCCACGCCGACCACCTGCACCTGGACCGCGGCCCCTACCGGCTGTGCCGGTGAGTTCGGTCAGCGCTGGCTGCGCGCCTTCTTCGAATCGACATCGGCCAGCTGCTGCTTGAGGAGCAGGTAGAGCACGCGGGCGTTTTCCACCGTCATCGTCAGCATGCTCGAGGGTTCGGCACCGTCGTCGTCCTGGCGGGGCATGGGCTGCACTGCGGCATCAACGCGCGCCCGCACCAGTCCGTGGCTGTTGTTCATCAGCTTGATGCGCTGCACTTCGATCTGATAGGTCTTCATCACCCGAAGCGTAGCCCACCCCAGGGCGAATACCGGTCGCCGTGCTGGGCAGGGTGGCCTAGTCTGCGGGGATGAACACCCCCTTCAAGACGGGCCGGGCCGTGGCCACTGTGCTGCTGGTGGCCGCCACGCAAACCGCCGTGGCCCAAGCCGATGCCTGGCCGGTGGCCGGCCGGCAGGGCGTGATCCAGGTGGTCATCGTGCCCGAGGACGCTGCGCGCGACCGCGAGGCTTATGCCCGCCAGATCGAGCGCCTGTGCCCGCCGCAGGCCACCTGCTTCATCAACTTCCACACCAACAGCACCGGCGCGCCGGTGGCGGTGCCGCTGCCCGACGCGATCGCGCAGGAGTCCACCGCGGTGTTCCGCCGCTCCATCAAGCAGGGCGGCGAGTACTTCCGCTGGAGCTGCCGCATGGGCATCGACGCCGCGAACTGCTTTTAGGAAGTGCTATTTCCACGCGAAGGCCGGCTGCTCGAAGTGGGAGACCCGTGTGGGCAGGCCGCGCAGGCAGACCTCGCGGAACTGGTACAGCACCGCCGCGGTGGGCGCCGCGATCCAGGTGCTGCCCACCGGCATGCGCAGCACGGGGTGCAGGCTGGTGGCCACGTTCTCCAGCCGCGGCGCGTCCAGCCGCAGGAATTCGCTCACCGGGATGCGGTGGATGCTGTCCACCTCGCCGGGGTTGGCCACCAGCAGCGGCGCCCGCCCGGCCCACACCACCACCGGCGTGATGACGAAGCCCGAGCGGGTGCTGAAGTCGTCCAGCCGGCCCAGCACCGCGCTGTCGTCCAGCACCAGGCCTACTTCCTCCTGCAGCTCGCGCAGCGCGGCGGCCTCGGGCGTCTCGCCGTCGTCCACGCGGCCGCCGGGCAGGGCCCACTGGCCGGGGTGGTGGCGCAGGTGCAGCGCGCGGCGGGTGAGGATCAGCGCCGCGGCCTCGGACCACTCGGCATGCGCCGGCAGGCCACCCACGGCGGCGCCATGGCCTTCGTCGACGATGGCCACCGCCACCGCGGCACGGCCGGGGTGGCTGGCGTCGTGCAGCGACTGCACGGCCAGCGCCTGCAGCCGGGCCTGCACCTGGTCGCGCAGCGCAGGGGTGCGCTGCACCGTCATGCCTCGATCTTCACGCCCTTCCAGAAGGCCACGCGGTCCTTGATCTCGGCCGCGGCCTCCTTGGGCTGGGGGTAGTACCAGACGGCGTCGGGGTTGGCATCGCCATCCACGAACAGCGTGTAGTAGCTGGCCTCGCCCTTCCAGGAACACATGGTCTTGGTGTTGCTGGGCAGGATGTACTTCGGGTCCAGCGCCGATGCCGGGAAGTAGTGGTTGCCTTCCACCACCACGGTGTCGTCGCTTTCGGCCACCACGGTGCCGTTCCAGATCGCCTTCATGTGCCGGTCTCCTTCAGGGATGAATCTTCCTCGGGCACGCGGGCCCAGTCGGCCAGCCAGGTGGTGGCATGGGCATCGCTGGGGGCGCGCCAGTCGCCACGCGGCGACAACGAGCCCCCCGAGCCTACCTTGGGCGCGTTCGGCACGCAGGAGCGCTTGAACTGGCTGGTCTGGAAGAAGCGGAACACGAAGGTGCGCAGGTGCTTCTTGATCTGCGCCAGGGTGTACTGGTTGCGCGCCACCAGCGGGCTGTCGGGCCAGGGGCCGCGCCGGGCGTCGCGCCAGGCCTGCCAGGCCAGGAAGGCCACCTTGCTGGGCGGAAAGCCGAAGCGCACCGTGTGGTACAGCGCAAAGTCGTGCAGCTCGTAGGGGCCCAGCGTGCTTTCGGTGCTCTGGCCGGGCTGGCCGCCGTCGGCCTCGCCGGGCACCAGCTCGGGACTGATCTCGGTGTCCAGCACCTGCTGCAGCACCGTGCGCTCGCGCTCGCTGGCCTTGCCGGCCACCCAGCGCACCAGGTGCTTGATCAGCGTCTTGGGCACGCTGGCGTTCACGTTGTAGTGCGACATGTGGTCGCCCACGCCATAGGTGCACCAGCCCAGCGCCAGCTCGCTCAGGTCGCCGGTGCCCAGCACCAGCGCGTTGTGGTGGTTGGCCAGGCGGAACAGGTGGCTGGTGCGCTCGCCGGCCTGCACGTTCTCGAAGGTGACGTCGTACTGCTTCTGCCCCTCGGCGTACGGGTGGCCCAGGTCCTGGAGCATCTGCTCGCAGCTGGGGCGGATGTCGATCTCGGCCGCGCTGCAGCCCACGGCCAGCATCAGCTCACGGGCCTGCGCCAGCGTGCGCTGGCTGGTGGCAAAGCCCGGCATGGTGTAGCCCAGCACGTTCGTGCGCGGCAGGCCCAGCAGGTCCATCGCACGCACCGCCACCAGCAGGGCGTGGGTAGAGTCCAGCCCGCCCGAGATGCCGATCACCAGCTTCTGGATGCCGCTGGTCTCCAGCCGCTGCACCAGCGCCTGCACCTGGATGGCATACACCTCCTCGCAGCGGGTGTCGCGGGTCAGCGGGTCGGCCGGCACATAGGGGAAGCGCGGCACCGTGCGGCGCAGCGTGGCCAGCTCGGGCGTCAAGGGGGCCCGCGGCAGCTCGAAGCGCACCGCCTGCATGCGGCCCACCTGCTCGGCATGCAGCCCGGCCGACTGGCCGAAGCTGGTCTGCCGCATGCGCTCGCGCGAGAGGCGTTCCAGGTCGACGTCGGCCAGCGTGATGTGGCCGTCGCCCGCAAAGCGCTGCGACTCGGCCAGCAGGTCGCCGGCTTCGTAGATCAGCGCCTGGCCGTCCCAGGCCAGGTCGGTGGTGGACTCACCCACGCCGGCCGAGGTGTAGAGGTAGGCCGACAGGCAGCGCGCCGAGTGCAGGCTGGCCAGCTGGTGGCGGTAACCCGACTTGCCGATAGTGACGTTGGAGGCCGAGAGGTTGACGAGCACGGTGGCGCCGGCCAGGGCGGCGTACGACGAGGGCGGGATCGGCACCCAGACGTCCTCGCAGATCTCGACGTGGAAGCGCAGCAGCGGCTGGTTGGCCGCCTCGAAGATGAGCTGGGTGCCGAAGGGCACGGTCTGGTCGCCGATGCGCACCTCGCTCACCAGGGCATGGGCCGCGGGGTTGAACTGCCGGGCCTCGTAGAACTCGGCGTAGTTGGGCAGGTAGGTCTTGGGCACGATGCCCAGGATGCGGCCGTCGAACACCACCGCCGCGCAGTTGAACAGGCTGTGCCGCACCCGCAGCGGCAGGCCGACGATGGCCACCGCCGGCAGGCCGCGGCTGCCGGCGGCGATGTCCAGCAGCGCCTGCTCGCAGGCGTCCAGCACCGCGCGCTGGTGGAACAGGTCGTCGCAGGTGTAGGCCGACAGGCCCAGTTCGGGGAAGGCCACCAGTGAAGCGCCCTGGTCGGCGGCCTCGCGCAGCATGCGCAGGGTTTCGCCGGCGTTCCAGGCCGGGTCGGCGATGCGCACGCGCGGCACGGCCACCGCCATGCGCAGGTAGCCGTGGGTGGCGGGGTGGAAGAAGTCGGTCGGCTGGGTCATCGTGGCTTGGCGCGGGTGGGGTGGGGCGGTGGTCCGCCAGCGCCCGCGATTGTCGTTGCCCTGGCGCGGCGGCATTGCGTTTGTAAGCGTGTCTGGCAAACGCCTACAGGCGCTTTGTCAGGCGGCCGACTCCCCGCGCTTGAAGCGGCTTTCTACAGTGCCCGCTGCCGTGGCATGTCGCCCGGCAGGTGCGCCGTGTTCCGGCTGTCCAGGATGCCATGTCCACCACCCCCGTCTCCGCCGCCGCCGTCGTGCCCGCCTCGCTGGGCGAGTTGTACCGGCACATCTGGCTGCATGCCCAGGGCGCACGCGCCAAGTTCGCGCTGGCGCTGGGCATGCTGGGCGGCTCCCAGCTGTTGAAGCTGGGCATCCCGTGGATGGCCGCGCAGGCCATCAACGGCATCCAGTCGGCCGGCCGGGCCGGCCTGGGCCCGGCGGCGGTGTGGATCGGCGCCATCCTGGCGGCCTACGTGGGCTGCTGGTCGCTGCATGGCCCTGCCCGGGTGATGGAGCGCACCGTGGCGCTGCGGGTGCGCCGCAGCGTGGCCGATGCGCTGTACGGCCGGCTGCTGCGCGCGCCGCTGGGCTGGCATGAGCAGCACCACTCCGGCGACCTGCAGCACCGCGTGGGCCAGGCCTCCAATGCGCTGTTCGGCTTCACGCAGAACCAGTTCATCTACCTGCAGAACGCCATCAACCTGTGTGGCCCGGTGGTGGCGCTGTGGCTGCTGTCGCCGGCCACCAGCACGGTGGCCGTGGTGGGGCTGGTGGTCATCTCCACCGTCATCGTGGCCTTCGACGGCGCGCTGATGAAGCTGGCGGTGGCCGAGAACCAGGCCGAGCGCCGCTACGCGGCCCGGCTGCTGGACTTCGTGGGCAACGTGTCGTCGGTGCTCAGCCTGCGGCTGCAGGAAGGCACCCGCCGCCTGCTGGACAGCCGGCTGATGGCGGTGTTCGAGCCCCTGCGCCGCAGCATCGTGCTCAATGAATGGAAGTGGTGCTCGGTCGACCTGTCGGGCGTGATGCTGTCCTGGGGTCTGGTGGCGGTGTACGTGCTGTTCGTCACCCCGGGCGTCACCCCGGGCGCCGGCCCGGCCGCGGGTGCGGCCACCGGTGCGGTGATGCTGGGCAGCCTGTTCATGGTGTACCAGTACGCGCAGCAGGCGGCCGGCGTGCTGGGCACCATCGCTTCGCAGTACCAGGCGGTGGCGCGCACCCGCACCGACTTCGCCAGCGCGGCCATCGTGCTGCAGGCGCCGCAACGGCAGGCGCCGGTGCTGCCGGCCGATCCCGGCTGGCGCCGCATCGACATCCAGGGCCTGCGTTTCAGCCGCCCCGGTGCGGAGGGCGGCGCCGAAGAGCGCGGTGGCCTGCATGACGTGGCCTTGTCGCTGCACCGCGGCGAGCGCCTGGCCTTGGTGGGCCCCAGCGGCGCCGGCAAGAGCACGCTGCTGCGTGCGCTGGCCGGCCTGTACGAGGCCAAGGCCGCACACATCGCGGTGGATGGCCGCTACGTGGACGGCGCGCGCGACCTGGCGCCGGTGGCCACGCTGATTCCGCAGGAAGCCGAGATCTTCGAGGCTTCGGTGCGCGAGAACATCACCTTCGACGAGCCCGTGCCCGAGGACGCGCTGATGCGCGCTATCCACGCCGCCGCCTTCGACCCCGTGCTGGAGACCTTGCCCGGCCGGCTGGAAGCGCCGATGGCCGAGCGCGGCACCAACCTGTCGGGTGGCCAGCGCCAGCGGCTGGCGCTGGCGCGCGGCCTGCTGGCGGCCCGCCACAGCAGCGTGCTGCTGCTGGACGAGCCCACCAGCGCGCTGGACTCACTGACCGAGATCCACGTGCACTCGCGCATCCTCGAAGCCTTCCCCGATGCCTGCATCGTGGCTTCGGTGCACCGCCTGGGGCTGCTGGCCCACTTCGACAAGGTGGTGTTCATGGTCGCCGGCCGGGTGGAAGACGTGGGCACCGTGGCCGAGCTGGTGCAGCGCCAGCCGGCCTTCGCGGTGATGATGGCGACGATGGGGCCGGGCGCGGTTGCTCAGCCGGCGTCGGCCGAAGCCGCGGTGGCAGGCTGAGGGGGCGCTGCGGCCGGGCTGGCCGCAGCCGGCTTGGCGGGCGGCGGCGTCGGCGGAGATTCGGGCTCATGCGGCTCGTGCACCGCAGGTGCCACGTGGTCGGCGCGGGCACCGAAGATCATTTCGTTGATCCAGCCCACCAGCACCTGGGTGTAGGCACGCTGGTCGGCCGGCTCGGTCAGGCCATGGTCGGCGCCGCGCAGGCAGCGGTAGGTCAGCGAGCGGGCGTTCTTGCCGGCCTCGCGGTAGCTGTGCAGCACTTCCTTGGGCACGATGGTGTCCAGCTCCGACTGCACCAGCAGCAGGTCGCCATCGAAGTCGTGCGTGGCCTGCAGCGCGCGGTTGTCGGCAAAGGGCACCAGGTGGCGGCGGTAGGCCTTCAGGTCCTGGTCCTTGTGCAGCTGCAGCTTGGGCACTTCCCAGCCCGAGTCCATGTACAGCGCAGGCGCCCGCAGCGCCAGCCAGCGCACCGGGCGCATGGTGGTCAGGATGGTGGCCAGGTAGCCGCCGTAGCTGCTGCCCACCACCGCGATGGACGAGGGATCCACATGCCGCCGCTCGGCCAGCAGGTCGTAGGCGGCCAGCACGTCCTGCAGGTTGCTGGCGCGTGAAACGGTCTCGAACTGCGGCTTGGTCTGCGCATGGCCCCGCAGGTCGAAGGCCAGGCAGATGCAGCCCAGCGCCGCGATCTGCCGCGCCCGGGCCAGGTACTGCGACTGGCTGCCGCCCCAGCCATGGATGAACAGCACGCCCGGCAGCAGCGTGCCGGGCGTGACGAAGGTGCCGGCGATGCTGCCGTCGTCGACCGGGATGGCGACGTTCTCGTCAAAGGTCGGCATGCGCCTCCACCTGCGCGTATTTGGTCACCCGGCCCACTTCCGCATCGTCGTCGTCATAGTGCACCCGGGCGCCGGCCGGCACCGGCACCTGGTCGCCGTACACCTCATGGGTGGAGGCGCGCACGGCTCGGCATGCCGGGTCGGCCTGGAAGTGCTGCAGCGCGGCCACCTCGGCGCCGCTGGCACCGCCGATGCGCCAGCTCTGTTCGAGCACGCCCGAGCGCCACTGGCCGCGGTCGTCGATGCCCTGGGCCACGTCGTAGTTGGCCCGCGTGGCCAGGAAGCCCGGGTAATGCCGCGCCGCCTCCTGGTGGTAGACCAGCGCCTGGTCCACCGCGGTGGCCATTTCGGGCGACAGCCGCATCGCGCGCAGCGCGTCGAAGCCGCCGCGCACCACCGTGAGGGTGGAGCCGCCGTACACCTCTTCGCCGCGGTGGTTGGTGGTGAGCTGCTGGGTGCCCACGTAGCTGGCCGTCAGCGGGCCGGCCTGCACCTGGCCCACGCTCAAGGTCTCGACCTGGCGCAGGTTGCGTTCCAGCACCACGCCGTGCTGGCGCAGCACCTCGGCGTCGGTCTCGTCCAGCCACAGGCGCAGCTCGTCGATGTGGCGCATCACCTGCTGGCCGAGGCCGCCTACGCCATCGGGCTTCTTCAAGCGCAGGCTGCCATGCGCCAGCAGGCGCTCTGCGGCCAGCAGTGCGTCGGGCGCGCTGAAGACGGAGTAGCCGGGCAGCGTGACGGCCTGCACCGCCTCGCCATGCGCGGGCTGCCAGCCCGCCGGGGCAGTGGCCTGCGCATGCACCAGACCGTGCGACACCAGCTTGGTGGCCACGAAGTCGTGCGGCACCACGCCGCCGAACAGCTGGGCGCCGTCTTCGATGCCCAGCTGGCGCGCGGCCTGCACGCTGGTGAGCGTTTCGCTGGGCACGAAGAACAGCGGGCCCTGCGGCGGCGCATCGGCCCGGTAGAAGCCGCCGAAGGGCAGGCCCAGCAGGTCGGCCAGCGCATGCGCCACCGAGGCCTTGGTGCGGTGGTCGTGCCCGCCTTCGCGGCAGGGGTCGATGCAGTGGAACACCACCGTGGGCCGCGGCCCGGCGGTGGCGGCATGGTCATCGCTCGGGTGGGTCCGCAGGCTGCCTGCGGTGCCGGGGCCCGCGTCGGCGCCCAGGCTGGGTTCTTGCGCAAGGATCATCGAAGCCTCCGGCGTTGGGGTGGGCGATGACCCACTGTGCACCGCAGCTGGATGCCGGGTTGACGGGAGTCATGCGCATCGCTTGTAGGAGGAGGCCGCGGTCGGCGCCGGATCAGTTGGCCATGTGAAGCCGCCTGTGGATGCGTCGGGTGGCCTTCCATACCGCCCACAGCACCAGCGGTATGGCGGCACCGGCCGCCATCTCGGGGTTGAGCGGCAGGCCCGCCGCCTTGGCGGCCTTGCCGCCGTACAGCAGCAGGCTCACCACGTAGTACGAGATGGCCGCGATCGACAGGCCTTCCACGGTGGACTGCAGCCGCAGCTGCAGTTCCTGCCCGCGCGTCAGCTTGGCCAGCAGTTGCTGGTTCTGCGTTTCGGTGGCGATGTCCACCCGCGTGCGCAGCAGCGCGCTGCTGCGTTCGATGCGCTGCGACAGCGAACCCAGCCGCTGCGCCGTGGCCGCCACGGTGGCGATGGCCGGTGACAGCCGCCGCTGCATGAATTCGCCGATGGTCTGGGTGCCGGGGATCGGCTTTTCGCGCAGCTCGGTGAGCCGCTGGCGCACCAGGGCGTCGTAGGCCTCAGTGGCCGAGAAGCGGTACTGGTGCTCGGCGGTGGCGCGCTCCACCCGCGCCGCCACGTGGATCAGCTGGTCCAGCAGCTCGGCCTCGGAGCTCTCGCGCGCTTCCAGCCGCGCGGTCACCGCGGCCAGCGCGGCCTCCGACTCGGCCAGCACCGGTGCCAGCGCCTTGGCCACCGGCAGGCCACGCAAGGCCATCAGGCGGTAGATCTCGATTTCGAGCAGCCGCTGCGAGATGCGGCCGGCGCGGGTTTCGCTGGTGCCGGGCGGTGCCAGCACCAGCAGCCGTTCGAAGCCATCGGGCCGCAGCCGGAAGTTGGTCACCGCCATCGAATGCCCGTTGCCCATCAGCGAGGCCACCACGGTGCGCCCGCCGAACCAGCGCTGGGCCGCGGCCAGCGCGGCATGGGGGTCGGTGATGTCGGTCTCCAGCATCACCAATTGCAGCGCCGCCACGGTGCGGCCCGGCACCTCGCGCAGCCAGTCGGGCGGCAGCACCAGCGTGTCCAGCAGCGCGGGTTCCACGCCTTCCAGGCCGGCGCCCGCGGGCAGGTGCTGCACCACGGCATAGCGGGTGAACTCGGTGTGGCGCTCCCACTTCAGCGTGTGGTCGGAGAAGCGCAGCCGCAGGAAGTTGCCGGCCAGGTCTTCCAGCCGCAGCCCCTCCTGCCCGGGCAGGCGGCGCAGGTGGATCCATTCGTCCTCGCGGCTCACGCCCTGGTTGAGCACGGCGATGGTGAACACCAGCGCCGGCAGGCGGATGCGCGCCGACGGCCGTGCATGCACTTCGTTGTGCAACATCTCTCGCCAATCGTCATCGGGCGGCAAGGCCAGCGGGATGGCAGAGCTGGCAGTGATGGCGGCCGAAGGTGCGGAATGTGATGTCATTGCAGCGCGGGCGGGGTGGAACAGCCCCAGTGTGCCTGCGGCGGGCCGAAGCTGGCAGGCCCCCACGGGCCAGTTCGACGGATCGACGCCACAGCGGGCGCGCTACGCTTGCGCCATGCAAGTCGTTGGCATTCCCCTGCGCAAGCCCGCCTTCAACGAGGTGACGGCTGCCACCATCATGGGCGCTGGCCTCTGGGTCGCGCTGGTCGGCCTGCTCAAGGCCGGCGGTCATCCGCTGGAGCGGCCCGATGCCGCAGCGCTGCTGCTGGTCATGCTGTGGGGCTGCCTGTCGGTGCGCCTGGGCATCGACCTGGCGGCCGGCTGGCGCCACCGCTTCGTGCACCTGGCGGTGTGCGGGGCGCTGCTGGGGCTGCTGCAACTGGCCCGCAGCTTCCTGGCCTGAGCACAGCCGGAAGTGAAGACGCGCCCATCAGGGCGCGTCTGTGTAGAGCCTGCGGGCCGCGCCGCCAGGCCCAGCCGCTGCGTCAGCGCACGCTACCGCGGCGCACCAGGTTCACGATGGCCAGCAGGATGATCGCGCCGCCCAGTGACAGCAGCAGGCCCATCACGCTGAAGTCACCCTGGTTGACCGTACCGACCCCCACCAGCGGCGACAGCAGCCAGCCGCCCAGCATGGCGCCGACGATACCGACCACGACATTCAGGATCACGCCCTGCTGCGCATCGGTGCGCATGATCATGCTCGCAACCCATCCGATGAGCCCGCCGACAACCAGCCAGATGATGAGGTTCATGAATTCACTCCAAGTTTGATTTGATGATCACCGGCGGCGCTGCCGCCGGTTGGTGGGGCCTGTGGCTCGAGGGCGGGCCACCGGTGAAGTGAGATTAGGGCGGCGGGTCTTCCAGGGCAGTCGGCTGCAACCGGCAAGTGCCGTCAGCATTGGCCTACGCCGCCCTCGCTCATGGGGCCATCACCTTGTCCGGCGTCATCGGCAGGCTGTAGATGCGGCGGCCGGTGGCATGGTGGATGGCGTTGCACACCGCGGCGGCCACGCCCACCAGGCCGATCTCGCCCACGCCCTTGGCCCCCAGCCGGCTGGCGATGCGGTCGTTCTCTTCCACGAAGATCACGTCGATGTCGTGGATGTCGGCATTCACCGGCACGTGGTACTGCGCGAAGTCGCGGTTCATGAAGCGGCCCAGCCGGTGGTCGGCCTGCGTCTCTTCATGCAGCGCCTGGCTGATGCCCCACACCACGCCGCCGATGATCTGGCTGCGCGCGGTCTGCCGGTTCATGATGCGGCCGGCGGCGATGGCGCTGACGATGCGGGTGACCCGCACGGTGCCGAAGTCCTCGTCCACCTTCACCTCGCAGAACACCGCCGAGTGCACCGCCCGCGTGTACTTCTTCTGCTTGAGCACGGCGGGCAGCATCAGGTACTTTTCTTCCAGCTCCTTCAGGCCGGCAGCGGCCAGGATGTCGGTCAGGCGCACCGTCACGTCGCGCTCGAAGCGCAGGAACATGAAGCCCTGCGCGAAACCCACGTCATGGAAGCGGCAGGTGGCGAAGGGCGACTGCGGCTGCTTGCGCGCCAGCTCCCACAGCTTGTGCTGCAGCCGCTCGCACACGCCTTGCACCGCCGAGCCGATGGTGGCCACGTGCGAGGAGCCACCTTCGATCGGCGCCACCGGCAGGTTGGAGTCCCCCAGCTCGAAGCGCACGTCCTCCATCGCCATGCCCATGGCCGCGGCGCCGATCTGCGTCATCACCGTCAGGGTGCCGGTGCCGATGTCGCTGGCCGCGGTGCGCAGCACCAGCTTGCCGTCGGCCCGCAGCAGCGCATGCACGCGGGCGAACATCTGCATCGCGTCCCAGGTGCCGCTGGCCATGCCCCAGCCCACCAGCTCGCGGCCCTGGCGCATCGAGCGCGGGGCGGGCGGCCGACCTTCCCAGCCGAAGCGTTCGGCCGCCTGCTGGTAGCAGGCGCGCAGCTCCTTGCTGGAAAAGGGCAGGTCCTCGTTGTAGTCGTGGTCGGCGTAGTTCTTCAGGCGCAGGGCCACCGGGTCCATCTGCAGCCGGTGGGCCAGCTCGTCCATCGCCACCTCGATGGCATGCACGCCGTGGGCGGCACCGGGCGCGCGCATGTCCATCGGGCTGTAGTGGTCCAGCTCGGACAGCTGGTAGCCCAGCCGCGCCGCCTCGCTGCGGTAGAGCTGGCTGGACCAGTTCACCACCACCTCCACGTAGTCTTCCTTGCGCGAGGTGGCGCCCACCGCGTCGTGCGTCAGTGCCAGCAGCTGGCCGTCGGGCGCGGCGCCCAGCTTCACCCGCTGCCAGCTCTCGGGCCGGTGGCCGAAGTTGAACATCTGCTGGCGCGTGAGCACCACGCGCACCGAGCGTTCCAGTTTCAGCGCCGCCATCGTGGCCAGCAGCACCGTGGGCTGCGGCCGCAGGCCCGAACCGAAGGCGCCGCCCACGAACTCGTTCTTCACCGTCACCCGGCTCTTGGGCAGGCCGAACACCCGCGACAGCACCCAGCGCACGTTCTGAGAGCCCTGCGTCTTGTCGTGCACCGTGAGGTGGCGGTTGCGGCCGTAGATCACCGTGCTGCCGTGCAGCTCCATCGGGTTGTGGTGCTCGGCGCCGTGGTGGAACTCGGCATCCACCTGCACCGGCGCCTGCGCATAGGCGGCCTCGGCATCGCCCCGCGGCTTGGGCGGCGGCTTGAAGCCGGCGCGCAGCGGGCTGGGCTCGCGCGCTTCGCCGCGCACGGCCATCAGGTCGGTCTGGTGCGGCTCGGCGGCCACCTGCGCCTCCACCAGCGTGGCGGCATGGCGGGCGGCCTCGAAGCTGGTGGCCACCACCAGCGCCACCGGCTGGCCGCTGCAGTGCACCTGGTCGTCGTGCAGCGGCTTGAAGGGCGAGCCGGTGACCGGCGCCGTCATGTCCTTGTAGAAGAGGTCCAGCGAGCGCATGCGCGGCCGGTTCTCGTGGGTGATGACCTCCACCACGCCGGGCACCGCCATCGCGCGGCGCACGTCGATGCGCTCGATGCGGCCGCGCGCTACCGGGGTGTCCACGATCACGCCGTACAGCAGGTCGCCGGCCGGGTGCTCGGCGGCATAGCGGGCGCGGCCGGTCACCTTGGCCGGGCCGTCCAGCCGCGGCAGCGGCATGCCCAGGCTGACCGGCGGGCGCAGCGCCAGCAGGTCGGCAAAGGGGGTGTCGACGGGGGTGAAGCGGTCGTTCATGCATCCTCCCTGCGCGCAGCGGCAGTGGCCAGGCCGGCGAGCGGCCCGGTGTTGGTGAGTTCGCCATCGGTGGCCAGCGACAGGGCCCGCACCACCGCGCGGTGCGCCATCGGCAGCTTGAAGGCGTTGTCGATGCCCGGCGCGCCGCACGCCTGCGCGCCCTGCAACAGGCGGGCGGCGGCTTCGCCGAAAGCGTCGGGGCCGGGCTCGCGGCCCTGCAGCAGGGCCTCGGCCTCGGGCAGGCGCCAGGGCTTGTGCGCCACGCCGCCCAGCGCGATGCGGGCCTGGCGGATGCGGCCGTCGCCGTCCAGGTCCAGCGCCGCGGCCACCGACACCAGCGCAAACGCGTAGGAGGCACGCTCGCGCAGCTTCAGATAGGTGGCGTGGCGCGCGAAGCCGGCCGGCGCCGGCGGCAGGCTGAGATGGGTGATCAGCTCATCGGGTTGCAGCTCGGTGTCCAGGTCCGGGCGGTCACCGGGCAGGCGGTGGAAGTCGGCCATCGGGATGCTGCGGCTGCCGCGTGCCGATTGCACGTGCACCGTCGCATCCAGCGCCCGCAGCGCCACGCAGAAGTCCGACGGGTGGGTGGCCACGCACTGATCGCTGGCACCCAGGATGGCATGCGAGCGTGCCAGGCCTTCACGCGCGGGGCAGCCGCTGCCGGGGCGCCGCTTGTTGCAGGGCAGCTGCGCGTCGTAGAAGTAGGCGCAGCGCGTGCGCTGCAACAGGTTGCCGCCGTTGGTGGCCATGTTGCGGATCTGCGGTGAGGCACCGGCCAGCAACGCGGCCGCCAGCAGCGGGTAGCGATCACGCACCAGCGGGTGGGCCGCGGTGGCCGCGTTGGTGGCCAGCGCGCCCAGCTGCAGCCCGCCGTCGGGCGTGGCCTGGATGGCTTGCAGCGGCAGCCGGTGCACGTCCACCAGCCGGGTCGGGCGGGTCAGGTCGGCCTTCATCAGGTCGAGCAGGTTGGTGCCGCCGGCCAGGAAGCGGGCGCCTTCGGCGCGGGCGGCGGGTGCGCGGCCCAGGCCTTCCAGCGCGGCGTCCACGCTGTCGGGCATCAGGTGTTCGAACGGGCTCATGGCTGCGTCCTTTCGGCGGGCATCGATTCGGGCAGCGGGCGCGGGCGCAGCGCCTGCGTGGACACCGCCTGCACGATCTGCGGATAGGCGCCGCAGCGGCAGAGGTTGCCGCTCATCAGCTCACGCAGCTGCTCGGGGGTCTGCGCGCCGCCTTCGTTGATCAAACCCACCGCCGAGCACAGCTGGCCCGGCGTGCAGTAGCCGCACTGGAAGGCGTCGTGGTCGATGAAGGCCTGCTGCAGCGGGTGCAGCGTGCCGTCTTCGGCGGCCAGGCCTTCCACGGTGGTGATGGTGGCGCCATCGTGCGAGACGGCCAGCGTCAGGCAGCTGTTGATGCGCTTGCCGTCCAGCAGCACGGTGCAGGCGCCGCACTGGCCGTGGTCACAGCCCTTCTTGGTGCCGGTGAGGTCGGCATGGTCGCGCAGCAGGTCCAGCAGCGTCACCCACGGCGCCACCAGCAGCTGGGTGGCGCGGCCGTTGATGTGCAGCCGGATGGGCCGCTGGACGAGACCGTCGGGGGCAAGAGAGGAGGGTGTCGACATGGGCGTCCTTCTTGGATGTTTTCGTGTGTAAGCACAGGCAGGCTCAGGGCCGAAGGGCAACGCGTGTTCCCGGCTGTTGCAGGCGGCGCGGCATGCCGCTTGCCCCCGCGCGGCCATGTATCCCCACGCATCCCCGGCCCCGACGCTGCGCTGCCTGCAACGCCTGCGCGCCGGTGCGCCACCCGCGGCGGGTGCCGCCCGAGATCCCGCGTTCGAAGCGCCGGCCGCCTTCCCAGGTTTGCAGCACTTCAGGGCAGCCGGTGCGACATGTCGACAGGCAGGGGCGGGCGCATGAAGCCCGCACTCACCGACGGCGGCATGAGGCGCCGTCCTACGACGCCCGGACGATGTGGCCGGGACACTTTCTGCAACAGGCGGTAGTAAGGAACGCGCAATGCAACAAAGAAGACCCTCGGTGCTCGCCTTCGTGATGGCGGGAGGTGAAGGCTCCAGGCTGTTTCCCTTGACGCAGCACCGGTGCAAACCGTCCGTGCCGTTCAACGGCAAGCATCGCGTCGTGGACTTCGTGCTGAGCAACCTCGTCAACAGCGACATCAACAGCATCTACCTGCTGGTGCAGTACAAGTCGCAGGCCTTGATCGAGCACGTGCGCCAGTCCTGGACGATGGCGCGCTTCATCCCCGACCACTTCATCACCGTGGTGCCGCCGCAGATGCGCGACGGCGCCGAGTGGTTCCGCGGCACCGCCGATTCGGTGTGGCAGAACCTGCACCTGATCGAGACTCACCGCCCCGACTACGTGGCCGTGTTCGGTGCCGACCACGTGTACCGCATGGACGTGCGCCAGATGCTGGATGCACACATCGCCGCCCATGCCGACGTGAGCGTGGCCACGCTGCCGGTGTCGCTGGAAAAGTGCTCGCAGTTCGGCATCGTCGAAACCGACGCCGACTTGATGGTGCGCGAATTCCGCGAGAAGCCGAAGATGGCTGCCCCCATGCCCGGCCGGCCCACGCATGCGCTGGCCTCGATGGGCAACTACATCTTTTCCACCGACGTGCTGCTGGACGAGCTGCGCCGTGCCCACCGTGCCGGTGAACGCGATTTCGGCGGCGACATCCTGCCGCGCCTGGCCAAGAGCCACCGGGTGCTGGCCTATGACTTCACCACCAACCACGTGCCGGGTCTGGCCGACTTCGAAGACCCGCACTACTGGCGCGACGTAGGCACCATCGAGGCCTACTTCGAGGCCCACTTCGACACCCTGGGCGCCAAGCCGCGTTTTCGCATGACCAACCCCAGCTGGCCGGTGTATGCCAGCCAGGACCCGTCGGAATCCGCGCAGATCGAAAGCGGCGTGCTCAACCGCTCCGTGGTCGGCTCGGGCTGCGTGGTCACCAACGCGCGGCTGGACCACGCGATGCTGCGCAGCTCGGTCACCGTGTGCGACGACGCGCAGCTGTCGCACTGCATCGTGATGGAGCGCACCACCATCGGCCGCGGCGCGCGCATCACGCGGGCCATCATCGACCAGGACAACGACATCCCGGCCGGCGAGGTGATCGGCGGCGACCGCGAACGCGACAGCCAGCGTTTCCATGTCAGCGAGAGCGGCATCGTGGTGGTGCCGCGGGGCTACTTCCGCCGCCATACCGGCAGCCGCACGCCGGTGCTGGCCACCTCCAATGCCAAGCCGGTGGCACCGTCTGCGGCAGGAGGCGCCAGCAGCCTGGCCAAGCCGGCGGCGCCCGGCCACATCGCGGCTGCGAAGGCCGCTGCATGAGGGGCTACGTGCCGGGCGAGGGCTGGCGATTCGGCCCGCGGATCGAGGGCGACAGCACGCGCTTCAGCCTGTGGGCGCCCAGCGCCCCGCAGGTGACGCTGGAGATCGTGAACGCCGAGGGCGAGGTGCTGCAGCGCCATGCGCTGCAACGCGATGGCGACGGCTTCCACCAGGCCCGCGTGGCCGGTGCCGGCCCCGGCACGCTGTACCGCTTCCGCGTGCGTGACGACCTGGCGGTGCCCGACCCCGCCTCGCGCAGCAACCCGCAGGGCGTGCATGGCCCGAGCGAGGTGGTCGAGGCAGCCGCACGGGCGCAACCCGGCCCGGCCTGGGCCGGCCGGCCCTGGCACGAGGCCGTGGTCTACGAGCTGCATGTGGGCACCTTCACGCCCGAAGGCACGCTGGCCGCCGCGGCGGCGCGGCTGCCCGCGCTGCAGGCCGCCGGCATCACCGCGGTGGAACTGCTGCCGTTGGCGGCCTTTCCGGGCCAGCGCGGCTGGGGTTACGACGGTGTGCTGCCCTTCGCGGTGCACCCGGCCTATGGCCGCCCGGAAGACCTGCGCGCCTTCACGGACGCCGCCCATGCGCTGGGCCTGATGGTGCTGCTGGACGTGGTCTACAACCACTTCGGCCCGGATGGCAACTACATGGCCGCCTACTGCCCCGAGCTGGTGAACCCCGAACACCACACGCCCTGGGGCTCGGCCATCAACTTCGACGGTGAACACAACGCGCCGGTCCGCCGCTTCTTCATCGAGAACGCGCTGTACTGGGTGGGCGAGTGCGGCCTGGACGGCCTGCGGCTGGACGCCGTGCATGCGCTGGTGGACACCTCGGAACGCCACATCGTGCAGGACGTCGGCGCCGCCTTGCTCGACGGCCCCGGCCGCCACCGCCATGTGCACCTGGTGCTTGAGAACGAGCGCAATTCGGTGCGCATGCTCACGCCGCCGGCCGAGGCGCCGGCCGAAGCCGGCCTGGCCCAGTGGGACGACGACTGGCACCACGCCGCCCACGTGGTGGCCACCGGCGAGACCGATGGCTACTACAGCGACTATGCCGAGCAGCCGGTGCGCCAGCTGGCCCAGGCGCTGGCCGAAGGCTTCATCTTCCAGGGCCAGCCCAGCCCGTTCGCGCATGGCGAGCGGCGCGGGGAGCCCAGCACCGGCCTGCGGCCCACGGCCTTCATCGTCTTCCTGCAGAACCACGACCAGATCGGCAACCGTGCGATGGGCGAGCGGCTGGACGCGCTGGCGCCCGCCGCCCGGGTGGAGGCGCTGCTGACACTGCTGCTGCTGTCGCCGCAGGTGCCGATGCTGTTCATGGGCGAAGAGTTCGCGGCCACCACGCCCTTCCTTTACTTCTGCGACCACGCCGGTGATCTGGCGCATGCGGTGACCGACGGCCGACGCAACGAGTTCGCGCGCTTTGCCGCCTTCTCGCACCCCGAGGCGCGCGAGCGCATTCCCGACCCCAATGCGGCGAGCACCTTCGACGCCAGCACGCTGCGCTGGGCCGAGCTGCACCGCGATGCCGGCCAACGCCGGCTGCAGCTGGTGACCCGCCTGCTGGCGCTGCGGCGTGAGCACCTGTGGCCGCTGGTGCCGCAGCTGCGCGGTGCCGGCCGCTACGGCGTGCAGGGTGATGCGCTGCACGTGCACTGGCAGGCCGACGACGGCAGCCGCTGGCACCTGCGTGCACAGCTGGGCGATGGCCCTGCCCGCCTGCCCTTGGGGCCCGACGAACAAGCGCTGCACCTGCAGGCCGCCCGGCTGGAGGAGGGCGCCTGCCACTTCGACGGCCCCGGCGCCCTGGTGTCCTTCGAACCCGCGCTGCGCGCCGCCGGCCAGTGACCCTTTCCCCGATGCCCGACCACACCGCCCCTGCCGAACCGTCTCGCCTGCCCGCCGCACGCATTCCGCGTGCCACCTACCGCCTTCAGCTGCACAAGGACTTCGGCTTCGATGCCGCGATCGCGGTGCTGCCCTACCTGAAGCGGCTGGGCATCAGCCATGTGTACTGCTCGCCCATCTGGCGGGCGCGCCCCGGCAGCCTGCACGGCTACGACGTGGTGGCCCACCACGAGATCAACCCCGAACTGGGCGGCGACGAGGGCTTCGACCGCCTGGCCGCCGCGGTGCGCCAGCACGGCCTGGGCCTGCTGCTGGACATGGTGCCCAACCACATGGGCGTGTTCGGCGCCGACAACCCCTGGTGGCTGGACCTGCTGGAAAACGGCCAGGCCTCGCGCTACGCCAGTCATTTCGACATCGACTGGTCGCCGCCCAACCGCACGCTGCGTGGCAAGGTGCTGGTGCCGGTGCTGGGCGATGCCTATGGCGCCGTGCTCGACCGGGGCGAGCTGAAGCTGGCCTATGCCGACGGGCGGCTGGTGATCCGCTACCACGAGCATCTGTTTCCGCTGGACCCGCGCAGCTATGCCAAGGTGCTGCAACGGGTGGTGGAAGAGCTGCCCTCCGGCGAGCCCGGGCGGCTGGCCCTGCAGCGGCTCAGCAAGGAATCGGCTGCGCTGCCCGCGCACGACGATGCCGACACCACGCGCCGCGCCGAGCGCCAGGCCGCGGTGCCGCGCCTGCAGGCCGCGCTGGCAGAGGCCTTGGCCGACGACGAGGTGCGCCAGGTGCTGGACCAGGTGCTGGCCACGCTCAACGAGGCGCCTGACCACGACGCGCTGGATGCACTGCACGACCGCCAGGCCTACCGCCTGGCCTGGTGGCGGGTGGCGGCCGACGAGATCAACTACCGCCGCTTCTTCGAAGTGAACGAACTGGCCGCGATGCGGGTGGAAGACCCGGCCGTGTTCGAAGCCATCCATGGCCGCGCGCTGGACATGGCGGCCGCCGGGATCGTCGACGGCCTGCGCATCGACCACCCCGACGGCCTGCTGGACCCGCGGCAGTACTTCGAGCGGCTGCAGCAGGGCTTTCTCGCGCGCAGCCGGCCCGGCGAGGTGGAGGCGCTGATGCAGCACGCCGCCGCCGAGCGGCAGTGGCCGCTGTACGTGGCGGCCGAGAAGATCGCCGCCGCGCACGAAGACGTGC
Source organism: Aquincola tertiaricarbonis (assembly GCF_023573145.1). Classification (GTDB taxonomy): domain Bacteria; phylum Pseudomonadota; class Gammaproteobacteria; order Burkholderiales; family Burkholderiaceae_C; genus Aquincola; species Aquincola tertiaricarbonis_B. Next base: position 2,301,599 of record NZ_CP097635.1, read on the forward strand.
CGACCGACTGGGCGCTGCACGGCACCACCGGCTACCGCTTTGCCAACGTCATCAACGGCCTGTTCGTCGAGCGCAGGAACGCCGCCCGGCTGGAGCGGCTGTGGCGCGACTTCGCCGAGGTGGGGCAGGACTATGAAGAGATCGTGCGCGAGGCCAAGCTGGCCGTGGCCCGCGGTGCGCTGGCCTCGGACCTGACGCTGCTGGCGCAGGCGCTGCACCGCGTGGGCCAGGCCCACCGCAGCACGCGCGACTTCGGCTTCAACACGCTGCGCGAGGCGCTGGCCCAGGTGGCGGCCAGCATGCCGGTGTACCGCACCTATGTGATCGACGCGCCCAGTGCGCAGGACCGCCGCTTCATCGACTGGGCGGTGGCCGACGCGATGCGCCACACCGACATCGCCGACGACAGCGTGTTCGAGTTCCTGCGCCGCTGCCTGCTGCTGGACCCGCCGCCGGGCCTGCATGGCGCAGCCACCGAGGCCTTGCTGCGCCGCTTCGTGCACCGCTTCCAGCAGTTCTGCGCGCCGGTGGCGGCCAAGGGCGTGGAAGACACGGCCTTCTACCGCTACCACCGGCTGATCTCGCTCAACGAGGTGGGCGGCGAGCCGGCGGTGTTCGGCATGTCGGCCGCGGCTTTCCACGGCGCCAGCGCCGACCGGGCGCGCCACTGGCCGCACACCATGCTGGCCAGCAGCACCCACGACAACAAGCGCGCCGAAGACGTGCGCCAGCGCATCAACGTGCTGTCGGAGCAGCCCGCCGCCTGGCGCCTGGGCCTGCGCCGCTGGCGCGAGGCCACCCGCGGCCTGCGCAGCCAGGTGGACGGCAAGCCGGCACCGACGCCCTCCGACGACTACCTGCTGTACCAGACGCTGCTGGGCAGCCTGCCGCCCGATCCGCTGGACGAGGCGCAGCTGGCGGCCTACCGCGAGCGCATCGAGGCCTACATGATCAAGGCCACCCGTGAAGGCAAGCAGCGCACCAGCTGGACGCGGCCGCACGAAGGGTATGAGGCCGCACTCAAGCGCTTCATCGGCGGTGTGCTGGGCCGGCTGCAGCCCAATCCGGCGCTGACCGAGCTGCGCCAGCGTGCGGCCGAGCTGGCCTGGTACGGCGCCCTCAACAGCGTGAGCGCGACGGTGCTCAAGCTGGTGTCGCCCGGCGTGCCCGACCTGTACCAGGGCTCGGAGTTGATGCCGCTGACGCTGGTGGACCCGGACAACCGCACGCCGGTGGACTATGCGCAGCGCGAGGCGCTGCTGGCCGGCTTCGAGGCGGCGCAGCAGGCCGGCACCCCGGTGCGCGAGCTGCTGGCCGAGCTGGGCACCACGCCCGCCGACGGCCGGCTCAAGCTCTGGTGCCTGTGGCGGCTGCTGCAGCTGCGTGAGCAGCATCCGGCGCTCTTCACCGACGGCAACTACCAGCCGCTGCGCGTGACCGGCAGCCGCCGCAACCAGGCCATCGCGCTGGCCCGCTGCGGCAGCGAAGGCATGCTGGTGGTGGTGGCCGGCCGCAAGTTCGCGCAGGCCTTCGAGCGCGGGCAGTGGCCCACCGGCAGCGCCTGGGCCGACACGCAGATCGCCTGGCCGGCCGCCATGGCGCGGCGGCTGAAGCAGGGCCAGCAGGCCACCGAAGTGCTGACCGGCCGCACCGTGGCGCTGGGTTACGACGGGCTGGCGCTGGACAAGGCACTGGCCGACCTGCCGGTGGCCGTGCTGTTCATGCCCAGCGGCGGCTGAGCCGCCGAAAGGAAGCGTTCGGCCAGTGCCACCCAGTAGGCGCTGCCGACGGCCACGTTGTCGTCGTTGAAGTCGTAGCCCGGGTGGTGGACCATGCAGGTGCAGCGCAGCGGTGCGCCGTCGCCGCCGTCGTCGCCCTCGCCGCCCTCTTCGGCGGCGCGGCCGTTGCCGATCATCAGGTAGCTGCCCGGCACGCGTTCCAGCATGAAGGCGAAGTCCTCGCTGCCGGTGAGCTGCGGGCCGTGTGCCGTCACCCGCTCGGCGCCCAGCAGTTCGATGGCCACCTCGCGGGCGAGCGCGGTTTCGGCGGGGCTGTTGACCAGCACCGCATAGCCGGGGCGCCAGTCAATCTCGGCCCGCAGGCCGAAGCCCTCGGCCTGCGCCTGCACCAGCGCACGCACCCGCTGCTCCACCAGCTGGCGCACGCCGCGGTCCAGCGCGCGCATGCTCAGCTCCAGCCGCGCCTGGGCCGGGATCACGTTGTTGGCCTCGCCCGCTTGCAGCGCCCCCACCGTCACCACCGCGGCCTGCAGCGGGTCGACGTTACGGCCCACCACCGTCTGCAATGCCATCACCAGGCTGGCGGCGGCGACGATGGGGTCGGCTGTGTGCTGCGGCAGCCCGCCGTGGCCGCCCTTGCCATGCAGCGTCACGGTGGCGTAGTCGCTGGAGGCCAGCATGGCCCCGTCGCGCAGCACCAGGCGGCCCTGCGGCACGCCGGGCATGTTGTGCATCGCGAACACCGCGTCGCACGGAAAGCGCTCGAACAGGCCGTCGGCCATCATGCGCAGCGCGCCGCCGCCGCCTTCTTCGGCGGGCTGGAAGATCAGGTGCAGCGTGCCGCTGAAGCGGCCGTCGCGGGCCAGCCGGTGGGCGGCGGCCAGCAGCATCGCGGTGTGACCGTCGTGGCCGCAGGCATGCATCAGGCCGGGCCGGCTGCTGGCCCAGGCGGTGCCGTTGTCTTCCTGCACCGGCAGCGCGTCCATGTCGGCGCGCAGGCCCAGCCGCCGGCCGCCGGTGCCGCGCACCAGCCTGCCCACCACGCCGGTGCCGCCCAGGCCGCGCGTGACCTCATAACCCCAGGCCTGCAGCCGCTCGGCCACCAGGGCGGCGGTGCGGTGCTCGTCGAAGGCCAGCTCCGGGTGGCGGTGGATGTCGCGGCGCAGCTGCACGAATTCGGGCGCCTGGTCGGTCATGGTGGCCAGCAGGGTGTTCATCGTCGTCGGTCCGGGTCGAAGGGCCGCCCGGGCGGGCGGCGACCGCGGCAATGTAGGCAGCGCAGCAGCCTGCGTCCAATGCATTGAAGGGCGAAGTTGCATGCATTGGGCGCATGCAAGCGGCGCCGGACTTCAGTCGTGCATCAGCTGCTCGACCAGCCGGCGCACCAGCGGCAGCGCCGGTGCCGGGGCGCGGCCGGCCAGCGTCACCAAGCCGAAGCGGGCGCTGATGTTCAGCGCCGGCCGCACGTCCAGTTCCACCAGCGCGGGCGCGGCGGCGCGCACGGTCAGCACCACCGCGTCGCTGTGGCGGGCCACGTCCACCAGCGCGGCGATCTCCTCGCACTGCAGCGTCACGCAGTCGCCGGGGTGGGCCTGCGGGCCGTAGCGCTCCACCATCGTGCGCGCCACCTCGTCGCTCAGCGGTGTGGAGGCGATCGGAAACTGCCGCAGCGCCGCGAATTTGAGCGTGCCCTTCCAGCGCGTCAGCGGATGGTCGGGCCGGCAGAGGAAGGCGCCGCGCATCTCCACCAGCGTGTCCACCCGCAGGTCGGGCGCCGGCACCAGCGAGCGGGCGTCGATCACCAGCGCATCGAGCCGGCGGTCGCGCAGGTGCTGCGCCAGCATCGTGGTGTCGCCGCGCGCGATATCCAGCCGCGTGCCGGGGTAGCGCGTGGCCATGGTCTTGAGCAGCGGCGTCATCAGCAGCGCACCGGGGCCCGAGCCCAACCCCACGCGGATGACGCCGGCCTTGCCCGCCACCATCAGGCGGCCGCTGGCGCTCAGTTCGTCCGCCTCGAACACCAGCTGCTTGGCGCGCTGCACCACCTCGCGGCCGAAGGGCGTCAGCTCGCTGCGGCGGCCCACGCGGTCGAACAGCGGCTGGCCCAGCTCACGCTCCAGCGCCTGCACGCTGCGGCTGAGCGCCGGCTGGGTGATGAACATGGCCTCGGCCGAGCGGGTGAAGGAGCCGGTTTCCGCCAGTGAAAGCAGGTGGCGCAATTGCACGAGCGTCATGGCAGACCCGGTGTTCGCATGAGGTGGAATCATCATAAGACGCGTTCGGATGCATCTGACGTTGCCACCGCGCCGAGCGCTGATCGGGCGCTTTTGCACACCCTGCCGGCCGTTGTCCGCAGGCCGGGCAGCCACGGCCTTGATGCAGCGCAAGGCGGCGCGGCGGGCGGTTTCTAGACTTGCCCGCACCCTTGACTGCCTGGTCCGGAGGCGACCATGAACACCCCTCACCGACCCGATGCCCTGACCCTGCTGCTGCCCGACCTGCTGCGCCGGCTGTCCCATTCACCCGGGCTGGCGGATGCGCTGCCGCCGCAGATCCGGCTCGACCTGACCGAGCACGAGCGCGACTACGAGGTGCGGGCCGAGATTCCCGGTGCCCGCAAGGAAGACATCAGCATCACCATCGACGGCAGCTTCGTCTCCATCGCGGCCGAGGTGCGCAGCGAGACCACCGAGCCGCGCGCCGAGGGCCGCGTGCTGCTGCGGGAAACCAGCCTGGGCCGCGTGTCGCGCGGCTTCTCGCTGGCCCACGAGGTGGACGCCGGCCGCGTGGTGGCCCGGCTGCAGGACGGCGTGCTGCACCTCACGCTGCCCAAGCGCGAAAGCAGCCGCAGCCGGACGATCGCGGTGCAGTGAGCGCGTGCCGCGCCCGAAGCTAGGCAAGTTTGACGCGGTTGCGGCCTTCGCCCTTGGCCCAGTACAGCGCCCGGTCCGCCTGCTCGAACAGCGATTGCCGTTCGTACGGCGGTGCATGCGCCAGGCCGATGCTCACCGTCACGCCCGAGAAGCCGGGCGCCAGCGCCGACCAGTCGTGGCCGGCTACCTGGCGGCGCAGGCGCTCGCACACTTCCAGCGCGGCCTCGGCGCCGGTGCCGGGCAGTACCAGCAGAAACTCTTCGCCGCCGATGCGCACCGCCACGTCTTCGCTGCGGATGTGCTCGCGCAGCATCTGCGCCAGCGCCACCAGCACGCGGTCGCCCAGCGCATGGCCGAAGCGGTCGTTCACGCCCTTGAAGTGGTCCACGTCCAGCATCGCCAGCGCCATCGGGCCGCCACCGCGCACCGCCTGGTCCAGCATGCCGGGCAGGCTGCGGTCCAGCTGGCGGCGGTTGCCCAGGCCGGTGAGGGCATCGCGCAGCGCGCGTGATTCGAACTCGTCGGCCCGCTGGCGTTCGGCCAGCGCCTCGCGGCGGAGCCGTTCGGCCTGCACACGGGCCTGTTCCACCTCCACCCGCGTGACCAGCAACTGCGACTGGCTCTGCAGCTGGTTGATGGCCCGGCGCCGCTCGATCTGCGCATAACACTCGAAGTGCTGCAGTGCGCCGCGGTCATCGCCCAGCGCCCTCAAAGCCCGGTACAGGCCATGGTGCACCCGCACCAGCGTGGCCGTGATGCCGGGGTTGCTTTCCTGCAGCAGCCGGCCCAGCGCTGCCGCGGCCTGCGCATGGCGGCCGGCCTGCAGGTGCAGCTCGGCCACGGTGCAGCGGATGCGGCAGGCCTGTGCCTGGTGGCCGCCTTCCAGCGCACGCAGCAGCGCGGCGGTGAGCCATTCCCAGGCTTCTTCGGCCTGACCCAGGTGCACCAGCACCTCGCCCAGGTTGCCCCAGATCACCGCATCGAAGGCGGCATCGGCGGCTTCGCTGGCGATCTGCACCGCCTCACGCGCATAGGCCAGCGAGCGCTGCAGCACCGCCTGCACGTCGGCCTCGCCGGCCACGCCCCGCAGCAGGTAGTAGGCGCCGATGGTCACCGCACACAGGTTGCTCAGCGTCTGCATGCGGTCGAAGGGCGTGCCGTGCACGCGGGCGATGGCCAGCGCGTCGCCCATCAGCCGCTCGGCCTGCCACGGGTCGCCCATGCGTTCGAAGCAGGCGCCCAGCGCGGTGAGGGCGGGCACCTGGCGCCGCGGCTCGTCGCTTGCGCGGGCGCGGGCGCAGCACTCCTGCGCGCAGGCCAGGGCCAGCTCGAAGCGGCCCAGCTCGCAGGCGCCCAGCGTCACCCAGCGCAGCAGGTCGTCGCGCCAGGGGCCGTGCTGCGGCGCCTGCAGCAGCGCCAGCGTCTGCGTGCCCAGCTCCAGCAGGCCGGGCAGCTCACCCAGCCGGTAGAGGCAGAAGGACAGCAGCACGCCGGCCTCGGCACGCGCATCGGCGCCGGCGGCCGGGCTGTGCCAGGCACGCAGGGCATGGTGGCGGCCGGCGTCGAAGGCGGCCCGGTCGCGCGCGGCGCGGGCCTCGGCCAGGGCCTGGGCCACGTCCTGGGCGTTCAGCGCAGGTGGGCAGGCGGAGGTTTCAAGCAGGGAGGAAGGCACTTCAGGGCGGAAGCTTACGCCACCGCCCGTTGCCAGGCTCACTTGGCGGCCAGACCCAGCTTCTCGATCAGCTTCTTGTCCTTGGCGAAGGTCTCGGTGGCCCAGGCGCGGTATTCGTCGCCGGTGCGGTACCACACCTCCTGGTTCAGCTGGGCCATCACCTCGGCATGGCGGGGATCGTCCAGCGCCTTCTTGAAGGCGTCGTGGATGGTCTTGACCACTGCCGGGTCCATGCCCTTGGGGCCCACCAGGCCGTAGGGCGAGGTGGACACCACGCCGTAGCCCAGGTCCTTGGCCGTGGGCACGTCGGGCCAGCGCTTGGTGCGCTTGTCACCGAAGGTCAGCAGCAGCCGCATCTGGCCGGCGTCGACGAACTTGTCCCAGCCGGTGGCGTCGCTGGCCGCCATCACATGGCCGCCGATCAAGGCCTGCATCTGGTCGGCGTTGCCCTTGAAGGGCACGTGGTTCAGCTGGATCTTGGCGGCCTCGGCCACCTCTTCCATCAGCAGGTGCGGGCTGGTGCCGATGCCGGTGGAGCCGTAGTCGATCTTGCCCGGGTCCTTGCGGGCCGCGGCCACGTAGTCCTGGAAGGTCTTGTAGGGCGAATCGCTGCGCACCACGAAGCCGAAGGTGTAGCCCGAAGTGCCCATGATGAAGGTGAAGTCGTTCAGCGGATGCCACTGCGTCTTCTGCATGTGCGGGATGCGCAGCATGCCCATCGGGTACTGCGAGATGGTGTAGCCGTCGGGCTTGGCGGTCAGCGCCATGGCGCCCGGGCCCAGCGTGCCGCCGGCACCCGGCTGGTTCTGCACGATGATGTTCTGGCCCAGGTGCTTGCTGGCCAGCTCGGCCAGCAGGCGGTGGTGGCGGTCGGTGGAGCCACCGGCGGGCCAGGGCACGATCAGCGTGATCGGCCGGCTGGGGTAGGCCTGCGCACGCGCAGCGCCGAAGGGCGCCAGCGCGGCAGCGCCACCGGCGGCGGCCAGCAGCGTGCGGCGGCGCAGGGCACCGGGGGTGGCGGTCGGGGTGGGGGTGGGCTTCAAGGGCGGTCTCCTTCAGGGTCGCAAGAAACGGGAAAGCCGGCGGCTGCCGGCAGGCCCCCGCGCACGGGCGGGGGCAGGGGTGGAAGAAGGTCGTGTGCGGGCAGGGCTTACCTCGCGCGGGACACCGGCTCGGCCGGCAGCGGCTGGCCGCCCAGGCCGGCGGCGAAGGTCAGCCAGCCGACGGCCGGCTGCTGGCCAACGCCGGGCTTGCTCCAGTCGCACACGCCGGTGCTGAACACCGCCTGCAGCCGCGTGAGCTGCGCGGCGCTGAGCAGGCCGTTGTAGTCGGCCGCGTTCACCGGCTTGAGCTGGCACTTGAGCACGTCTTCGGTCAGCGGGCCGCCGGCCACCTGGCGCGGCGAGGCCGACTTGCGCAGGTACGGGTCGGCGTCGCAGGCCGCGGTGTCGGTCACCTTGGTGGCCTGGGCGGCATCGGTGCTCAGCAGGCAGTGGTCGCTGGCGCCGGCCGGCTTGGCGGCCTTCAGCTTTTGCTCGATGGTGGCGGTGCTGGTGTCGGCCTTCACCTTGGTCAGCCACTCGTCCATGGTGAGGAAGGCGCTGGTGGCCATGGTGGCCGAGGGGGTGAAGCCGTTGCGGCCGAAGCGCCAGATCACCTGGTTGTCGTGGTTGCCGTTGGCCTTGTCCAGCCGGTCGCGGATGCTGAAGCTGCGCCACTGGTGGTGGATGCCCACCAGCGCCTGCGGGAAGGCGGTGATGCCCGGCGGCACGTCGATCAGCGAATCGTCGTAGCCGCGCATGTCGATCACCGCCGTCTTGGCCAGCTGCTGGCCGCTCATCACGATGCCGGCCTTGTACGCGATGTCCAGCGCGGTGGTGTCGGCCTGCGAGCGGGCGGCCACCAGCTGCGAGTCCTTGTCCACGCCGCCGACGATCTCGTTGAGCGTGACGAACTCTTCGCCGGTGATGGCGCCATCCATCAGCGCCTTCAGGCCGTACTGCACACCGGTGTTGTCGCGCGTTTCGCGCGAGCGGTTGCCGTCACCTGACTTGCCCCAGATGGAGGTGGCCCAGTCCCAGGCGCTGCAGCGGGCGCCGTTGGGGTTGCTGGTCTTGTCGAACACCTGGCTGGTGGGCAGCTGGCAGTTGTTGGTCAGCGTGCTGGCCTGGTTGATGGCGCCGGTGGTGTTGTCCACCACGGTGCGCGCGAAGTAGTTGCCGACCTGCGCATTGGTGCCGAAGCGGTTGAACCAGGCATGGCAGCCGGTCTGGTCGCGGTGACCATTGATGGCCGCCTTCTTCGCATTGGCCTGCGCAGGCGTCAGGCCGGCGGTGGTCATCAGGTTCAGCCAGGCGGGCTTCTGGTAGGCCTCGACCAGCAGCACGCAGTCGTTGACTTCCAGCAGCGTCGATTCCGAGTCGGGGTAGGCGCAGGAGATGGTCATGCCATCCAGCAGCCCCGGGGCGATGGACGCGTTCATGTTGGCGTTGATCGAGCCGCCCGAGCAGCCGCTGCCCATCGTGTACTTGATGGCGCCGTAGCTGTCGCTGATGTGCTCCTTCATCATCATGACCGTCTCGGTCATCATCACCCGGTTGGAGTTCTGCAGCGAGTCGGTCAGGCTGTTGGCCACCACCATGAAGCCGCGCGACAGCGACTTGTCGTCGGTCCAGGCGGTGGCGGGGCGGAACTGCCGGCGCGGCTGGCCGGTGCTGGCGCCGAACTGGTACAGCACCTTGCCGTTCCATTGCGCCTGCGGCTCCACCGGCGTCCAGGGCTTGGCGGGGTCGAACAGCACCGCGATGTCGTAGATGCCGCGGTTCATGGTGCCGCGCTCCACCCGCACGATGTAGGGCACGGTGGCGCCGCTGTCGGTGGTGGTGGTGGCCAGGTCAGCCGGCGTGCTGCCCACCGTATAGGGCTTGAAGCAGGGGTTGGCCGGCGGCGTGGCCGTGGTGGGCGGCGTGGTGCTGTCGAACGGCACGTTGGGCGACGGGTCGGGCAGCGCGAAGCTGCAGCTGGCCGCCGTGGTCTTGTAGTACAGCTTGTATTCGGTGGCGATGTTGCACTGCGCATCCACCGCCGCGGTGCCCAGGCCGCTGGCATGGGTGGCGGGCAGGGTGCCCGTGGCCGCCTGCGGTACCGGCGTGGCGCACACGTAAGGCACCGTCTGCGGGCCCGAGATGATCGGGCCGCCACGACCGGTGTTGGTGATCTTCAGCTCGGCGGCGCTGGCATTGCGGGTGCTGGCCACCAGGGTGTTCTCGCCCGCGGCCAGGCCGGTCACCAGGCCGGTGAGGCGGCCATTGCGCAGCGCGAAGGCGCTGCTCACGTCACGGCCGCCCACCTCCACCTTCAGGCCGTCGGCCTGGGCGCCCGAGGGCAGCACGATCTCCACCATCGCGTCGCCGTCGGTCACCAGGTCGGCGCGGGTGGACAAGGTCTTGATCTGCACCGGGGGATCGTCACTGCCGTTGCTGCCGCAGCCGGCCAGCAGCATGATCGCGAGGGCGAGCGGGGTGGCGCACAGCGCCGGGCCAGGGGGGTACTGCTTCACCTGTCGTCTCCTGTGTCGCGCCGTGCTGGCGCTGTTGTGTGGGCTGGCCGTATTCCGCAAGGCAGAAAACAAGACCGAGCCTGTGGGCCATCGTAGTGCCGGCACGCCACCGGTGTAAACGCGGAGTTAACCCGCAGCGCATGTCACCGGGGCGACAGCTTCGGACACAAGCAGTGCGACTCATATTCCGCAAGGCGGATTAAGATGAGCACATGAGCCGCCGCCGCCTGACCGACACCGACACACCTGCCGAGGAAGACCGGCGCTATGTCACCGCCCTGGCCCGCGGGCTGGAGGTGCTGCGCTGCTTCAAGCCGCAAGACCGCTGGCTCTCGCACCAGGAGATCGCGCGCCGCACCGGGCTGCCGCAGGCCACGGTGTCGCGGCTCACCTTCACGCTGGTGCATCTGGGCTACCTGCGCCACCAGGCCGACAGTGGCCACTATGCGCTGGCGGGCGGCGTGCTGGCGCTGGGTTTCAGCATGCTCAGCAATTTCGACATCGCGCGCATCGCGCGGCCGGTGATGCAGGCGCTGGCCGACGAGGTGGAAGCCGCCGTGTCCATGGGCCTGCGCCACCAGCTGCAGATGGTGTACGTGGCCCACTGCCGCGGTGCCGGCCGCCTGACGCTGGGGCTGGACGTGGGCGCGCGCCTGCCCCTGCCCGACACCGCGATGGGCCGCGCGCTGCTGTGTGCGCTGCCCGAGGCCGAGCGTGACGGCGTGTGCGCCCACCTGGCCCAGGCCCAGCCCGACCAGTGGCCGCGCCAGCAACGGGCGCTGGCCGCGGCCTTGCAGCAGTACGCGGATCAGGGCTACGTGCTGTCAGAGCAGGACTGGCAGCACGAGATCAGCGCGGTGGGCGTGCCGGTGGAGGTGGGCGATGGCCGGCCGCCGCTGGCGCTGACCATCGGCGGCCCCAGCAGCTACCTCACGCATTCGCTGCTGCTGCGCCTGGGGCCGCGGCTGGTGCAGGCGGCGGCGCAGATCAGCCGGCAGATCCATCAAGGCGGAGCGTAGGCGCGCGTGTGACGGTGCCGGCAGTGGCAGTGGCCTGCGCCACCTCGGCCAGCCGTGCCGCATCGGGAAAGCCGCGCACGCGGTAGCGCGGCGGCTGGTGGGTGGTGGGTTCCAGCAGATCGGCGAAGTGCGCCTGCAGGCTTGCCCAGGGCAGCGACAGCAGACGGGCTTCGCCCGCTTCCTGCCACATCAGCAGCACGTTGTCGGCCTCGGGCAGCAAGGTGTCCTGGCCCTGGCCCCAGGTGGTGTAGTTCACCAGCGTGCCGTCTTCCGCTTGCGCTACGCGGCAGGCCCCCACGTGCAGCCCGGGCAGTGTCGGCGCCAGCGCCTGCTGCTGGCAGTCGTAGGCCGCCACGCGAAAGCGCAGCCGCAGCATCGCCTGCAGCGGCGCGGCAGGGTCGACCGCTTCTTCCGGCGCCCAGCTCCTGGCCTGCAAGCGCAGCAGCTCGGGCGACAGCCAGCGCAGCGGGCCGTCCAGCTGTGCCAGCGCCCAGGCCAGCATCGCCTGCGGCCCCTGGGGGTCGTCGGCAGAGGTGAGCAGCAGCGCTTCGCGGAAGGGCAGCAGCACCAGCGGCTGGCGCGCCGGGCCGCGGTGCATCACCTCCGGCAGCAGGGCGCGCGAGCTGTCGTAGGCATCGTCCCAATGGCCGCGCCACACGCCGGGCACCAGTTCCTGCCAGCGCCCGGCGGTCGACGCGCTGCGCAGGTTGTCGATGGCGTCGTCCCAGGCCTGCTCCCAGGGCACGCCCCAGGCTTTCAGCAGGCTTGGCTGCACGTACATCATCGATTGCGGTCGGTCGATCACCAGGGCGGCCATCAGGTCGCCCACCCACGGCCGGTGGGCCACCAGCGGCGGCGCGTCGGGCGCCTGCCCCGGCACGGACAGCTGGGCGGCGGCCAGTTGGTCGCGCGTGCGCAGCACCGGGCGCAGATGCGGGCGGGCGCTGGCGTAGTCGGTGGGCACCTGCTCGCCAGCGGTCAGCAGCTCGTGCAGGTAGTCGTGCAGCAGGCGGGCGCGGGCACGCCGGGGCGCCTGCTGCCAGTGTGGCCACAGGCGGCCCAGCTGGATGCGGTGCTGGCTGCCATCGGGCAGCTGCAGGCTGAGCTGCATCAGCACCGGCTCGATGTCGAAGGCGGTGATGCCGCGCTGGCGCAGCCACACGCCTGTGTCAGCCATCAGCCGGGGCAGGGTGGGGCGGCCGAGCAGGGTGTCGATGAGTTTCATATTTGCAATTTCGGAATTGCAAATACGCCGGTTCACCGGCTGTGCGTGCACTAGTTCACGGGTGATGCACCGTTGTCGGTCCTCATGGCGACGATCCAGCCCCGCACCGGCTGGCGTTGCTCTTCACGCAGCACGCGCGGTTCCGCACTGACCACCAGCAGGCCATGCAGGCGGGCCAGCCGCTGCAGGTAAGCCTGGCTGTGGGCATAGCGCAGCTGCGCGTTCAGGCGGTAGTCGGGCGCGCTGTCATCCGGCCCCGCCTCGGCGGTTTCCACCGAAAACGCCAGCACCGAACCGGGCCGCAGCCGCGGCCGCAGCGCCGCGAACAGCGGGCCCAGGTCGCCCAGGTAGATGAAGGTGTCGGCCGCCACCACGAGGTCGTAGTGGCGGGCGCTGGCCTGCAGGTGCTGCACCACGTCGGCGTGGGCCAGCGTGTCGTACACGCCGCGCGCGCGGGCGGCGTGGATCATGGTCTGCGACAGGTCCACGCCCTCCAGGTGGCGGGCGGGCGGCTTCAGGCGCGCGCCGCACAGGCCGGTGCCACAGCCCAGGTCCAGCGCCCAGTCCGGCGGCATGCCGGGCGGCTGTCCTGCCTGCCAGGCGGCCAGCGCGGCGGCGGCCACGTCTTCATGGGCGCGGTAGCGCAGCACCTCCAGCAGGTGGGGCTCGAAGTCGTCGGCATAACCATCGAACAGCGCGCGCACGTAATGCGCCGGCGCCGTCTCGGGCGCCGGGCCGTGGCCCAGCGCGGCCAGGAAGTAGCGGTTGGTGGCCGGGTCGTCGCCGGCGGCCAGCGCACGCTCGAAGGCGGCGCGGGCTTCGTCGCGCTGGCCCAGGTCCTTGAGCAGCTGGCCCAGCTGGCTCCAGGCGGCGCCCAGCTGCGGGTCGGCGGCCACCGCGCGCCGGTAGGCGGGCAGGGCCTCGGCATGGCGGTTCAGCATCTGCAGCGTCTGCGCCTGCAGCAGCCAGGCGGTGGCACGTTGCGGCTGGTGCTGCAGCAGGCGGTCCAGCGTGTCCAGCGCCTCGGCATGGCGCCGCAGGTGGCTCAGGCTCATCGCGCGGTAGAACTGCGCGGTGCCGCTGCCGGCGTCCAGCGCCAGCGCACGGTCGAAGCTGGCCAGCGCTTCTTCGTGGCGGCCCAGTTCGCCGGCGGCCAGGCCGCGGTGCAGCCAAGCATCGGCATGCTGCGGCTCGGCCGCCAGCGCGCTGTCCAGCGCCTCGATCGCGGCTTCGCGCCGGCCCAGCTTCAAGCGTGCCGCGCCCAGGTTGATGAGCACCGACACGCGGCCGGGCGCCAGCGCCAGGGCCGCCTCGAAGCGCTGCACGGCTTCTTCGGCGCGGCCGGCCTCGTAATGCGCCACGCCTTCCAGGAACAGCGTGCGCGCCGCCGCCATCGCGGCGGGCGTGCCGGGCGTGGCGCTCAACGCAGGCGGACGTTGAGCTGGTCCACCAGCGGCGCCCAGTCCGCGTCCTCGCGCCATTCCTCCTTCAGGAACTGCGCCTGCGCGGGCGACCAGAACGGCGCCTCGCTCAGCAGCACCTCGGGCGGCAGGCCGCGGTGGGTGGCAATGAACTGCTCGATCTCCTCGGGGCTGGAAGGCAGGCCCAGCTGGCTGAACAATTCGCCCAGGTCGTGCACCGGTGCGTCCATCGCGCAACTCCTCTCGATGATTGAATGCCCGCACGCTAACAGCGCGGGCGGACGCCGGCTGTAGGACAAGCGATGAAGCGGGGCGCCGGCGGACAGCGCAGCCCGTGGCGAGGTATACAGGCGGCCGTGATCGGCCTGTTCGGCACACGCTGCCATTGCGCGGGATGCGCACGCGTCGTCGGACGGACCACAATAGGCCGAGCGGGAGACAGCATGCCGGAGGTGTCGATGCGGTGGATCGAACGTGGGTGAAGCGAACACGCTGCCTGCCGCAGCCACGCCGCGCGCATGGTCCATCCGGGTGATGCTGGCGGCGCTGGTGGCCGCCTGCGTGCTGCCGGCCGCCATCGCCGCCGGCCTGCTGCTGGTTCAGGACTACCGGCTGCAGCGCGAGCGCCTGTACCGCCAGGAACTGCTGCTGGCCCAGGGCGCGGTGGCCGAGATCGACCGTGAGCTCGGCCGCATCGGCGCGGTGCTCGAATCGCTGGCCACCAGCCGCGAGCTGGTCAACGGCCACCTGGCCGATTTCCACGACCGCGCCAGCCAGGCACTGGCGGTGGGTCTGGTGGACAACTACGTGCTGATGGCGCGCGACGGCCGCCAGCTGCTCAACACCCTGCAGCCTTACGGCACGCCGCTGCCGCGCGCGGGCGTAGGCCCCGACCTGGCGCGCGTGTTCGACCGCGGCGAGCTGACGGTGACCGGCCTTGTCGCCAGTTCGGTCTCGAAGGAGCAGATGATTTCGGTGGCGGTGCCAGTGTGGCGCGACGGCAAGGTGGTGCAGGCGCTGGCGGTGGGTCTGTCGCCGGCGCGGGTGGCCGGCCTGCTGCGCCGCCACAACCTGCCCGAGAACTGGATCGCTACCGTGGTGGACGGGCACGGCACCATCATCGCCCGCTCGCTGGACAACGCGCGCTTCGTCGGCAGCCCGGCGCAGCCCGAGTTGGTGGAGGCCATCCTGGGCCGCCGTGAAGGCGTGTACGACGCCCGCACGCACGAGGGCTTCGAGGTCATCACCGCCTTCAGCCGCTCGATGGTGGCCGATTGGAGCGTGGCCGTGGGCGCGCCGCAGGCGGAGGTCACCCGCCAGCTGTATCGCTCCATCGCCATCGCGGCGCTGGGTGTGGCGGCGGCCATCGGCCTGGGCATGCTGGTGGCGCTGGGCTGGGCGCGGCGGCTCACGCGGTCGGTGCAGGGCCTGATCGGCCCTGCGCTGGCGCTGGGCCGTGGCGAGCTGGTGGCCGCGCCGCGCACCGGCCTGAAGGAGGCCGATGCGGTGGGCGAGGTCCTGGAACAGGCATCCAAGATGCTGGCCCACGCCCAGCACCTGGCGCACACCGATGCCCTGACCGGCCTGAGCAACCGGCTGCTGTTCGAGGCGCTGGCCCACCGGCAGCTGATCGACGACCAGCGCAACGGCCAGCGCCGCGTGCTGCTGGCGCTGGACCTGGACGGCTTCAAGGGCGTGAACGACCACCACGGCCATGCGATGGGCGATCAGGTGCTGAAGATCGCGGCGCAGCGCATCGTGGGCAGCCTGCGCTCGGCCGACGTGCCGGCGCGCCTGGGCGGCGACGAGTTCGTGGTGCTGCTCAGCGACACCGCGCCCGATGGCGCTGCCACCGTGGCCGAGAAACTGGTGCGCGCCCTGTCGGAACCCTACCCCGGTGTGCGGCAGCCGGTGTCGGCCAGCGTCGGCATCGCGGTGGCGCCCGCCGCCGGCGCCACGGTGGCCGACCTGTTGCGCCGCGCCGACGAGGCCTTGTACGAGGCCAAGCGCGCCGGCAAGCGGCGTTGGGCCGCCCGCGCCTGAACAGCCGCCCGGGAGGGCGGTAAAGGCGCGAGGCCCTGGCGCAGGCCCCTTTTTTGCAACCGACTGTCCCCCAAGGGAAAACCCCTGCATCCAGGGCTCGGTTAGCACCAAATGACGTTCCATTTGTCACAAGGAACGTGACTTTTTTCCCGTAACGTTCCCCTTCGTACACGTAAAACAGAGTGGCAACAGGGGGAGCGGCGCTTTGCTGCAAGTCGACCAGGTGCTCAGCACCGGATGTGAATATTCACCGAATGGCTTCAGCAGCATGATCTCGATGGACGGTCTGCCGTCGGCGTTGATCGCGCGCAACAGCTCCTGGGTGCGCCAGGAAGCGGCGCTGCTGGCGCGCAAGCTGCCGTCCAACGTCGAGCGGGCCGACCTGATCCAGGTGGGCCTGATCGCGGTGGCGCAGGCTGCGCTGGGCTTCCGCCATGACGGCGACGTCAACTCCGAGGAGGGCCGCAAGGCCTTCGTGCGCTATGCCCGTGCCCGAGTGCGCGGCGCGATGCTGGACGAGCTGCGTGGTATGGACGTGCTGCCGCGCAGCGAGCGGCGCAAGATCAAGGTGGTGGAAATCGCCCGCGAGCGCTGGTTTGCGCTGCATGGCCGCAGCCCGACGCTGGCCGAGCTGAGCGAGGCCTGTGGCCTGGGCATCGACGAGGTGGCGGCGCTGGAACACGCCGCGCTGCGCGCCCGGCCCGAGAGCCTGAGCCCCGCGCCCGACGACGACGAGCTGCGCACGCCGCAGCGCGAGCCGGCCACCGCCCGCGACGAGGTGGAGGCGCGGGTGGACACCGCGCTGCTGCTGCGCCGGCTGGAGCGCTTCTTCGCCCGCCTGCCCGAGACCGACCGCCAGGTGATCGACGCCTACCTGGGCGTGGGCATGACGCCGGTGCAGCTGGCCGATTCGCTCAGCCTCAGCCCGTCGCGCATCGCGCAGATGTACGCGTCGGTGTGCCGGCGCATCGCCATCCACATGGGCCATGGGCCGGAGCGAGCCACCGACCGCGGCGGCGCGCCACAGCCCGACGCCATCGACCACCTGGTGGACGAGCGCGAGGCGCAGCTGGCCCGCCAGCCGGGCCATGCCAACTGGGGCACGCTGCTGGAAGACGTGCTCACCGCGCCGGCCCGCCGCTTCCATGGCGACGAGTCGGCCGACCGCATCGTGGTGGGCCCTGGCACCCGCTGGGGGTGAGATGAGGCCCCCAAGCTCGCCTTGCTCGCTGCCCCCCGAGGGGGCGCACCCGCCCTTGGGGCGGCCCGGCGGGCGGGTGGGGCCCCCAAGCTCGCTGCGCTAGTTGAGCTCGAACACCTCATCGCCGGCCTCTGCGCGGCAGCCCGGACCCATCGGCTGCCAGCCGCGGCGCAGCACCACCTGTTGGCCGTCGTGGCACAGCTCCAGCCGCCGGGCGCCCGGCACCTGACGCTGCACGAAGGCTTCCAGCGCGGTGGGCAGGCTCACCTGCAGCTTCAGCGCGTACAGGTCGTCCTGCGGATGGTCGTCCAGGTGGATCCAGGGCACGAAGGGGCCCGCGAACATCAGCGCGTGGGAGTTCACCGCCACCGGCACCGGCGCATAGCCGGCGTCGCGCAGCCACTGCTGAGCGGCAGCGCGCGGCGAGCGGCCGTCATCGGGAGAGGGTACGGCCGGCAGCGGCGCCCAGGCCAGGGCCATGAGCTCGGCCACCCACTGGTTGCAGTTCTGGTAGCGCTGGCTGAAGGGGTAGGCATTGGCGCTGTAGCGCGCCGCCAGCAGCGACAGTGCACGCGGGTTGTCCAGCGCCGCCGCCTGCAGCGCGGCGCCGGCGTCGGCCGGCAGCAGCACCAGCGAGACGAAGCCGCTGTCGGGCCGGTCGTTGCCCATCACGAAGCCGGCCATGCCCTGGTCGTACAGCCGGGGCCGGCTTTCGTCGCAGGCGTAGTACAGCTGGCGCACCGACCATGCGCCGTTGGCGCTAGCCTTCAGGCTGATGCCGGCATGCGAGTAGCGCAGCTGGAAGCGGTCCAGGTCGAGCCCGCTGCGCGAGACCAGCGCCACGCGGCTGCCCGAAGCATCCAGCTGCTGCTTGATGCGCGCCGCGAACTGCAGCAGCCGGTCTTGCTGGCGGGCCGTGAGTTCAGGGCCCTGGCCACAGAAGACGGGCGAGCCGGCCTGGGCCGCGCTGGCGGCCAGCAGCAGCGCGGCGGCCGCCAGCGCGGCCGCCAGCGCGGCTGCTGGCGGGCGCCGCAGGCAGAGCAGGGCCACCGGCGCTTACAGCGCGACCGGGCGCGAGGCCAGCTCGCCGTACCAGTCGTCGGCCAGCACCAGGAAGAAGGGCTCGCGGTTGTCGGCCCGCGCGAATTCGATGCCGTAGGGCCGGTGACGGGCCTGCACCGTGTCGCCGGCCTGCAGGCGCGAACGCTCGCCGGTGCGCTGCGGCAGGTCGAGCTGGAATTCGGCGGCATCGGCCTGCAGCGTCAGCCGCAGCATGCCGGGCTTGCCGGGCGCGGCCGCCACCGCCACGATGCGGTAGTCGCCTTCGGCCACCTTGTCGTCGCGCGTGGAGCTGCGGCTGGAGCCGCGCAGCGAATCGGACACGCTGCCCGACGAGGCCGAGCCGGCGCTGGAAGCGGACGACACCGCGCTGTCGGCCTGCGCGGCCAGGGGAAGCAGGGCACCGCACAGCGCCAGGGCGGCGGCGGCGCGAAGAGGGGTCAGGATCATCTCGGCTCCAGCAAGAGCCGCGAGGATAACCGTCAGGCTTCTTCGGCCGCGCCCAGCCAGTGGCCCATGCGCAAAGCCTTGGTCAACAGGTAGTTGCTGTTGTGCGGGTTCTCGCCGGCGCGCAGCGGCAGGCGTTCGGTCACGGCCACGCCCAGGTCGCTCAGGGCCTGCATCTTGGCCGGGTTGTTGGTCAGCAAGCGCACCGAGCACACGCCCAGGATCTTCAGCATCTCGGCGGCCACGCGGTAGTCGCGCGCGTCGTCGGGCAGGCCCAGGCGGCGGTTGGCCTCCACCGTGTCGGCGCCGGCGTCCTGCAGCGCATAGGCGCGGATCTTGTCCACCAGACCGATGCCGCGGCCTTCCTGCCGCAAGTACAGCAGCACGCCGCGGCCCTCGGTGGCGATGGCCTGCTGCGCTGCCTGCAGCTGCGGGCCGCAGTCGCACTTCAGGCTGTACAAGGTGTCGCCGGTCAGGCACTCGGAGTGCAGGCGCGTCAGCACCGGCTGGCCGTCGTCGATGGCGCCCACCGTCAGCGCCGCATGTTCGCGGCCGGTGGCATCGCGAAAGCCATGCAGCAGGAACTCGCCCATCTCCGTCGGCAGCCGACAGCTGCCGCCATAGAACAGGGCAGGGGTGTCGGCGGCAGGTTCGGCATCAGGCCCGGCCATGTGGGCGGGCCGCAGGGGCGCGTTCATCAAAAGCTTCTTGTGGTGTGTCGTCTGCTCAGCTGGGGTCGGCCGCGCCGAGTGCAAGCACGGGGGCAGGCCGGTTGGGTCCCAGGGGAGCATTGTCGCGCCTAAGCCGTGCCCGTCGTTACAGCAGGGCCGGTGCGCGTCTGGTCTGGATGGATGTACAGTGCTTGTGCTGTCCGCCGTGCCGCCATGTCTGCCGTCCTCACCCGCCCCGACCCCTTCGCCTCGCTCAACCCCCAGCAGCGGCAGGCGGTGGAGCATGGCGTGGCCGAGCACGATGAGCGCGCGCTGCTGGTGATCGCCGGCGCCGGCAGCGGCAAGACGATGACGCTGGCGCACCGCGTCGCCCGGCTGGTGATGGCGGGGGCCGATCCGCAGCGGGTGCTGCTGCTCACCTTCTCGCGCCGCGCTGCGCACGAGATGGAGCGCCGCGTCGGCCGCACGCTGCACCAGGCGCTGGCGCTGCCCACGTCCACCCGGCCTCCCTCGCTGCCCTGGGCGGGCACCTTTCACGGTATCGGCGCGCGGCTACTGCGCGAATATGCGCCCGCCATCGGCCTGCCCGAGCGCTTTTCCATCCTCGACCGGGCCGACGCCGAAGACCTGATGAACCTGGCCCGCCAGGAAGCCGGCTTTGCCGCGGCCCGCAGCCGCTTTCCGCAAAAGGGCACCTGCCTGGCGATCTACTCGCGCGTGGTCAACAGCCAGGCCACGCTGGCCGCGGTGCTGCGCGACGCCTTTCCGTGGTGCGAGGCCTGGGCCGCCGAGCTGAACCAGCTGTTCGCGGCCTACACCCGCGCCAAGCTGCAGCAGCACAGCCTGGACTACGACGACCTGCTGCAGTACTGGGCCGCGATGATGGAAGAGCCGGCGCTGGCCGCCCATGTGGCCGCGCGCTTCGACCATGTGCTGGTGGACGAGTACCAGGACACCAACCGGCTGCAGGCGGCGGTGCTGCGCGCCCTCAAGCCCGATGGCCGCGGCCTGACGGTGGTGGGCGACGATGCGCAGTCCATCTACGGCTTTCGCGCGGCCGAGGTGCGCAACATCCTCGACTTTCCGCAGCAGTTCGGCCAGCCGGCGCGGGTGCTGCCGCTGGAGCGCAATTACCGCAGCACCCAGCCGCTGCTGGACGCTTCCAACGCCGTCATCGCGCTGGCGCCGGAGCGCCATGCCAAGCAGCTGTGGACCGACCGCAGCGCCGGTGCCCGCCCGCGGCTGGTGACGGTGGCCGACGAGGCCGAACAGGCCTGCTGCGTGGCCGACCGGGTGCTGGCGCTGCGCGAGGAGGGCTTCAAGCTGCGGCAGCAGGCGGTGCTGTTCCGCACCTCGCACCACAGTGCCGCGCTGGAGCTGGAGCTCACGCGCCGGCAGATCCCGTTCGTCAAGTTCGGCGGGCTCAAGTTCCTGGAATCGGCGCATGTGAAGGACGTGCTGTGCATGCTGCGCTGGGCCGAGAACCCGCGCAGCCGCATCGCCGGCTTCCGCGTGGCGCAGCTGGTGGCCGGCGTGGGCCCGGCCAATGCCCGCAAGCTGCTCGATGCGCTGGAGCCGACCGCTGACCCGGCCGCCGCCTTGCTGGCCTGGCGCATGCCGCCGGCCGCGCAGGCGGATTGGCAGGACTTTCTCGCGCTGTATGCGCAGCTGCAGCAGGCCGGCCAGTGGCCCGGCGACCTGGACGCGGTGATGCGCTGGTACGAGCCGGTGCTGCAGCGCCTGCACGACGATGCGCCTGCGCGCCAGGCCGACCTGCAGCAACTGGCCCGCATCGCCGCCGGCCATGCCAGCCGTGAACGCTTCATCACCGAGCTGACGCTGGACCCGCCCGAGGCCAGCAGCGACGAAGCCGGCCCGCCGCACCTGGACGAGGACTACCTGGTGCTGTCCACGCTGCATTCGGCCAAGGGCCAGGAATGGTCGGCCGTGCAGATCCTGAACGTGGTGGACGGCTGCATCCCCTCGGAGATGAGCACCCGCGACAGCGCGCAGATCGACGAGGAGCGCCGGCTGCTGTACGTGGGCATGACGCGCGCCCGCCAGCACCTCGACCTGCTGGTGCCGCAGCGCTTCTACGTCACCGACCAGGTCAAGCACGGCGACCGCCATCTGTACGCCAGCCTGTCGCGCTTCATCCCCGAGGCGCTGGCCGCGCGCCACTTCGAGCGGGTGACGCCGCTGGCCACCGCGCCCGCGGTGGCCCCCGCCGTGGCGCTGGCGCGGCCAGTGGACATCGGCGGCCGGCTGGCCGGCCGTTGGGGCGGATGAGACGTCTGGCCGATTTTGAGGGCCAGATCGAGCGGTGTCGGGGGGTGTGCGGCGCTACCATGAGCCGCCATGGAGCAGCAGTCCCCGGCCCTGATCGATTGGCAACCCGCGGTGGAGGCCGGTGAACTGGGCCTGTGGGACCTGCGCCCCAAGCTGGAGACGGTGCACCACTCACCCACCTGGAAGCAGCGGCTGGGCTTTCCTGACCCGCATGCCGCCGACAGCACGCACTTCTGGCGCTGCCGTGTGCACCCCGACGACCTGGAGCCGATGCTGGACGCGATGCGTGCCCACCTGCGCGGTACCGAGCCGCGCTACGAGGCCGTGTTCCGCCTGCGCAGCAACGGGTCGGGCTACCGGCGGCTGCATTCGCGCGGGCGTGTGGTGGCGCGTGCCGAAGGCGGCCAGGCGTTGCGCATCGTCGGCACCATGATCGACCTGACCGACCGACCCGCCACCCCGGGCGGCGGCCTGCCGGCCGGCCCCCGCGGCCCCACGGCCGGTCAGCCGCTCGATCTGCCGTTTCACCTGCTGCTCGGCGCCACGCCCGGTGCCTGCGGGAACACGGCCCAGGGCCGCGAGCGGGAGCGCCTGTTCGGGCTGGTGGAAGACCTGATCCTCGATTCGCTGGCGCAGCTGCGCACGCTGGGGCGTTAAGCGGCCTGGGGCTCTGGCTGCCGCCAAGCCTGCATCAGGGCTTGCAGACCGGCCAACGGTTGCGCGGGCGACACCAGGTAGCCCTGGATCTCGGTGCAACCCACGCTGCGCAGCACCGCCAGCTGCTCGCTGGATTCCACGCCTTCGCACACGGTGCGCATGCCCAGCGTGTGGGCCATGCTGGCGATGGTCTGCACGATGGCATGGGCATCGCGGCGCAGCAGCACCTCGCTGATGAAGGCGCGGTCGATCTTCAGCGTGTCGAACGGGAAGCGCCGCAGGTAGGCCAGTGACGAATAGCCGGTGCCGAAGTCGTCCAGCGCCACGCGCACGCCCAGCCCGCGCAGTGCGCGCAGGCGTTCCAGCACGCCGTCGATGTCGCCCATGAAGATCGATTCGGTGATCTCCAGCTCCAGCCGGGTGGCCGGCAGGCCGGTGTCACGCAGCACCGCGCGCACGCGCTCCACGTAGTGCTCGTCGCGCAGCTGCTGGGGCGATACGTTGACCGAAACCACCAGCCCAGCCAGCGCAGTGGCGCCGGCCCGGCAGGCTTCGGTCAGCACCCAGTGGCCGATTTCGTCGATCAGGCCGGTCTGCTCGGCCGCGACGATGAACTCGGCCGGCGACACCGCGCCCAGTTCAGGGTGCTGCCAGCGCAGCAGCGCCTCGGCGCCCACCACCTTCCACTCGGCGATGTCGACCTTGGGTTGCCAGTGCAGGCTCAACTGCCCGCGTTGCAGCGCATGGCGCAGCCCCTGCTCGACATCGCTGCGGCGGCGGCTGCGTGCGCCCAGCGCGGCGGTGTACATCGTGTGGCGGCCGCGGCCTTCTTCCTTGGAGGCGTACAGCGCCATGTCGGCACGCACCAGCAATTCGTCGACGTCGCCGCTGTCGGCACTGAAGGCGCTGCCCACGCTGCCGCCCAGCCGCAGCCGGCGGCCGTTGAGCTCCACCGGCTGTGCCAGCGCGTCCAGCAGCCGCTGGGCGAGGGAGGCCACATCGGCTGCATCACCGGGCCGGTGCATCACCACTGCAAACTCGTCGCCGCCCAGACGGGCCACCAGATCGCCGGGGCGCACACATTGGGACAGGCGGTGGCCCAGGGCGCGCAGGGCTTCGTCGCCCACCGAATGGCCCAAGGTGTCGTTCACCGCCTTGAAATGGTCGAGGTCGATCGACAGCAGCGCCACCGGCGCCTGGGCCCTGGCAGCCTCTGTCAGCGTGTGCCGCAGCGTGTGGCGGTTGGCCAGGCCGGTGAGGGAGTCGCTGTGCGCCAGCTCCTGCAATCGGGCCTGCGCCATGCGCCGTTCGGTGACGTCGGACAGCACGCCGCGCCAGCCCACGGTGCGGCCGTGGTCGTCGATGATGCGCTTGCCCTGCACCAGCAGGTGGCGCACGCTGCCATCGTCCAGCCGCAGGCTCAGCGGCAGATTGCGAAAGGGCCGGCCTGCGCCCAGCACTTCGCGCAGCGCCGGCAGTCCTTCGACCACGCGCTCGGCCAGGATGGTCTGCAGCGGCCGACGAGTCGGCGTGGACAGCTGCGGCCCCAGGATCTCCAGCAGCCGCGGCGACCAGTGGCTGAGCCGGCCTTCGGCGTCAGATTGCCACAGCGCGTCGTCGGCGTTCTGCTCGAAGTCGTCCAGCAGCACCTCCAGCATGTGCTGCTGCCGTTCGGCCTGTGCCTGTGCACGCAGCAGGGCCACCTGCTTGCGCCCGGCTGCTTGCGCACCCAGCGCCACCACCGGTCCGTAGAACGCCATCAGCCACTCGACGCCCATCAGGGCGGGGTCCTGGTGCCTGATCAGGCCGCCCACCGCCGCCAGCGTCAGCAGCGCGGACCAGGCCAGGCTGGCCAGCGGCAGCGGACTGAGCACAAAGGCCCCCGTGGCCATCAGACCCGCCAGCAGCGTGGCGATCAGCAGTTGCGGGGCCGGTGCTGCGCCCGGAAACCACAGCAAGGGCGCTGCGGCCCACAGCCCCGCCAAAAGGGCTGCATGGGCCGTTGCCCGGTGCAGCGCCCGCACCGAGGCCGCCACCGGCCGGTGGTTGCGGCGGCGCCACCAGGCCAGGCAGGCCATGAAGGCCAGGCCGATCAGCATCAGGTACCACTCGATGAAGCCGGCAGCCAGGCGATGCTTGAACGACCACAGCACCAGCGTGGCGCAGCCGGCGTTGGCGGCCATCATCAACGGCGTCAGCCGCAGCACCTGGGCCAGCAGCGCGGCGCGGATGCCTGCCGTCTCGGCATCGGTGGCCGAGTACAGCACGCGGATTTCACGGAGCGCCTCGCGCCATCCGTTGGGTGAGTTCATGGCGGCTTGGCCCGGTGAGTCGGTGAGGGGCGAAGCTCTGGTATCGGCTCAAGCGCTGCTATTTTTAGCAATTGAGCCGACTGTTTTTATCACATTGCAGCGATTGCACAGGTATCTGCCCACTTGCACTCAAGTGCGCGCACCGAATGACGAAGCTAGGCCAGATCTGAGGCCCCACTCGAGGCTCGATCGCACCCGCATCACCTCGATCTACGTGAGACAACCGATGAATTCGCTTTCCTTGTCACGCCGCCTGACGCTGTCGTTCGCGCTGCTGCTCTTGCTGCTCGCCGCTGTGGCCGGCCTCGGGCTCTACCGCATGTCGCAGATCCAGGCCAGCCTGGAGAACATCGCCTACGTCAACAACGAGCAGGCGCGCCTGGCGGTGAAGATGCGGGTGTCCATCAACCAGGTGGCCACCTACACCCGCAACGTCGTGCTGATCGAAGACGACGCCGGCATGGCGGCCGAGATGGAGCGCCTGAAGCAGGCACGCCAGCGTTATGACGAGGCGGACAAGGCGCTGGAGGTCGCTTTCCAGCATCCCAACACGACGCCCGAGGAAAAGGCCTTGTTCGCCAAGATTCGCGAACTGCGCGCCACCACGCGGCCCTTGGTCGACAAGGTGCTGGCCCATGGCTTGAAGAACGAGACCGAGCAGGCCAAGGAAGTGCTGCTGCGCGAGGTCACGGGTCCGCAGGGCGACTGGCTGACCGCGCTGGGTGAACTGGCCGACCTGGAAGACAAGCTGAACGCGAACGAGGCTGCCGCTGCGCGCGAGCACTACCAGACCGGCCGCAACCTTTCCATCGCGATGACGCTGCTGGCCCTGGTGATCGGGGCGGTGGCCGCCACGCTGATCGTGCGCAGCGTGCAGCGCCAGCTGGGCGCTGAGCCCGACTACGCGCTCGAGGTGGTGCGCCGCATCGCCAGCGGCGACCTGTCGCAGCCCATCGCGCTGCGCCCGGGCGACCGGGGCAGCCTGCTGTCGGCCATGCAGGAGATGCAGCAGTTCCTGGCCCGCATGGTCAAGGACATCCGCTCGGGCTCGGAGAGCATCGCCACCGGCTCCAACCAGATCGCGATCGGCAATGCCGACCTGTCGCAGCGCACCGAAGAGCAGGCCAGCAACCTGCAGCAGACCGCCGCTTCGATGGAGCAGATGAATGCCACCGTGAAGAGCAACGCCGACACTGCGCGCCAGGCTTCGCAGCTGTCCAGCTCGGCCAGCGCGGTGGCCCTGCAGGGCGGCGAGGTGGTGGGCAAGGTCACCACCACGATGGGCCAGATCACCGATGCCAGCAAGCGCATCGCCGACATCATCGGTGTCATCGACGGCATCGCCTTCCAGACCAACATCCTGGCGCTGAACGCAGCGGTGGAAGCCGCCCGCGCCGGTGAGCAGGGCCGCGGTTTTGCCGTGGTGGCCGGCGAGGTGCGTTCGCTGGCGTCGCGCAGTGCCGAAGCGGCCAAGGAGATCAAGGGCCTGATCAGCCACAGCGTGCAGACGGTGGAGAGCGGCTCGCAACTGGTGGATGAAGCCGGCCGCACCATGGCCGACATCGTGGGCCAGGTGCGCCGCGTCAGCGACCTGCTGGCCGAGATCAGCGCCTCCACCATCGAGCAGACCAGCGGCATCGGCCAGGTGAACGACGCGGTGACCCAGCTCGATCAGGTGACGCAGCAGAACGCCGCGCTGGTGGAGGAGAGCGCCGCCGCCGCGGACAGCCTGCGCATGCAGGCCGACCGCCTGGTGCAGACGGTGGCGGCATTCCGTACCGCTTGAATGTCTGCCCCCAAGCTCGCGTTGCTCGCTGCCCCCCGAGGGGGAGCTCAGTCCCTTGGGGCGGCCCGGCGGGACTGAGTGTCTGCCCCCAAGCTCGCTGCGCTTGCTGGCTGGGATTGCGCCTAGAACATCGCGCCGCGTGCGTCCACCGGCCACACGGCCTCGACCGTTTCGCCGCGAATGGCCACCAGCCAGTCGTGCAGGTTCACGGTCGGGTCGCAGTGGCCGGGAATCAGGCGCAGCTTGTCGCCGACGGCCAGCGGCGCCGCGTCGGCGCCGGTGCTGACGATCACCGTGTGTTCGTCCGAGATGCCCTTGACCTGCCAGCCCGGGTGCAGCACCCGCGGCAGGCCGGCATCCACGCCGAAGGCCTTGAGGCCGCCGTCCAGCACCGCCTGGCCGGGGCGCAGGCTGATCACGCTGCACCAGCCGAACAGCGCATGGCCCAGCGGCGCGCTGTCTTCGGCCAGCGTGTTGGCGGCGTAGTCCACGTCCATCAGCACATAGCTGCCGGGCTGCAGCTCGGTGTACACGCCCGAGGCGGCCTCCAGCGCATAGGTGCCGGTGCCCGCGCCGGTGACGGTGGGGCAGGGCAGGCCGGCCGCGGCCAGCGCCGCCACGGCCTCACGCGCCCGCACCACCGCGCCGGCGATCGCGGCCTGCCGCTCGGTCGGGCTGCGCAGGTGCTGCGCACCACCGTGGTAGGCATGCAGGCCCGCAAAACGCAGGCCCGGTGCGGCAGCCGCGATGGCCTGCGCCAGCGCCACGGCCGCTGACGCGCTGGTGACGCCGCAGCGGCCCTGGCCCACGTCCAGCTCCACCAACACGTCTAGACAAGTACCGGCCTCGCGCGTGGCATCGGCCAGCTGCTGCACCTGCAGCGGATGGTCGGCGCACACCGCCAGCCGGATGCGCCCGGCCAGCTGCGCGGCACGCCGCGCCTTGGCCATGCCCACCAGCTCGTTGGTCACCAGGATGTCGGTGATGCCGGCAGCGGCCAGCGCCTCGGCCTCGCCCAGCTTCTGGCAGCACACGCCCTGGGCGCCTGCCGCGATCTGCCGCTGCGCCACCGCCGCGCACTTGTGCGCCTTGGCATGCGGCCGCACCCGCACGCCGGCCCGCTGCGCGCGCCCATGCACCTGGGCGATGTTGGCGTCCATCACGTCCAGGTCCAGCAACAGGGCCGGCGTATCGACGTCCGCCAGCGGGCAGCCGATGCGAGCGGGGGCCGGCGGAATGACGCGGGCCGTGGTGGCAGCCGTTGGCGATGTGGCGGTGTTCATGCGGACATTGTGGCGGTGTGTGGCAAGCCGCGCAGTGCGGGTGACGGCGAGACTCTTCCACGGCCGGAAACACTGACTTGTGCGGCGCGCGGCTTCTGCTGCAGGGCCCCGGCGGCCACAGTGCGCTCCATGCCGCCAACGCCGGTGGCGCCCACGAAGGAGTACCTCATGACCGCACGCCATGCCCCACCCGCCGCCCCCATCACCCTGTACCGCTACGCCCTGTCGGGCCACGCGCACCGCGCGCAGCTGGCCTTGTCGCTGCTGGACCTGCCGCATGTGCTGGTCGATGTCGACCTGAAGCAGGGCGAACACAAGCAGCCCGCCTTCCTGCGCCTCAACCCCTTCGGGCAGGTGCCGGTGATCGACGACGCCGGCACCGTGGTGCACGACTCCAATGCCATCCTGGTGTACCTGGCCACCCGCCACGACCCGGCCCGCCGCTGGCTGCCGACTGCCCCCGAGGCGCAGGCCGCGGTGCAGGTGTGGTTGTCTGCGGCCGCCGGGCCCATCGCCTTCGGGCCCGCCGCGGCGCGGCTGGTCACGGTGTTCGGCGCCAAGCTGGATGCCGATGGCGCCATCGCCCGCGCCCACCAGCTTCTGAGGGTGATGGAACCGTTGCTGGCCAGCCGCAGCTTCCTGGTGGGCGAGGGGCCGACCATCGCCGACATCGCAGGCTACAGCTACATCTCTGCCGCGCCCGAAGGCAACGTGGACCTGGCGCCTTATCCCGCGGTGCGCGCCTGGCTGCAGCGCATCGAGGCGCTGCCGGGCTTCGTGCCCTTTCCGAAGACGGCGGTTGGCCTGGCGGCCTGAAGATCATGGCCACCCTTCACCACCCCTTTCATGAAGGCGAGCAGGCCGTGCAGCGCTTGATGGGCATGCAGGAGCGCATGGCCGAGATCGGCCCACGCGTGATCCGCGACCACCTGCCCGAGCAGCACCAGCGCTTCTTCGCGCAGTTGCCGATGCTGCTGGCCGGCATGGCCGATGCGCAGGGCCGGCCCTGGGCGTCGGTGCTGGTGGGTGCACCCGGCTTCGTGCAGGCGCCGGATGCGCAGCAGCTGCGCATCGGCGCGCTGCCGCTGCCCGGCGACCCCATGGCCGGCAGCCTGCAGGCGGGCGCCGAGATCGGCCTGCTGGGCATCGAGCCGGCCACGCGCCGGCGCAACCGCGCCAACGGCGTGGTGGGCGCGGTGCAGCCGGATGGCTTCACCGTGGACATCACCCAATCGGTGGGCAACTGCCCGCAGTACATCCAGCGGCGTGTGCCGGTGGCGCCGGCCGAGGGTGCCGTGCCCGCCGGCCAGCCGCCCCAGGCGCTGGATGCGTTGGATGCCGCGGCCCAGGCGCTGGTGGCGCAGGCCGACACCTTGTTCATCGCCACCCGCGCACCCGCCACTGCCGAGCGGTCCGCCGGCGGCGCGGACGTGTCGCACCGCGGCGGACCGGCGGGCTTCGTGAAGGTGGAGGACGAGCGCACGCTGCTGCTGCCCGACTACTCGGGCAACCAGATGTTCATGACCCTGGGCAACCTGCTGGTGGACGATCGGGCCGGCCTGCTGTTCATCGACTTCGACAGCGGCGACCTGCTGACCCTGACCGGCCGCGCCGAGCTGCTGTGGGACGGCCCCGACGTGGCCGCGCTGGACCGTGCCCAGCGTGCGCTGCGCTTCCGGCTGCAGGCCGGCTGGCGCCTGCCGGGGGCGCTGCCGATGCGCTGGCGAAGGGTGGACGGTGCCTGAGCGGCCGGTGGCTCAGTTCAGGAACGGATTGGCCCGCAGGCCCTCCACCGCCAGGTCGATGAAACCGCGCACCTTCTGGGTTGCCCGCCGGCCTTCCAGGTGCACGACGTGGATGGGCAGCGGCGGTGTCTCGAAGGCTTCCAGCACCGGCACCAGCGTGCCTTCGCGCAGCCATGGGGCGGCCTGGTAGCTCAACAGCCGCGCGATGCCGAAATGCGCGCGTGCGGCGGCGATGGCCGCGTCGTTGGTGGTGGTGCGCATGCGCACCGGCAGCGGCAGCACCAACGGCCGGCCGCCTTCGACAAAGCGCCAGTCGGCCACCGGGCTGTTGATGCCGGCCGACACCAGGCGGTGGCCGGTGGCCAGCTCACGCGGGTGCTGCGGCGTGCCGGCTTCGGCCAGGTACTCGGGCGAGGCCACCAGCATGCGGCGCACGCGGCCCACGCGCACCGCCTGCAGCGAAGAGTCGGGCAGCTCACCGATGCGCACCGCCACGTCGATGCCTTCTTCCACGATGTTGACCACGCGGTCGAGGAACAGGCACTGCGCATCCACCTGCGGATGCGCCTGCAGGTAGCGCACCAGCAGCGGCGTGACGTACAGCTGGCCGAACAGCACCGGCGCGGTGATCGTGAGCGTGCCGCGCGGCGCCGCATGGGTGCCGGTGGCGGCCACCTCGGCCTCGTCGATGTCGGCCAGGATGCGCCGGCAGTCGGCCGCATAGCGCGCGCCGGCATCGGTGACCCGCACCACCCGCGTGGTGCGCGTCAGCAGCCGCAGGCCCAGCCGATCCTCCAGTTCCGCCACCGCCCGCGTGACCACGGGCGGAGACAGCTCCAGCTTGCGCGCCGCCGCGGCAAAGCCGCCGCTGTCGACGACGGCGACGAAGACGGTCATGGCTTGGAGGCGGTCCATGGGGTGGGCTTGGCAAGTGGAGAAGGCTGTCCTGGGTGCTCGTCACACTCGACGCATCGACCAGGCGCCAGGTCAGCGAGACTGCATGCCGATCACGGTCAAGACGGCATCGGTGACGGCGTGCGGCTGGTCCAAGTGGATGTCGTGCCCGGCCCCGGCCACGATGCGGTTCTGGCCACGCGACGACAAGGCGGCGATTTCCTCGTGAGATTGGAGCACGTCGTCCTCGAAGGCCTTGTTGGTGGCGCTTTGCGGCTGGCCTGGCTGCGCGAACGGACTCACTCCGCGGGTCAGGTAGATCAGCGGAAGATTGCCGAAGGACCTTCGCGCCGCACGAAGCTCGCTCGCGGTTCGGGTGTCGTAGTTCTTGCGCTCAGAGGCCATGGCATCCCAACGACGCAGACCCTGACGGGCCGCCTTCACGGCAGGCCAGAGCGCGGGTCCGTAAGTCGCTGATTCGTCGTCGATGCAGCGAGCCCAAGCCTCGGTGCCTTCATGCAGGCCGGCCCGGGCTGCCGACCGACATTGCTCGAAGGCCGCATCCATCTGCGTGCGCAGCAGCTTCAGCTTGCCCTGCGTCACCCTGTTGCCTCGGACCGCCGCGTCCTCATGATCGGCGTCCACCAGCACCAGGCCGCCAATGCCCTTTGGATAGGTATAGGCATACAGCTGGGCTATCCGTCCACCGTACGAATGACCGACCAGGACGATGGGCGCTGCGATGTGCGCAGCACGGAGAAGGGCATGCAGGTCTGCAACGGCATTGCGCGCCGTGCCCGGCCGGCTTGCCGGATCGCTGAACCCGTATCCGGCGCGGTCGTAGACACAGGCTCGCGCCACCTTGGCGACCTCGGCATGCACGCGAAACCATGTCCAGGCCTCGTCACCCATGCCCGACTCGAAGACCACAGTGGGACTGCCGGTGCCACGGCAGTAGAGGTTGAGTCTCCGGCCCTGGCCCACATCGACTCTGGTGTGAGGCACCGCGTAGTCACCCGCCGTCGACGGCACCTCGTTCTGCGCGAGCGTGTTCGCAGGGACGCTGGTGGCTGCGACGCAGGTGAGCCACAGCAGCCTGAGGAATGTGGTGCGAGGTCTCATGGAGTCTTCTCCAGCTTCACGAACCGTTGTCCAGTCCGTCGGCGCACGAGGCATCCCAAGAACAGCAGCCCAGCGGCCGACATGCAGAGGGTGCTGGGCTCCGGTACCGGGGTGGCGACGAAGGCGCGGTAGCCGCCGTCCGCCGTCGCGTAGTGGCCGACGATCACGCCGGCGTTGTTCAGGCCTTCGACGAAGGTCTCTTCGCTGCCGCCCGCCTGGAAACGCTCGACCACGCCCGAGGCCGAGAGATGAAAGCCCAGCACGGGGCCGCCCTCGTCCCACACCCGGCCAGCCAGATCACCCTGATCGTTGATACCGCGAAGGTAGGTGGACCCGATCGCAGTCTGGTGAACGCGGTACACCTAGGTGGACAAGTTGGTGCTGCCGCCACCTCGCAGTCCTGTGAGGTACCTTCCGTCGGGCGAGATGCCCCGCACATACAGACCTTCGGCGACAAGGGTGAACTTGCCGTTCTCGTACAGGTAGGTCCAAGGCAGCGAATCCGGCCGGTCCGCGCTGGAGACGGCCACGGCCACGACGCCGGTGTTGCTGATGGCCTGCGCGCTGAAGGAGTTGCCGAGACTGGCATCGAAGATCTTTTCGACGGTGCCGCCGCGCAGCACGAAGCCATAAGAGACGGTGTCGTCCCCGGCTTGTCCCACCATGTCGCCCCGGTCGTTGATGCCGAACAGCAAGGTCACGGGTGCCACTACCGCGGTAAGGTCCTTCACCTGGTAGGCAGCCGACGCCGCCAATCCGATCAGCAAGCCGGGCAGCACGACCAGATGCTTGCATGCCGACAGAGCGTTGCCGACGCGCGATAGGTTCAACTTCTTCATGGTCATCTCAGTTCGTGGTTGACGGAGCTTGGCTAGGAGCGACGTTTTGCATGTCCAGAGTCGACGGGATCACTTCTCGAGCGCTGTGAGTTCACCCATGGCGGATGCGTCGATGACTCGTTTTGAAAGGGCCTGTGCGGCGGCGCAGGACCACCGCTGCTCCATCGGATCCTTGACGTCTGCCGCCTTGCGTTGCGCCGCCTGAAGCCTGGTTTGCAGCGCATCCGTCCTTTCGGTGGACCAGCCGCCTCGGCGTGCGATGGACAGTGCCACGGTGGCGTCCAACAGGCTTGCGCCTGGGCGCACCAGTTGGTCTGCCAGGTGCCCGCAGGCGATCTTCCGGTTGGCGTCGGCCATGGCTGCAGCGCTGCAATGCCGCACAAGCCCGACATGGCCCGGCAGCCCCACCGCGAGCCCCGCCCGCATGGCTGCCTCGACGACCCCCATGCGCCCCACGGCGCGTTCTGGTGGCCAGGGAACGCCGGCCAAAACGGCGGCAGCCAGGTGCACGCGCTGCTCCATTCGCGGCGCGCGCTCGGCGCGGACGATGGCGGCAGCGGCGCTCGCTTCATCGCCTTGAAGCATCGCGTCGTCTGCTATCGCAAGCCACACTGCCGCGTTGTCTGGCTCGAGCTCAGCTTGCCTGGTGAGGCTGAGCTCGCGGCAAGCCGGCGTATCCGGCTCCAGCAAGCAAGCCTGGCGGGCGAGGGTGTAGAGCGCCGGATCGCGCGTGTGACGGGCAGAGGCGATGAGCGCCTGCCTGTCGGGCGCCTCGGCCAACAAGGCCGCGGCGGCCCGCACGAGAGGGTCGGGGTGAGCCAAGGCGTGACTCAGGAAGGCCAAGGACTCGGTTTGCAGTGCGGCGTGCTTGCGCTGCCTTTCGTCCTCGCTGTCGGTGTCGGACGGGATGGGCCAGGCGACGCAGGCGCCAGTCTGGCTGCTGGTTGTCGCCGTCGACGGCGCTGCCGTAGGGGCAGGTTTGGCCACTTCACTGGCTGCTTGTGCTGGGGCACTTTTGTTCCCGGCGGCGGCAGTCGGCAGGGCATTGCCAGCGGTGGCTTCCCTGTTCTCGCATGAGCGAACGCCGAACCAGAGAACCGCAGCGAGCACGATCGTGCACAGTGCGATTTTGCGGAGGCGGGGGCTCATCCGCTGGCCACCTATGGCGAGTAAATCACTGTCGACGGGTCGCTGCGCAGGTCGACGTCAGTTGACGGCGCCGCCACCAACCGACGAAGCCAAGGCCCGCGACCAACATGCCGGCGACACCCGGCTCAGGAACGGCCGATGGCATGGCGATGAAGGCCTGGGAGTTCCCGTCGGCCGTGAGGTACGAGCCCACGATCACACCGGCGTTGTTGAGTCCGGACAAGAAGGTGTCCACGCCAGGGCCGGCTTGGAAGGTCTCGACGTCACCAGCCGCGCTCATGTAAAAGCCAACGAGCTGCCCGCCGGAGGTGAACCGACCCACCACATCGCCTTGGTCGTTGATGCCGCGCAGCGCCGTCTGTCCCGGGTCATCAACATGCAGCTGGTAGTCCCGAGCTTCGCCCGTGTGCAGATTGAGCGTGGTGCCGACTACTTTGGTGTGTCCGCTGCCTGGCACATCAGCGCGCCGGTTGCCGACGACGACCCCGCTGCTGTTGATGTCGGCCAAAAAGGAGTAGCCATCGAAGGACAGGTAAGCGCTGGTCACCGTGTCATAGACGAAAGCCCCCCCTCCGTCTCGCCCGCCGGTGACGTACCGGCCATCGGGCGAGATGCCGCGCGGATACAGCCCGACCCCGAGAAACGTCAGCTTGCCTTTTTCCCAAAGGTAGGAGGACCCTACGGGATCCGATTCCGACGCCGCCGTGACCACCACCACGCCGGTATTGCTGATGGCCCACGCGGTGAAGGACGAGCCCAGAGAAGCATCGAAGATGGTCTCAACGGCACCATCCAGGACCACGAATGCGTATCTACTGCTGGAGTCTCCAGCACTCCCCACCATATCGCCGCGGTCGTTGATGCCGTAGAGCGAAACGTCGTCGGCGGCGACGCCCTTGAAGTCGGTGACCTGGTATGCGGCAAAGGCCGATGACGCAGCCAGAGTCAAAAGCGGAAAGGCGGCCAGGCGGGTGAACAACATTCAGGCACTCGCTCAAGTTGAGACGGCGGATGCTAACGGCGAGGCCTATTCGGTTTGCACGCGAACGCAAGAGCCTGGAGGTGAAAAGTTGCCCATCGGCTGTAGGCGCAAATGGATGTCCACCCGACTCCAATCACCTGACGAGTCGCCTGCGTGTCATCGCGTTGCGTCCGGTCAGCCTCCTGAACCCGAAGTGGCAGCAGGTCGAACTGTCGAGCAACGGGCGGCGCGAAGAGATGACTGACGTCACGTTGAGGTCCAATGCGATCTTTCACGGACGTTACTTCGCCACCGAGTCGCTGTATTTCGCCAAGCTGCCCGCAGGCAAGTACGAGGTCACGGGCTTCGGTAGCGCGGGTTCGGGCCCCGGCCTCATCCTCGCGTTGATCGGCAGCGACAGCGCCAAGGCGCAGGCGCTGCCGTCCTTCACCTTCGAGGCGGGGCGGCTGGCGAATCTGGGCACGTTGGTCTTCGCCTCGGAGATGGGCAAGGAACTACCGGAACAGCTGGTTCTGCTGCGCGGTCCGATGGGCCGCAAGAACGCGCTCGATGCCTTGCTGGCAGAGTCCGCACGCGACGCCCTGCCGCTGCCCGCGGGGGGCGGATGGCAGGGCGAAGCCTCCGCGATGGACGAACAGCGGCTGCTTGCGCAGGCCCGCCAGTGGGTGTCTCGGCTTTATCTGCGGGTGGGGGACCAGGGGCTCGCGGGTGGGTCGCACCTCGGGCAGCTGCTGTAGCGCACAGGCCCCAACACCTGGGTGCGCGATGCGGCCGACACCCTGGGGACGATTTTCGCCGTCACGCTCACTCCAGATCGCCTAACGGTGGCCGGCAGCGAGTACGGCACCTACCTGGTCCGGTCCGCCGACGGAGCATGGCAATCGCACCAGCTTCCTGGCGACAGGGGCCACTACTGGATGGACGCTGGCAGCGCGTACAGCCTGGAGTACAGCGCGGGCTTCAGCACGGTGAGCAATTTCCTGCAGAAGACCACCGACGGCGGTGGCCGTTGGCAGAAGCTGGGCAAGCCGCTGGAGACGCCGGACTTCGCGGGGAGCATCGTCTACGCAGATCCGACCGAGGTGCTCGTGCAAGGCCTGAAGGCGCTCTATTCGACGCGCGACGAGGGCCAGACCTGGGTACGCGTCCAGGGTGGATTGCTTGCTAGTATCCGTACCAAAGCAGTGAGGTACCGCTCTCTTCGCCGTCTCACGACCGCGCCCGGTACAGGCGCCAAGTCGGGAGAGGTACTTCCTCATGGACTCCCAGAAGTTCTCGTGGCTGGTTCTGGCTGCCAGTGTCCTGGCTGAGGTTCTCGGCACCCTCGCGCTGCGATACGCAGCCAGCTTCACGAAGTTCTGGCCATCCGCAGCCGTAGTGGCCTGTTATTCCTGCGCCATCTGGCTCATGTCCGTCGCTGTCAAACA
Organism: Aquincola tertiaricarbonis; assembly: GCF_023573145.1. Lineage (GTDB taxonomy): Bacteria > Pseudomonadota > Gammaproteobacteria > Burkholderiales > Burkholderiaceae_C > Aquincola > Aquincola tertiaricarbonis_B. Next base: position 2,337,013 of record NZ_CP097635.1, read on the forward strand.
GCTTGAGATGGGTCTTGCCTATGCGGTGTGGGCTGGCGTCGGAACTGCACTCACGGCGCTGCTGGGCATGGTCTGGTTCGGGGAAGCGAGCTCGGCATTGCGCATTGCTGGGCTAGGGTGCATCGTGTTCGGAGTGGTCGCACTCAATCTCAGCACCAGGTAGACAGGCTGCACCTTTTCCCAGCGGAAGCGGAGCGGCCAGTCGCCGTGGGTTCAAAGAGCGTGGCGGAGTCGAGCCCCTGAAGCTCGGCTGTACGGCAGCCCCGTCAGAGCTTCACTTCGGCCCGGGTGGACGAGGAGGTGTCCGAGCAGCGACCCAGGGTCGCGCGACCAAGAGAGCGTCCTTGGGCTTCTCACCCCGCTCTGCACTCCCACTGGCGCGTCAGACCCACTGGGCGACCAGGTAGTCGCGCAGGCGCGGGTCCTCGGTCAGGCCGATGGCGCGCTGCAGCGCCGCCTGCCGGCCGGGCGCGCCAGCCAGCCGGAGCACATGGGCGCGCGCCACCCAGTAGGGTGCATAGCTGGCGGCTTCATCCGCCACTGCATCGAGCAGCGCAGCGGCGGCGGCCGGCTCACCGGCCTCAGCCCGTGCCACGGCCTGGCCAACGCGCGCACCGAGGCTGGCGTGGTGATGCACCAGTACGCCATACAGCTCAGCGATGGCGCGCCAGGGTGTCTGCCCCGTGGCTCGCCGCTGCGCATGGGCCGACTGGATGGCCGCCTCGATCTGGAAAGGCCCGGGCTGTCGAAGCCCGGCGGCAGTCCACAGTGCTGCCTCGGCCTCGCGGATGAGCTCGTCGCTCCAGGTGGCCGGGTCCTGCGCCGCCAGCGGCACGAAGCGGCCGTCAGCGTCGAACTGTGCCGCGCGCCGCGCCTCGGCATGCAGCAGCAGGGCCAGCAGTCCCCAGGCTTCTGCCTGATCGGGCAGAAGCTGCGGCGTCAGGCGGGCCAGGAAGAGGGCTTCCTCGCGCAGGTCCCCGACTGGGCTGTCCGGCGCATGGCGGCCCAGGGTGTAGGCGGCGTAGACCGCCTCCAGCACGGCCGCCATGCGCTCGGGCAGCTCGCGGGCCTCCGGGGTCTCGAAGCGCAGACCGGCTTCGCGGATCTTGGCCTTGGCGCGCACCAGGCGTTGAGCCATCGCCGTGGGCGAGACCAGGAACGCGCTGGCGATGACCTTGGCGTCCAGCCCCAGCACAGCCTGCAGCATCAGCGGCGCGTGCACGTTGGCCGCGATGGCCGGATGGGCGCACACGAACATCAGCTGAAGCCGGGCGTCGGGCACGGCCTCGCGCGCGGGCGCCTCGGGCTCTTTGTCATCGAGCAAGGCGGTGACGCGCGGGTCCAGTGTCACGCGGGTGTGGCGGGCGTGGTGCAGCAGGCGGCGCTGGGCCGCCGCAGCCAGCCAGGCCTCGGGCGCGTCCGGCACGCCCTGCCCGGGCCAGTGCCGCAGCGCAGCGGCAAAGGCGTCGGCCAGAGCGTCCTCGGCGGCGGCAAGGTCGCGCCATTGCCAGGCCAGGCGCGCCACAAGGCGGCCGTAGCTCTCGCGGGCAACGCGCTCGGCCACCGACGCCGCGTCGCTCATGAGCTCACCGCCACGCGGAGGTTCGCCAGAGTGAAGTGGCGCTGCGCCTTGTTCATGCCGTCGCGGGCGGCGGCAGCACCGGCCGCACCTCGACGCTGCCGGCTGACGCGCAGGGCGCACGCGCCGCCCACTTCAGCGCGTCTTCCAGGCTGGCCGTCTCGAGGATGACGTAGCCGCCCAGGTGCTCGTGGGTGTCAGCGAAGGGGCCGTCCTGCACATGGCGTTTGTCGCCTGCCATTCGCACCTGCGTGGCGGTGCGCGGCGCTTGCAGCGCGTTGCCGCTGACGACGCTGCCACTGCCATACATGGCGCCCATGTAGGCCTGCCAGGCTCCCCAGTAGGCGGGCGCGGCGGCTGGGTCGTCGCGACGGGCGACTTCGGCGGTGGTCTCTTTGAAGACGAGCATGAATTGCATCGGGATCTCCGTGAAGTTCGGGCAGGGTGTGGCGCCGGTGGCATCGCTGTGCCGCCACGATAGCGCCGCGCGCGGACGCACGGCCCGGCGGTTCACCGCAGCGGCTTGGCCCGGTGCGGGTTCACGCGGCTGCTTCTGTCAGCGGCGGTGGTAGCACCGGCCGCACTTCCACGCTGCCGGCCGACGCACACGGCGCCCGGGCTGCCCACTCCAGCGCCACGTCCAGCGTGGGCACGTCGACAACGAAGTAGCCGCCCAGGTGCTCGTGAGCGTCGGCGATGGGGCCGTCCTGCACCTGGCGCTTGCCGCTCACCACCCGAACCCGCGTTCCGGTGCGCGGGTGCAACAGGCCATGGCCGCTCCTGGCGCAGCCGCTGGCAAACATGGCCATGACGTAGCTGTTCCAGGCACCCCAGTAAGCGGCGTCGGCGGCGTCATCTCGGCGGCCGGCTTCGGCGGTGGACTCGTTGAAGATCAGCATGAATTGCATTCGGGTTCTCCTTCGGCGGCCCGCGCACCGTGCGCGTTCCTGACATGGAGATGCGCGGCCGGGCGCCTGATCGACAGCGGAAGAAAAAAACTTCTGCACCGCCTGCGGAGGTCTTGCGCGCGCTGGCCCACAGGCCTGCGCCGATCGAGCCGACCCAGAGAGGTTGAATGCGCCAACGAATGAGGGGTCAGCCTGCCACCCCAGGTGGCGTACGCTGCCTGCAAACGTGACCGTGTGTGCGTCCCCAGCGTCGCCAACTGTTGTGGCCATGAACCCCCAAAACGCCAGTCGAACTGCCGTGGTGGCTTGCCTCAGCCGAGCGATCCACACACGCACCGACCCGCTGGTGATCCACGCAGATCCCTGGGGCGACCGGCTCTTTTCCGCGGCCACGTGGCACAAGGTCTACCAGTTCGCGCGCATGGGAAATCCGCAGCTGCCCGAGGTGGCAGACGAGGCCGTGGTTCGATCGGCGGTCAGCATGGGCCTGCGGCGCGGCCCGGCGTACCCGAACATGATCGTCCGTTCCCGCTATGCCGAAGACGCGCTGCATGTGGCCGCAGCGCTTGGCATCCGCCAGTACGTCCTGCTCGGGGCCGGGTTCGACAGCTATGCCTTGCGGATGCCGTCGCCCGAGGTCGCATCCGTCACTGAAATCGACCATCCGGCCACGCAGTCGGTCAAGCAGCACTGCATCGCCCAGGCGGGCGTCACCTTGCCCGGTGCGGTCCGCTTCGTCGCCGCCGATCTGTCCACACAGGATTTGGCGGCGGTGCTGGCGCCCTCGCTGCCAGATCCGCGGGCGCCAGCGTTCTTCTCCTGGCTGGGGGTCACCATGTACCTGTCCGAGGAGGCCAACCTGAAGACGCTTCGCGCCGTGGCTGCCACGGCGGCCCCTGGCAGCGAGCTGGTCTTCGAGTACGTGGACCAGCGCTTCTTCGACGCCCACCGCGCATTGACCGAGGCGGAAAGCGCCTTGAAGCAGACCTTGCTGGCGCTGGGCGAGCCCTGGATCTGCGGCTTCGATCCCGCGCAGCTGCCAGACGTGCTGGCCTCGGCCGGCTGGTCGCTGCTGGAAGACGTGGCCGATACCGCGCTGGTCGAACGGTACGACCCCCAAGGCCTGAACGGCATGAAGCCCTGGGGCCTGGGCCGGCTGGCGCGGGTGCGGGTGCGGGTGCATGTGGGGGTGAGTGGGCCCGGCGCTGCGTGAGCCCGCGCTGCGGTGCGGCCCCGGCCGCAGGCGCCTGGGCCCGAACGGCACCCGCCCTGCGTTACCCTCCGCGCCCATGAAGATGGACGACACCGACCGGCAGCTGATCGCCTTGCTGCGGCAGGACGCACGCATGACGGTGGCCACGCTGGCCGCCAAGCTGCGGGTGTCGCGCGGCACGGTGACCAACCGGCTGCGCAAGCTGGAAGATGCGCAGGTGATCGTCGGCTACACCGTGCAGCTGCGGCCGGATGTGGAGCCCAACCTGATCCGCGCCTGGACCAGCGTGCTGGTGGAGGGCAACCAGTCGCGTGCCGTGATCGCCAGCCTGCTGGGTGAGCCGGGCGTGCAGGCGCTGCACGACACCAACGGCCGCTGGGACCTGCTGGTGGAGCTGCGGGCCGAGACCATGGCTGACCTGTCGAAGGTGCTGGAACGGGTGCGGCTGATCAAGGGCATCGCCAATACCGAAACCAGCATCCTGCTGGCCAGCTACCGCTGAAGGGGTGGCAATGAAGATCCTGGACGCCGACGCCACCCGCCAGGCCCTGCCGTTCGAGCGGCTGATTCCGGCGCTGCGCACGATGTTCGCGGCTGGCTGCGAAGTGCCGCGCCGCCACGTGCATGCGGTGGGCGGTGGGCCCGAGGCGGGCGGTTTCACCTCGCTGTTGATGCCGGCCTGGAATGCGCAGCACTACGGCATCAAGACCATCAACATCGCGCCCGGCAACGCCGCCCGCGGTCTGCCGGGGTTGCATGCGGTGTACCAGTTGTTCGATGCCGTCACCGGCGTGCCGCTGGCGCTGCTGGATGGCGACGAGATCACCGCGCGCCGCACGGCCGCGGCTTCGGCGCTGGCGGCTTCCTTCATCGCACCGCCTGAGGCCGGCCGCCTGCTGGTGGTGGGTGCGGGCCGCGTGGCTCGCCTGCTGCCGGCGGCCTATGCCGCGGTGCGGCCTTTGCGCCAGGTGCGGGTGTGGGCACGCAGCGCGGCGGCGGCGCAGGCGCTGGCCGCCGACTGGCGTGCGCAAGGCGTGCCGGCCGAGCCGGTGGACGACCTGGCCGCCGCCGTGCAGCAGTCCGACCTGGTGAGTTGCGCCACGCTGGCGACGGCGCCGGTGGTGCAGGGCGCCTGGCTGCAGCCCGGCAGCCACCTCGACCTGATCGGCAGCTTCACGCCCGCGATGCGCGAGGCCGACGACGCCTGCTTCGCCGGTGCCGCGCTGTACGTGGACACCGAAGAGGCGATGGAGAAAAGCGGCGACCTGCTGGGCCCGATGTCGCGCGGCGTGTTCAGCGCCGCCGACGTGCGCGGCACGCTGGCCACGCTGTGCCGCGGCGCGGCCGGTGAGCCCGGTTCAGTGGTGCAGCGCGATGCCGGCCAGCGCAGCGTCTTCAAGTCGGTGGGCACCGCGCTGGAAGACCTGGCCGCCGCCGTGCTGGCGCTGCAAACCGTCAGCGGCTGAGTCGGCCGCCACGTCGGCCCCGCCGGCCAGCAGGCCGAACAAGTCCTTGGGATCGTCCTGCTGCGGCACCAGCTGCAGCACGCTGCCCAGGCCCAGCCGGGCCGCCGCATCCCGCACGAAGCACAGCGCCGAATAGTCCTCCAGCGCAAAGCCGACCGAGTCGAACAGCGTCACCTGCGCGGCATCGCGCCGGCCGGGCTGTTGGCCGGCCAGCACCTGCCACAGCTCGGTCACGGCAAAGTCGGCCGGCATCTGCTGGATCTCGCCTTCGATGCGGCTTTGCGGCTCGAACTCGACGAACACCGCCGCCTGCTGCAGCACGCCGGGGTGCAGCTCGGTCTTGCCCGGGCAGTCGCCGCCCACGGCATTGAGGTGCATGCCGGGCTCGATCATCTCGGGCGTCAGGATGGTGGCGTTGGTCTTGTCCGCCGTCACCGTGGTCACGATGTCGGCGCCGCGCACGGCCTCGGCGGTGCTGGCACACACCTGCAGCGTCAGGCCCTGGCCGGCCAGGTTGGCCACCAGCTTGGCGGTGGCCTGCGGGTCGGTGTCAAACAGGCGCAACGTGGTGATGCCCAGCAGGTCGCGGAAGGCCAGCGCCTGGAACTCGCTTTGCGCGCCGTTGCCGATCAGCGCCATCACGCGGCTGCCCGGCCGGGCCAGCTCGCGGGCGGCCACGGCCGACATGGCGGCGGTGCGCACGGCGGTGGTGAGGGTCAGCTCCGACAGCAGCCGGGGCACGCCGGTGGCCACGTCGGCCAGCAGGCCGAAGGCCATCACCGTGGGCAGGCCGTGGCGGGTGTTGAGCGGATGGCCATTGACGTACTTGAACGCGAAGTTCACGGCGTCGGCAATGGGCATCAGCTCGATCACGCCGTCGCGCGAGTGGGCGGCGACGCGGGCGGTCTTGTCGAAGCTGGGCCAGCGCAGGAAGTCGGCCTCGATGCGCTCGGCCACGCCGGCGATGAAGGCGGGCAGGCCCAGCCGGTGCACGAGTTGCACCATGTCTTGCACTGACAGGTAGGTGGTACGGGTGTCCGCCTGGCCGGCGGTGGCTTGTCTCTGAGAGCCGTTCATGATTTTTGTGGGTAGTAACGGGGCTTTCAGTGTCAGACAGCTGGTTGACAGGCGGAAGCGTCAATCCTGTGCCAGATTGGCGCTGAATCTGGCGTTGTGCCAGAACCGCCTGACTTTCTGACAGCGGCCCGCCTTTTGCCAAATGACACGCCAACGATGAGAAAGGAGCACACGATGAGTCAACCCTGGCTTCCGATCTGGCTGCTGGGGGCGCCCCTGGTGATGGGCGTGATCGAATGGATCCGCACGCCGAAGGTGCGCCGCTGAACCCGGCACCACCGCCGCCTGGCGCGGCACCCGCCCTGCACCGTGTCTTCTACGTGAGCCGGTGCAGGGCTTCCACCACAGAACTGGACGTGCGCCGGCTGTTCGACAGCTCGCTGCGCAACAACCGTGAACGTGCCATCACCGGCGTGCTCGTGCACACGGGTGGCCATTTCGCCCAGGTGATCGAAGGGCCGGCGCCCGCGGTGCTGAGCACCATGGCCGTGATCGAGGCCGATACCCGGCACGAGGCGGTGGCGCGGCTGCTGCAGGGCAGGCTGCACCGCCGGCAGTTCAATCGGTGGTCGGTGCGTTGGCAGGCTGCGCCCGGTGCCGATGACCTGCTGGCGGCCGTGCTGCAGGAACCGGTGGTGCCGCCCGCACGCGCCCACCGGCTGCTGCGCACCCTGTTCGTCGAGCCGCCAGGCGCGGGCGCGCCAGATCAGGCCAGCTTCAACGGCGCCCGGAACTCATAGCCCACGCGGGCCACGGCGTGCACGGGCGCCGGCCAGCGGCTGGCCTGCTCGATGCGGCGGCGCAGCCGGTACAGCATGGCCTGCAGCGCGTTGTCCATCTCGCCCGCCTGCTCGCCCCACAGCTGCTGCAGCAATTCGCGCCGTTCCACCCGGTGGCGCGGCGCCTGGGCCAGGATGCGCATCACCACCAGCTCGCTGGCGCTGAGCACGACGCGTGTGCCATCGGGCGTCAGCAGGCAGTGGCCTTCCGGCTGCAGCGTCCAAGGCAGGTCCACGGGCAGGGCCGCGCGCACCGTCTGCGCGGACTGCTGGGCGCAGCGGCGCTGCACCGCCCGCACCGCGGCCAGCACATGCGCGGCGGGGGCGGACAGCGGCAGCACGATGTCGGCCCCGGCGTCCAGCGCAGCCGGCAGCTCGGCCTGCGGCCGCCGTGACAGGGCCACGATGCCGGCGTCGGTGCGCTGTCGCAGCACCTTCATCAAGGCGATGCCGCCGATGCCACGCTGTCGCGTCTGCACCAGGTACAGCGGGTGGCCGAAGGCATGGGGCGACAGCAGAAACTCGTCACTGTCGGCCCAGCACATCCAGCGCTCCGCTGGCAGGTCGGCGGCGGGCGTTTGAGGGCCCAGCCACGCAACGGGCAGAGGGTCTGGATCAACAGGGGCAGAAGTCGACATCCGGGAACTCCCAAGACTGCGGACGGCGCGCATTCGCGGCGGCTCACCATACCGCAGGAAAAGCATTCCGGACTTGCAAGTGGTGCGGCAAAAACGCCTGTCCACTTCGCGTGCAGAAGTCACGTTTCGTCAGCATGACGTCATATATGACGTAACCGAGCGCTACGAGTTACGCCGATATCTTGAGTCTGACTTCTTACTCACGCAATTGATGAACACGTTGAATATGAGCATCCGGGCCAGGCTTTTGTTGTCGTTCGGGCTGCTGGCGCTTGGCCTCTTGGCAGTCTCGGTGCTGGCACTGCATGCGCTGGGGCTGTCGAACCACGCCTTCCGCCACTTCCTGGCCGGCGCCAATCTGCGCGCGCAGACGGCCGCGCGCATCCATGAAGCGGTGGATGCGCGGGCCGTGGCCGCCCGCAACCTGGTGCTGCTGACCGATGCGCAGGACCGTGCCACCGAAAAGGCCGCCGTGCTGGCCGCCCATGCCGACGTGACGGCGCAGTTGGCGCGCCTGCAGTCGCTGACGGCCGAGGCCGACGATGCAACGCCGCAGCTGCGCGCGCTGACCGAGGACATCGCCCGCGTGGAGCAGCGCTACGGGCCGGTGGCGCTGGCCATCGTGGACCTGGCGCTGGCGGACCGGCGCGATGATGCCATCTCCCGCATGAATGCCGAATGCCGGCCGCTGCTGGCCGAGTTGCTCAAGGCCACCAATGCCTATGCCGGCGCGGCGGCCGAACAGGTGCGCCAGCTCACGGCCGAGGCCGATGCGCAGCATGCCCGCTGGCGCACGCTGCTGGCGGTGGCCTGCGCGCTGGCCTTCATCGCGGCGGCCACCGCGGGCTGGCTGATCGCCCGCAGCCTCTCGCGCGCCCTGGGGGCAGAGCCGGCCGATCTGTGCCGTGCCGCGCAGCAGGTGGCCGCGGGCAACCTGCTGCCCATCGCCAGTGCCGACACCGCGCCCACGGGCAGCGCGCTGGCCTCGCTGCATGCCATGCAGGCCAGCCTGGCCCGCATCGTGGCCCAGGTGCGCGACAGCTCCCACGCCATCGCCACCGGCACCGCGCACATCGCCACCGGCAATGCCGACCTGAGCCAGCGCACCGAGGAGCAGGCCTGCAGCCTGCAGCAGACCGCTGCCTCGATGGAGCAGCTCACGGCCACCGTGCAGCTCAATGCCGAGACGGCCCGCCAGGCCACGCAGCTGGCTACGCAGGCCAGCGCCGTGGCCCGAGAAGGCGGCGAGGTGGTGGGCCGCGTGGTGCACACCATGGGCGAGATCAGCGCCGCCAGCCAGCGCATCACCGACATCATCGGCGTGATCGATGGCCTGTCGTTCCAGACCAACCTGCTGGCGCTCAACGCGGCGGTGGAGGCCGCCCGCGCCGGCGAGCAGGGCCGCGGCTTTGCGGTGGTGGCCAGCGAGGTGCGCACGCTGGCCCAGCGCAGTGCCGAGGCGGCGCGCGAGATCAAGGCCTTGATCGCCGACAGCGCTGGCAAGGTGGAGGCGGGCAGCCGCGAGGTGGGCCACGCCGGGCGCACGATGGACGAGATCGTGGCCCAGGTGGGCCAGGTCAGCCGGCTGATCGGCGAGATCCAGGCCGCCACGCAGGCGCAGAGCCAGGGCATCGGGCAGGTGGGCGTGGCCGTCAGCCAGCTCGACGAGGTGACCCAGCGAAATGCCGCGCTGGTGGACCGCAGCGCCACCGCCGCCGATGGCGTGAGCCGCCAGGCCGAGCGCCTGGTGCAAGCGGTGGGTGTGTTCCAGCTGGCGGCATAGCGCAGGGGCTCGGCCGGCCCACCACCGCCGGCCGGCGCGGCGGCCGCCACTAGGGCTTCCCCTCATCGGGAAGCCCTTTTTTGTGCTTGATTGCACTCAGCTTTTGTATACAAATATCGCATGCGCTGCCGACTGGCACGCATCGGCGGCCCGGCCCTGTGCTGCGGTTCCGGCCGGACACCTCCGCCGTCCTTCCTATTCGAGGAGCGATCCATGACGACAGCCATCAGCGCCACAGCCGTCCCCGCGGCTGCCGAGGCGCACCCTGAATCCAACGCGCTGATCAAGCCCGGCTATGACCCGCGGCTGACCAACGAAGACCTGGCGCCGCTGAAGAAGCAGACCTGGGGCCAGTACAACATCTTCGCGTTCTGGATGAGCGACGTGCACAGCGTCGGCGGCTACATCACCGCCGGCAGCCTGTTCGCGCTGGGGCTGTCGAGCTGGCAGGTGCTGGTCTCGCTGCTGGTGGGCATCGTCATCGTGCAGTTCTTCTGCAACCTGGTGGCCAAGCCCAGCCAGGTCACGGGCGCGCCTTATCCGGTGGTGTGCCGCGCCTCCTTCGGTGTGCTGGGCGCCAACATCCCGGCCATCATCCGCGGGCTCATCGCGGTGGCGTGGTACGGCATCCAGACCTACCTGGCCTCCAGCGCCTTCATGGTGCTGGCGCTGCACTTCTACCCGAACCTCGCGCCCTATGCCGACGTGGCGCAGCACGGCTTCGTGGGCCTGTCCACGCTGGGCTGGGTGGCGTTCATGGTGATGTGGGTGCTGCAGGCCTTCGTGTTCTGGCACGGCATGGAAGCCATCCGCAAGTTCATCGACTGGGCCGGCCCGGGCGTGTATGTGGTAATGGCCGTGCTGTGCGGCTGGCTGGTGTGGAAGGCGGGCTGGAACAACATCGACCTGAACCTGGGCGGCATCAAGTTCCAGGGCTGGGACGCGCTGCCGGTGATGCTGTCGGCCATTGCGCTGGTGGTCAGCTACTTCAGCGGCCCGATGCTCAACTTCGGCGACTTCTCGCGCTACGGCAAGAGCTTCGAGGCGGTGAAGAAGGGCAACTTCTGGGGCCTGCCCATCAACTTCGTGTTCTTCTCGCTGCTGACGGTGATCACCACCGCCGCCACGCTGCCGGTGTTCGGCGAGCTGATCACCGACCCCGTGCACACCGTGGGCAAGATCGACAGCACCACGGCCGTGGTGCTGGGCGCGCTCACCTTCATGATCGCCACCGTCGGCATCAACATCGTGGCCAACTTCGTGTCGCCGGCCTTCGACTTCAGCAACGTGGCGCCGCAGCACATCAGCTGGCGCACCGGCGGCATGATCGCCGCGGTCGGCAGCATCTTCCTGACGCCCTGGAACCTCTACAACAACCCCGAGGTCATCCACTACACGCTGGACGTGCTGGGCTCCTTCATCGGCCCGCTGTTCGGCATCCTGATCGCCGACTACTACCTGGTGCAGCGCCAGCAGATCGACGTGGATGCGCTGTACACCATGAGTGAGCGCGGCCGCTACTGGTATGCCAAGGGCTACAACCCCAAGGCCATCATCGCGATGGTGCCGGCCGCGCTGATCCCCATCCTGTGCGTCATCGTGCCGGCCTGGCGCGGCGCCGCCAACTACGCCTGGTTCATCGGCATGGCGCTGGGCTTCGTGATCTACGCGGCCATCAACCGCAAGCCCTGAACCGAAGAGACAGAAGAGAGAGCCTCGCCGTGCGCATCAAGATCATCAACCCCAACACCACGCAGAGCATGACCGACAAGATCGGTGCCTGCGCCCGCGCGGTGGCGCGGCCCGGCACCGAGATCGTGGCGGTCAGCCCCGCGATGGGGCCGGCCTCCATCGAGAGCCATTACGACGAGGCGCTGGCCGTGCCCGGCCTGCTGCAGGAAATCGCGGCCGGCGAGCGTGACGGTATCGACGGCTACGTGATCGCCTGTTTCGGCGACCCCGGCCTGCTGGCGGCCCGTGAACTGGCCGCCGGCCCGGTGCTGGGCATCGCCGAGGCGGCCATGCACCTGGCCAGCATGCTGGGCAGCAGCTTCTCGGTGGTGACGACGCTGGGCCGCACCATCGGCCAGGCCCGCCACCTGGCCGAGGCTTACGGCATGGCGCGCTTCTGCGCCAACGTGCGCGCCTGCGAGCTGCCGGTGCTGGAGCTGGAAGACCCGCGCAGCGGCGCGCGTGAGCGCATCGTGGCCGAGTGCCGGCGCGCGCTGGACGAAGACGGCTCCGACGTCATCGTGCTGGGCTGCGCCGGCATGGCCGACCTGTGCGAGCACGTGGCCGACGTGCTGGGCGTGCCGGTGATCGACGGCGTGGCGGCCGCGACGCAGCTGGTGGAATCGATGGTGAACCTGCGGCTGCGCACCAGCAAGCGCGGCGAGCTGGCGCGGCCGCTGCCCAAGGCCTACAGCGGCGCGCTGCAGGGCTTTGCCATCCGCGGTTGAATGGGGGCACCCGGCTTCACGGAACCGTGAAGCCACCCTCCGAGAGGGTCCGGGCCCGCTTGGGAGCGGCCCGGCGCTGGGCCCGGGACGAGGCACGCGGCATGCGGTTAGCGGGTTTGAGGGCGCAGCGCTGGGCCACAATCGTGGCCATGCCCCGTGCCCGCAAGACTGCCGAACCTGCCACCCCCCTGGCGGCCGACCCCAGCGCCGACACCGCCGCCGCGGCCAGCCCGCAGGCCACGGTGGAAAGCATCGCGCAGGACCTGGCGCAGGCCATCGTGGAAAAGCGCCTGCCGCCCGGCACCTGGCTGCGTGAAGAGGCGCTGGGCCGTGTGTACGCGGTCAGCCGCACCAAGGTGCGCGCGGCGCTGCTCACGCTCAGCAAGGACAAGCTGATCGAGATCATCCCGGACAAGGGTGCCTTCGTCAGCCGCCCCAGCGTGCAGGAAGCGCGCGAGGTGTTCGGCGTGCGCCGCATCCTGGAAGCTGAGGTGGTGCGCCTGTTCGTGGCCAACGCCAAGCGCAGCCACTACCAGGCGCTGGAGCAGCACATCCGCACCGAGCGCAACACCTTGCGCCAGGTGGCCACCAACGGCACCGTGCGCGAAAAGCTGCTGGGCGATTTCCACGTGGCGCTGGCCGAATGCACCGGCCACCAGGTGCTGACCGAGCTGGTGCGCGAGCTGGTGGCCCGCAGCTCGCTGATCGCGATGCTCTACCACTCCGACAACGACCCGCACTGCTCGTCCGACGAGCATGCCGACTTCTTGCGCCTGTGCCGCCAGGGCGACGCCGAAGCCGCGGTGGCGCAGATGACCGGCCACCTGCAGCGCATCGAGAACAGCCTGCGCCTGGACGGCGCGGTGCCGGATCGGCAGACCGATCTGGTCAAGGCCTTGCTGGCCTGAACCGGCCTCAGCCCGCCGCGGTGACGCGGCGCACCATGCGCAGGACATCTTCAACGGCGTTGACGGTTTCCAGCCGGATATCGGGGTGCGCACGCGCGTAAACACGGAACAGCTCATCGGCGAAACCCTGGCCGATGCTGTCCACGCCCTCGAAATCGAGCACGACGATTTTGAAGCGATCGAAGCGTGCGATCAGTCGCTTGGCTTGCGAGCGGGAGACCAATTGTTCGGTGCCGTACTTGGCGAGCCGCATCGGCACCACGGTCTTGTCGAACGTGAAGTCGTCCGGGCCACTGGTGTACTGGTCGAAGATTTCCCTCGTCGTGCGCGTGCTGTCCGCCGCGATGCTCATGAGGACGATGGTGCCGTCCGTGGCATCGGCCACCTCATCGAGCCTGTCCTGCAGGTCCGCACTCAGGTGCGCGTAGCGCAGGTCGTTGGCTTCGATCAGGAACTGGTCGAACATGCGTGAGGTGAAGAACACGCCCTCGCCGGAGTGCCGGGTGGGATCGGTGGTGAACTTGCCTTTCGACAGTTCGAGCAGCGCCTGCCGCTCGTCAGGCAAGTCCAGCGCACGCGCGATCTTGCGAAAGATGCCCAGGCCATCATCAGCGATCGCGATGTCCAGCCTGCTGTCGGACAAGGTCATGCTGCACAGCACGTTGGTGCCTTCCGAGTGATCGATGGCATTGTTGAGCATCTCCGTGAAGCCATGATGCGCAATGCCACGCACATTGGGCTTGAGCTGGAAGAAAGGGTCGAAGTCCCGTTCCCACGGCGTCTGTTCGTCCAAGTTCTGCAGCACGTACCAGCGGTGAACCCGGCGCTTGTAGCCGGGCGTGAAGACCGGGTGTGTGGCCGGTCCGCTGCGGGCAATCCAACCCGCAGCTTCCAGCTCCTTGATGTACTTCGCCGCGGTAGCCCGAGACACTTGGTGCCGCTCTTGCAGCACGCGGCTCAAGTCGCGCGGATGCGCGAGCACGTCTTGCGTGATGGTGGACGTCAGTTCTGCAAGGCGGGCATTCATGCGCTCATCGTAAAACAAGTTGTAAACCTAGGCGACACGTTTTGTAAGTTCATCGCGCACGTCGGCTGCGTTACTTGGCGCGGGCCGGCGATTTCGGCTTCGGCTGTGGCTGCTTGCGCTGTGCGCCGTCTCGGACGGATTCTGGTGCCGACAGAGCAGCCTTGACGACGCCGCTGGCTGCGGCAAACACGCCGCTCGTCGGTTTGGCTTTGGCAAGCGCCAATGCCGACACCTTCGAAGCGTTGCGTGCTTCACGCACGAGGCTTCGTGTCGCCATCACACATCCCTCCCGCTGGCTGGGGGTCAAGAGGTCGGTGATGGCTGCGACATTGGCCTACCTGGCAGACAAGCATCTGGCGCACAGCATCCATCCGCGTTTGCCGCGATGGTTGAGACCAGGCTTCTTCGATTTGCAGGACTGCGCGAACTTCGAGGATGCGCAGAGCTTGCTCTACGTCGCGGGCTCCGCCGCCCCCTTCATGCCCTTGAGGCGATGGCAGGGCGCGGTGGCCGTGGACGGCAGCTACATCGACAACGCGCCCATTCCGCCGCAGTGAGTGGCTGAACGGCAGAGCACGCTGGTGCTGCTCACTCGTCACTATCCGTCTTGACCTACGACCTTCCGTTGGCACGGTCGCAGCTACTGGCAGCCCAGCCGCCCCATCCCGGTGTCCACCTTCAACTGCACCCCCAGGACCACCATCGATGCCGCGTGGGCCCTAGGTGAACACGATGCGCGCCACTTGTCTTGAACGACATGTGGCCCCGCATGCCTCATTACGCTGCCTGGCCCTCTTGCGCGGGATGCGTCACCGCATACCGCTCCAGCGCCAGGTAGATGACGATGCCCGTGGCCAGCGGCAGCAGGTAGTACAGCGCGCGGTAGGCCAGCACCGCGCCCATCAGCTTGCCCTGCGGCACCGTGCCTGACAGCAAGGCCAGGTACACCGCTTCCAGCACGCCCAGCCCGGCCGGGATGGGGGTGACCACGCCCACCACCGCGGCGGCCATCAGCACGCCCAGCGTCATGCCGTAGCTCACCTGGCCGCCGAGCAGCAGGTACATCGCGCCGCCCATCAGCGCCCAGTTGCAGGCCGAGATGGTCACCTGGATCAGCGCCAGCGGCCCCGAAGGCAGCCGCACCTTGCGGCCGCGGAACTGCCAGGTGCGGCCCTTGGAAGCGAAGCACCAGGCCACGTAGGCACCCGCCAGCGCCACCATGCCCACGCCCATCCAGCGGAAGGTGGTGGCCGTCATGTGGGCCTGTTCGGGGGGCGCGATCATGCCCGACGCGAACAGCGTGCCGGCCAGCAGGCCGTAGCCCAGCCAGTTGGTGGCCAGGCTCACACCCACCACCTGCGCCACCGTCGCTTCGTCCAGGCCCGCCTTGGCATACAGCCGCGCCCGCAGCGCCACGCCGCCCACCAGGGAACCCAGGTTCAGGTTGAAGGCATAGCTGGCCACCGCGATGGCCCAGGTGCGCACGCGGCCCAGCTTGTGGCGGGTATGGTGCCGGCCCAGCAGGTCGAAGCAGCCATACAGCGCGTGGCTGGCCAGTGCCAGCCCCAGCACACCGGCCAGCAACGAGAGCTTGTACTGCTTCAGCGCCTCCCAGGCGCCGGCCCAGTCGATCTTGTGCGCGTGCGACAGCAGCATCGCCAGCACCAGCAGCGCAAAGGCCGGCACCACCCAGCGTTTGTAGCGGGCCCAGAAGCCCGATACGCCGCCGGCACGCGGGCCTGCGTCCGCGCTTGCCGGCGCATCGTGGGGGGTGGAGATGGTGGCCGAGTCGCTGCCCATGGTGCACGCATCATCCCGGCCGGCCGCGCCGCCCGCTACGGGGCGCCGGCTTCTTGCGCTGTAGGTGCTCTCCGACGCTCTGCGCCAGGCGTCGCGTCAGCACCGTGCTCGGCCAGCAGCCAGTGGCGGAAGCTGGTCATCGCCGGCGTCGGCGGCCGCGACCGCAGCCGCGTGAGCCAGTAGCCGCCCAGCGTGATGTGCAGTGCAAAGGGCTGCACCAGCCGCTCATCGCGCAAGGCCTCGGCAAACATCGCGGGCGGCAGCAGCGCCACCCCGGCGCCTTGTTCGGCCGCCGCGGCCATGGTCACCGAAGAGTCGAACACCGGGCCACGCAGCCGCGGTGGCGGCAGCTGAGCGGCTTCGAACCAGCGCGGCCATTCGTCGGGCCGGTACGAGCGCAGCAGCGGCTCGCGGGCCAGGTCGGCCGGAGCCTGCAGCCGCCCGGCGATGGCCGGGCTGCACACCGGCGAGAGCGGCGTGTCCATCAGCGCATCCGCCTCGGTGCCGTGCCAGCGGCCGTCGCCAAAGCGGATGGCGTAGTGCAGGCCTTCGCCGGACAGGTCCACGCGGTTGTTGTGCGTCAGCAGCCGCAGGTCGATGAAAGGATGGGCCCGCTCGAAGGCTGGCAGCCGGGGCAGCAGCCAGCCCACCGCATAGGTGCCCACGGCAGCGACGGTGAGCACCTCGCGCGGGCGGCCTTCGCGCAGCTGGCCGAGCACTGCGCCCAGGCGCTCAAAGGTCTCGCTGAGCATCGGCAGCAGGGCATGGCCTTCGTCGGTGAGCGCCAGGCCGCGCGGCAGGCGACGGAACAGCGGCACGCCTACGCGCTGCTCCAGTTTCTTCACCTGCGCGGCCACGGCGTTCTGCGTCACGCGCAATTCAAGGGCGGCCTTCGTGAAGCTGAGGTGGCGCGCCGCCGCTTCGAAGGCGCGCAAGGCATTGAGGGGCAACTGCATGCCCCAGATTTTCTGCGGTCTCGGGCACCGAATCCGCGTTGGTGCTGCGCCCCGGGCGCCGCTATGGTGCAGGCCTGCCTTCCACAAGCACAAGGAGAAGATGGATGCACCGAAGACACTTTGCCGCCGGGCTGGGGCTGGCTGGGCTGGCCCTGGCCGCGCTGGGCGGGCCGGCACGTGCCGCCCAGAAAACTTGGGGCAGCGAGGACGAAGCCGCGTGGGCGCTGCTGGAAGCCGGCGTCGGCGGCCGGCTGGGCGTGGCGGTGCTGGACACCGGCACGGGCCAGCTCAGCGGCCAGCGGCTGGACGAGCGCTTTCCGATGTGCAGCACCTTCAAGTGGCTGCTGGCGGCCCATGTGCTGCAGCGGGTGGATGCCGGGCAGGAGCGGCTGGACCGCCGCATCGTCTACGGCCACGAGGTGCTGATCGAGCATTCGCCGGTCACGCGCCTGCATGCCGACGGCAGCGGCATGACGCTGGCCGAGCTGTGCGAGGCCACCGTCACCGTCAGCGACAACGCGGCGGCCAACCTTATCCTGCAGACGCTGGGCGGGCCGGCCGGTCTCACCACCTTCGTGCGCACGCTGGGTGACCACCAGACGCGGCTCGACCGCACCGAACCCACGTTGAACGAGGCCACACCCGGCGACCCGCGCGACACCACGACGCCGCGCGCGATGGCCGGTGCACTGCAGAGGGCGGTGCTGGGCGATGCCTTGTCGCCCGCCGGCCAGGGCCAGCTGGTGCGTTGGCTGCAGGCCACTTCCACCGGCTTCAAGCGGCTGCGGGCCTCGGTGCCCGCCGGCTGGCAGGCCGGCGACAAGACCGGCACCGGCGCCCGCGGCACCAGCAACGACGTGGCGGTGTTCTGGCCGCCCAACGCGGCGCCGCTGGTGGTGTGCGCCTACCTCACCGAATGCACGGCAGAGCCGCCACGGCGGGATGCGGCGATCGCCGGCGTCGGTCGCCGCGTGGTCGAGGCCTACCGCTGAGCGGCCGGCTCAGGCGGCCTGCAGGCGCACCGCGCGGTACAGCGCCCGCACCAGGTCCGACTGGGTGATGATGCCCACCAGCCGCTTGTCCTCGTCGATGATGGGGATGTGGTGGTGGCCGCCTTCGGAGAACAGCGGCACCAGCTCGATCACCGGGCGCTGCGCGCTGGCCACCCGCACCTGCCGCGTCATGATCTGGCCCACCGCTTCGGGCTTGCTGCTGTGGCTGAGGCCGCTGCGCCGCACCAGCGCGCGCAGCCGGTCGCCCAGGCCTTGATGGCGGGCCAGGTCGGCCTCGCGCATGAAGTCGGCCATCGTCACGATGCCCACCACCCGCCGTGCGCGGTCGGTCACCGGCAGCGCCTTGATGCGGCGGCGCTGCATCAGCTGCCAGGCCTCATCCAGCGGGGTGCCGAAGCTCACCGCCAGCGGCTCGGCCGACATGATGTCGGCGCAGCGCAGCTCGCCCAGGTTGCGCCGGTAGGCGGCCAGCTCGGCATGGCGCAGCAGGCTTTGCAGGTCGTCGCGGCTGACGTCCAGCACCTGGCCGTAGTGGGCCATTGCCGCATCGAGGTCGGCTTCGGTGAAGCGGCTGCCGGCGGCCGCCGGTGCGGGCGCGGGCAGCGGCCGGCCATGCGGATAGCGGCGGCCGGTGAGGTGGTTGTAGGCCATGCCCGCGACCACCAGCAGCGCCGAGTTCACCAGCATCGGAAACAGCGCAAAGCGCAGGCTGCCCACCTGCGCCAGCACCACGAACAGCGCCGTGGCCCCACCCGGCGGGTGCGGCCAGCGGCTCAGCAGCCCGGTGAACAGGATGCCGACGGCCGCGCCCACCCAGGCGCGCAGCCGCTCGGCCTGGCCCACGTGCACCGGCGCCGGCTGCCTCACGGTGGGGGCACTGCATGGGCCGATGGTAGGCAAGCGCGGCGCCGCGGCCCACACGGCCCCTGCGTGGGCGGTCAAGCGGCCGAGCGCCGGCGCTCCAGCCCCTCAAAAAGCGCCATGCCCGCCAGCATGGCCAGCACGAACACCACCGCGCCGGCCTCGCCCATGCCCATGGCCACCAGCGCCGGACCGGGGCAGAAGCCCGCGACGCCCCAGCCAATGCCGAACAGCAGGCTACCGCCCAGCAGGCGGCGGTCCACCTGGCGGGCCGCCGGCAGCTGCATGGGGGCGCCCAGCAGCGAGGTCTTGCGCCGCGCGGCCCAGGCAAAGGCCGGCAGACCCACCGCGATGGCACCGCCCATCACCAACGCCAGGGAGGGGTCCCAGGCGCCGGCCAGGTCGAGGAAGCCCAGCACCTTGGCCGGATCGGACATGCCCGAGACGATGAGGCCGAGGCCGAACACCAGGCCGGCGGCCAGCGAAGCGAGGATGAACAGCATGGCAGCGCTCCTTCAGCCCAACAGGTGCCGCAGCACGAAGACGGTGGCAAAGCCGGCGCTCATGAAGGCCAGCGTGGCGGCCAGTGACCGCGGTGACAGCCGGGACAGGCCGCACACCCCATGCCCGCTGGTGCAGCCGCTGCCGTAGCGTGTGCCCACGCCCACCAGCAGCCCGGCGGCCACCAGCGTGCCGGTGCCCGCTTCGATGTGCGGCACGGGCAGCGGGCCCAGCAGCAGCCAGTACAGCAGCGGTGCCAGCAGCAGCCCCGCGACGAAGGCCGCGCGCCAGCCGATGTCGCCCGCGCGTGGCCGCAGCAGCCCGCCCAGCACGCCGCTGATGCCGGCGATGCGGCCATTGAGCAGCACGAACGAGGCGGCCGCCAGGCCGATCAGCAGGCCGCCCAGCAGCGCGCTGATCGGGGTGAAAGCAGGCCAGTCGATGTGGAACGGCTGCATGGGACCTCCGGGGTGGATGTCAGGGCTGCGGGCAGTAGAGGGCCGCCAGCACCGACAGGATGCCCAGCAGCCGCTCGTCGGCCACGCTGTAGAAGATCTGCTTGCCCTGGCGGCGGGTGTTGACCACGCCTTCGGTGCGCAGCACGCCCAGCTGCTGCGACAGCGTGGGCTGGCGGATGCCCAGCGCCGCTTCCAGGTCGCCCACGCATTGCTCGCCCCGCGACAGCTGACACAGCAGCAGCAGTCGCTCTTCGTTGGCCAGCAGCTTGAGCGCGGCCACCGCCTCGCCGGCGGCCTGCCGCAGCGCCTGGGGATCGAGCGAGGAGGGGTCCATGACCGACAATATATCTCCCGATATATTGTCGGTCAATGAAGTGAATGGAACTTACTCGGCGCCGCTGGCCTTCAGCGCCGCGCGCTTGCCGCGCGAGCGGATGTTCAGCGCTTCCACCGCCAGCGAGAAGGCCATGGCGGCGTAGATGTAGCCCTTGGGCACGTGCACGTCGAAGGCTTCGGCCGTCAGCGCCATGCCCACCATCACCAGGAAGGCCAGGGCCAGCACCTTGACCGACGGATGGTTGTCGACGAAGTCGCCGATGGTCTTGGCGGCGAACAGCATCACGCCCACGGCGGCGATCACGGCGGCCACCATCACCGGCAGCTCGTCCACCATGCCGACGGCGGTGATGACCGAGTCGAGCGAGAACACGATGTCGATGATGGCGATCTGGCCGATGGTGGCCCAGAAGGCGCGGGCGCCGGCGGCCTTCATCTGCTCAGGCGTGGCGGTGGCGTCGGGCGGGCCGTCCAGCTCGCGCGCTTCCACCTCCACGAAGATCTCGTGCGAGGCCTTGTACAGCAGGAACAGGCCGCCCAGCAGCAGCACCAGGTCGCGCCCGCTGATGCCCTGGCCCATCACGGTGAACAGGTCCTTGGTCAGGCCCATCACCCAGCTCAGCGAGAACAGCAGCGCCAGCCGCGACACCATCGCGAAGCCCAGGCCCAGGCGGCGCGCCTTGTCCCGGATCTCGGGCGGCAGGCGGCCGACCAGGATGGAGATGAAGATGATGTTGTCCACGCCGAGCACGATCTCCAGCGCGGTGAGCATCGCGAAGGCGATCCAGATGTTGGGGTCGAGAAGGAAGTCCATGGTGTGCAGTGGCGCCACGCTGCGGCGGGGCCGCAGGTGCGCATGGTTTGTTGTGATGAAAAGGGGTACAGCGCGAGACAGCTTGCCGGCTGCACGTGGCAACCGCAAGACGGGCAGCACCGGAGAGGCGGCCGCCGCCCGGCATCAGGCGGCGAGGCAGGGCGGTCGTTGCAGGCCGTCCAGGTAGGGCGGCAGCGGTATGGCGGCGGCGCGGCCGCGCCGCCACACGGTGGCGGCGGGCCGGCTGGGCCAGGTGGGGGCCGCGGCGGGCAGCACGCCGGGTGCATCGCCCAGGCCGTCCAGGCCGCTGTGCGGCAGGCCGCCGCCGTCGGCGCCGATCGGCGCCTCATCCGCGGCAGCCAGGCTCAGGCCGCAGGCCAGCTCCAGCGCGTCGGCAGCGCCCAGCAGGGGCAGCGGCTCCACATGCGCAGCTGCGCCGGTGCACAGCAGCACCAGCGCAACGAGGAAGGCGATGAGCCGCGGATGCATGGGGCTGCGATTCTAAGAGTCGCCTCCGCGCCGCGATCCGCGGGTGTTACGTACGGGCCCGGGCTTACTTGTTCTGGGCCGGGGTCACTTCCACCTTGGGCACTTCGATCGTGCGCTCTTCCTTCTTGATGGTGGGCACTTCCACCGTCTTCTGCTCCGTGGTCACGTTGACGTCGGGCGTCTTCACGTCGTACTTGGGCAGCGTCACGTTGCCTTCGCGCTCCTTTTCCACGCTGTACTTGGGCAGCGTGACGTCGCCTTCCTGGGTCTTCTGCACGTCGCAGGCGGCCAGGCCCAGGGTGCCGATCAGGGCGGCGGAAACAAGTGCGATGCGAACCATGGTGATCTCCTCTTGGTAGGTGGTGGAAGCCGGTGAAAGGATTGTTCTCGGGGCTTGCCGCCGGCGGTGTGGGACAGCTCCGGCACCGGCGGTAGGACGCCCGCGCTCGGCGGGCGAGGTGTTCAGCTGGTGCCGCCGCTGCCGTCCAGCGTGGTGCGCACCTTGCGCGTCAAGTCGCTCTGCGAATAGGGCTTGAAGATCATGTCGTAGTGGGTGCCGCCCCAGCGGTCGGGGGTGGAGTCGGCAAAGCCCGTCATCAGCAGCACCTTGAGGTCGGGCCGGCGCGCCTGCGCTTCGCGGGCCAGCATCACGCCGTTCATGCCGCCGGGCATGATCAGGTCGGTCAGCAGCAGGTCGAAGGGGCCGTCGGTGTCCAGCAGGTCCAGCGCTTCGCGGGCCGAGCCGCACTCCATCGCGGTGTAGCCGGCCTCGCGCAGCATCATCGCGGCCATCTCGGCGATCTCGCGGCGGTCGTCCACCACCAGCACCCGCTCGTCGCCCTGCGCGGCGCGGCCGGTGGTGGTGGTCACCGGCTTGCTGACGAAGTCGGACGTGGCCGGGAAGTACAGCCGCACCGTGGTGCCGGCACCCACCTCGGAGTAGATGTTGGCGGCGCCGCCGCTCTGCTTGGCAAAGCCGTACACCATGGACAGGCCCAGGCCGGTGCCGTGGCCTTCGTCCTTGGTGGTGAAGAACGGGTCCATCACCCGCGGCAGCAGCTCGGGCGCGATGCCGCTGCCGTTGTCGGTGACCGCGATGCGCACGAAGCGCCCCAGCGAGGGCACGCCATGGGCATGGGCATCGTCGGCCGAGACTTCCACGTTCTCGGTGCGGATGGTCAGCAGCCCGCCGCCGGGCATCGCGTCACGTGCATTGAGCAGCAGGTTCAGCAGCGCCACCTCGGCCTGGGTGGGGTCGATGCGGCAGTTCCACAGCTGCGGTTCCAGCTCGGTCTTGAGCGTGATGCCGTCGCCCAGCGTGCGCTTGGCCAGGTCGGTGGTGCTCAGCGTCAGGTCGTTGAGGTTGATCACCCGGCCGCGCAGCTGCTGCTTGCGCGCAAAGGCCAGCAGCTGTTGCGTCAGCATCGCCGACTTGCGGGTGGCCTCGCGGGCGTTGGACAGCGCCTTGGTCAGCCCCGCGTCCGTCACGCCGCCGGTCTTGAAGCGGCGGGTCATCACGTCCAGGTTGCCCAGGATCAGCTGCAGCAGGTTGTTGAAATCGTGCGCGATGCCGCCGGTGAGCTGGCCCAGCGCCTCCATCTTCTGCGCCTGGCCCAGGGCCGATTCCGCGTCCTTGCGGCGGCTGACGTCCAGCTGCGACGAGAAGAAATAGATCAGCTCGCCCGCATGGTTGCGCAGCGGCGTGACGAACAGCGCGTTCCAGAAGCTGCTGCCGTCCTTGCGGTAGTTCAGCAGCTCGGTGGCGTACTCGCGCTCGGCGGCGATGTGGCGGCGCACCTCGGCCACCGCATGCGGGTCGGTGTCGGGGCCCTGCAGGAAGCGGCAGTTGTGGCCCAGGATCTCGTCCTGGGAGTAGCCCGTCATCTCCAGGAAGGCGTTGTTCGCGAAGACGATGGGGTTGTCGGGCAGCCGCGGGTCGGTGATGACCATCGGCATGCGCGTGGTTTCCACTGCGGCGAAAAAGATGTCGCGCCCTGCCGGGCCCGAGCCGAAGCCTTCGGTGTCCAGCGCGACCGGCGGGTGCTTCGGGGTGGGGCGGGATGTGCTGGCCAAGGGCATTCCTTTGCGAAGGTCGTTCGCAACGAAATCTATCCATGGCCGGGTGTAGCCCGTGTCAGCGATCGCCGACAGATCAGGTCGCCCAGCGCCGCCTGTGGTGGCCGGCGCTGGCCTTTGCCGCTGTCTTTTGCCGCAGTTGGGGGTCAGGGCAGGGCGGTGATGCGCCCGTCGGGCCCCAGCGTCCACAGCCCGGTCAGTCCGTCGGCGCCATCGGCCACGAAGAACACCGTGTCGCCCACCCGCGTGAAGTCGTGCGGGTAGCTGCTGCCGGACCCGGTGTTCAGGTCGGCCAGCAGGCGGGTGCCGGCGGCCGTGCCGTCGCTGGTGTGCAGCTCATAGCCCTGCTGCGGATGCAGCGCCGCGAACAGCAGCCGCCCACCATGCGCCCACAGCCGGTTGGGCGCCGAAGGGCCGGGGCCTGGCACCAGGTCGGCCACCAGCCGTGTGCCTTCGCGCCGGCCGTCGGTGGCCCACAGCTCGGCGCCATGCACGCCGTCGTTGGCGCTGAAGTACAGCAGCTCGCCGGCAGGCGTCAGGAAGCTGGGCACCGCATGCCCCGGCCCGGGCGCGATGTCGGCCACCAGCTGCAGCTGCCGGCCTTCGCCGTCGCTGCGCCACAGCTCGGTGCCGTGGCGTCCGTCGTCGGCGGCGAAGTACAGCGCGCCCCGCCAGGCCGTGAGGTAGCGCGGCTGGGCGCCGGGCTCGCCGGGGCGCAGGTCGGCCACCAGGCGGGTGCCGGCGGCAGTGCCGTCGCTGGTCCACAGCTCGGCGCCATGGCGACCGTCGTCGGCCACGAAGAAGAGCCGGCCCTCCAGCACCACCAGCTGCTGCGGCTGCGAAGCGGCGCTGCCGGGGCGGATGTCCTTGACCAGCCGCGTGCCTTCGCGGGTGCCGTCGGTCACCCACAGCTCCGCGCCATGGCTGCCATCGTCGGCCACGAAGTAGAGCTGGTCGCCCACGGCGGTGAACTGCCGTGGCGACGAGCCGCCGGGGCCGGGGTTCAGGTCGACCAGCAGCCGCGTGCTGGCCGCTTCGCCGCGGCTGGCCCACAGCTCGAAGCCGTGGCGGCCGTCGTCGGCCGAAAACAGCAGTTGCCCACCCAGCACCGCCAGGTGGTTGGGCAAGCCGTCACCGGCACCGGGCTGGATGTCCGCTACCTGCCGGGTGTCGGCCTCGGTGCCATCGGTGCGCCACAGCTCCAGCCCGCTGCGGCCGTCGTTGGCGGTGAAGAACAGCGCGCCGCCGGCACCGGGCTCACCCAGGCGGGTGAAGCCGCTCGGGTAGCTGCTCTGCGGCCCGGGGCGTATGTCCACCAGCCGCTTCGGTGGCGTGCCACCGGCCTCGGCCCGCCACAGCTCCAGGCCGCTGCGGCCGTCGTTCATCGCGAACAGCAACGCGCTGCCGAAGGCGGCCGGCGCCGCCGGGGCGGTGCCGCCTGGAGCGGGCTGGGCCCCCAGCGGCCGGCCCAGCAGGGTGGCGGCCGCGGCCAGCACCATGCCGGCGGCCAGCAGGCGGGCCCGGCGGCTCATCGCGCCACCGCCCCCGTGGCGGCGCGGCTGCGGCGGCGGGCCACCAGCCCCAGCATCGCCAGGCCCGCCAGCGACAGGGCCACCGTGCCGGGCTCCGGCACCGCCGGGATGGTGTGGATGCCGGCTACCAGCTGCAGCTGCGGCCGTGAGCCGCGGGTGTCGAAGTCCATGCCGATCTGGATCTGCGAGATCGTCGCCCCTGGCGCGATGCCGAAGAAGTCCAGGTCCAGCATGGTCATGTTGACGTTGTAGTCGTCGACGATGGTGGTGGTTTCGGTGGTGAAGTACTGGCGGGTGATGCCGTTGATGGTGATGCGGAAGCTGTCGAAGCCCTCCTGCGAATACTCGTAGGCCTCATGACCGCGCTCGAACAGCGCCAGGTCGTTGCCGCTGCCGTTGACCACCAGCCGGTCGGTGAAACCCAGCACCACCTGGGCGCCCGGCGTCATCGACATCGCCCAGGTGGACAGGCTGTTGTCGGTGAGTGCCTCAGCCACCGAGCCACCCGAGGTGGTGAACACCCCGGTGGACGAGATCAGCGTGTCGGCAAAGCCGGCTTCATCGAGCTGCAGGCCGCCGATGTCCAGCGCTTGGGCGGCCGGCGCGGCCAGCAGGGCGCCGGCCAGGGCGGTGGAGAGGCCCGCCAGGCGGGCGATCGTCATCGAGCGCCGACTCATGCCGCCACCCCCTTTGCACGGCGCTGCTGGCGCAGCCGCCAGCCGCCCAGCAAGCCCAGGCCGGCCAGCATCAGCGCCCATTCGCCCGGCTCGGGCACCGCCGCGGCGATGGCCGTGCCGTAGGCATTGGCGGTGAAGTTGTAGTAGCCCACGTCGCCCGCGCCGGCCAGGTTCACGGTGTAGGTGAAGCTGCCGCTGCGGGTGCCGCTGCTGCCTTCGGCGGTGAACACCTTGTCGGTGAAGCTGCCGGTGGTGTTGTCGTTGTAGTTGCCGGCATCGAACACCAGCTGCGAGAAGGCGTAGGTGGTCAGCGGGTCGCCGGCCGGGGCGTTGGCCGTCAGTGTGTAGTTGACGGTGAAGGTCACGCTGCCCGCCTGGGACAGCGAGAACTCACCCAGCTGCAGCGCATTGGCCAGGCCCACGTGCGGCTGCGCCGTGCCATCCACGAAAAAGGGGGTGGCGCTGGCCGCGCCCTGCAGCAGGCCAGCGGTGGTGGCCGACACCTGCGCGCCGGCATGCGCCACTTGTGTAGACAAGCTGGCGTCGCTGCGGTCGCCGGTCAGGCCGTCGATCTGGTTGCCGCCGAGGCCGCCGGCCTCGCGCGATTCGACGTACAGGTCCTGGTAGCCGCCCAGCCAGGTGAGCGTGCCCCCCGAGACGACGTGCGAGAACGAGGTGATCTGGAACGAGGCGCCGACCTGCGCCAGCGCGCCGGTCGAGCCGAGGGCGAGCGCGATGGCCGCGCCCAGCATGTTGAGCTTCATGAGGATCCTCCTGGCGTTAATAGACGACGACCTTGCCGGTGGCGCGCGGGCTGGTGCAGTCGTTGTAGAAGTACTCGCCCTTCTGGTTGAAGGTGTACGAGAACGACTGGCCCGGGGCCAGCGGGCCGGCGTTGAACAACCCTTCGAAGAACTGCGTGGCGCAGTGGTTCTTGGTGTTGGTGGCCGGGTTCAGGAAGGTGACGGTGGTGCCCTGCGGCACCCGCAGGTGCTGCGGCGCCATCGCGTTGGTGGTGTCCAGCTCCACCGAGCCGACCACGCCGTTGCTGTAGCTGCGGTTGAGCACCACCGTGTTGTTGACCACCGAGCCTTCCACCGGCGCGGCGGTGATCTGGCGGCGGGTGGAAGGCGGCGTGGGCGCCGGCAGCGGCGGCACCTTGCCGCCGACCTTGAAGGCCCACAGGTAGTCGCCGCGCGGCGCGTCGCTGAAGGGCAGGCCCGAGCCACCGGCGAACACCGCCATGTACTGCTCGCCGTCGATCTCGTAGGTGATGGGGCTGGCGTTGATGCTGGCACCGGTCTGGAAGCGCCACAGCTCACGGCCGTTCAGCGCGTCCAGGCCCAGCAGGTTGCCGTCGGGCTGGCCGATGAACAGCAGGTTGCTGGCGGTGGTCAGGATGCCGTTGCCGTGCGCGACCGACCAGGGCAGGTCCTTTTTCCACACCACCTGGTTGGTGGCGGGGTCCACCACCACGATGCCGCCCGACATGCCGGTGCCCAGCGGCCGCAGGCCGTTGCTGGCTTCGGTCAGCGAGTGGGCCGAGCCCACGTAGCCCACGCCGGTGTACATCCACTTGGTGGTGTGGCTGAAGGACTGGTGGTTCCAGTCGGCCCCGCCGCCCTGGCCGGGGAAGGAGAGGATGGGTTCGTCCCAGTGCGCCGCGTACAGGCAGCCCGTCTTGAAGTTGGGCACCGCACGGGCCGGGCCTTCGTTGGTGGGGCAGGTGGGGATGAAGCTGCCGCCGCGCGGCCACGGCTGCGTGGGCCAGCTCTTCTGGCGCGGGTCCACCGGCACCGGCTTCTCGTCGATGCCCAGCAGCGGCTGGCCGTTGCTGCGGTCCAGGATGTAGTACATGCCGGTCTTGCTGCCGTACACCACGGCCTTCTTGTTCTGGCCGGCCACGCGGATGTCGGCCAGCACCGGCGCCATCACGTTGTCCATGTCCCAGATGTCGTGGTGGATGGACTGGAAGTGCCATTTGTAGGCACCGGTCTTGGCATCCATCGCCACGATGGAGTTGGCGAACAGGTTCTGGCCGCCGCGGGTCGAACCGTTTTGCGACGAGCCGGCCCGTGCGTTGCCGAAGGTCCAGTAGACGGTGTTCAGCTCGGGGTCGATGGCCGGGTGGATCCAGGGCGTGGCGCCGCCTTCGAGGTAGCTGTTGCCTTCCCAGGTGTCGCCGCCGATGGTGCCCGGCGCAGCCGCGCCGAAGAAGTGCCACACCAGGTCGCCGTTCTTGGCGTTGAGCGCCAGGCCGGCGCCGCGCGGGCCGTCGTTGGTGCCCACGTAGATCATGCCGTCGTGGTACACCACGGCCACCTTGGCGATGTTGCCGTAGCCTTCATGCTGGCGCTCCCACACCACCTGGCCGGTGTTCTGGTCGAGCGCGATGACGTAGTTGCCGGTGGTCAGCGTGTACACCTTGCCGTCGCCCACGGCCACGCCACGGCGCGTCTGGCCGCCGCGGCCGGGGTTGTAGCTCCACTTCACCACGCCGGTCTTGCCGTCCACCGCATGCACGCGGCCTTGCGCGGTTTCGATGAACAGCACGCCATTGACGGCCACCGCGGTGCTTTGCGCATTGCCGGCCTTGGCGCCGCCTTCAAGGCTGGTCATCCAGGCGGCGCCCAGCTGGCGGATGTTGGCCTTGTTGATCTTGGCCAGCGACGAATAGTTCTGGTTGCCCAGGTTGCCGCCGACCTTCGGGAAGTCGGTGGTGGTGGGCAGGCAGCAGTTGTCGGCGGCCGAGGCCAGCTGGGCCGCGGCCAGCAGGCCGGCGCCGATCAGCAGCCGCAGGGTGGGATTGAAGGTCATCGGGGTACTCCTGGTGGGCGGGTCGATGCGATGTGAAGCGGCTCTGGCGGCCGTTCAGTCGTGGGCAGGCCCAGCGGTGGCGCGAGATGGGCTCGCGCCCGCTGCCAGGCCTGTGGATCAGGCAAGCCATCGGGGCGGGGCCGCGAGCGGCCCCTAGGGTCAGCCGGTCGGCGGGGTCAGCCCGGCGTGTCGGCCCGGCGGCGGCGCGCCGCGGTCAGGCCCAGTGCGGCCAGGCCGGCGGCCAGCGTGGCCCAGGTGGCCGGCTCCGGCACCGGCGCGGCCACGTAGTCGAAGGTCAGCTTGCCGCTGTGCCAGATGCCGTCGGCACCGGCCAGGTCGTTGACGTCGTCATAGAACTGCAGCCTCAGCTGGCCATCGCTGCCCAGCCGAAAGCCCAGGCCCTGGTTCAGCAGGTCGAGGCTGCCGCTGGCGCCGTAGCGGCCTTCGTTCTCGATGTCGGGCGCGGGCAGAAAGTCGAAGCCTTCGCCGGACCGGCCGGTGATACGCAGCGAGATTTCGCTGAGCCAGCTGCCGGTGTAGGCCTCGACGTCGAACTCATACCGCAGGCCGGTGATGAACGATCCCGCGCCCAGGTTGAAGCTGAGCTGGGTGTTGCCCGCTTCGTCCACCGCGTCCTGGCTGAGCACGTTGTCAAAGCCGAAGCTGAAACTGGCGGCACTGGCCGGCAGCGCGGCGGCCAGGCCCAGGGCCAGGGCGCCGAGTGCAAGGTACTGCTTCATGGTGCCGGCCGCCTTCACTGGGTGCAGAAGGGCGTCAGGCCCATGGTCGACTTCACGCCTTGCACCACCATCTTCTGGAACTGGGCGGCGCCGGGGCCGCTGCCGGTGAAGGAGCTGGCGTTGTGGCCCAGCGTGGTCAGCCAGGCGCGGCCGCCGTCGTAGTACTGGCACCAGGCCACCGGGAAGAAGTCGGGGTGGCCGGGGTGCGGCGGCGCATCGGGCGGGTTGAGCGTGCTCACGTCCACCTTGGCCAGGAACTTCACGTTGGTGGGGAAGGGCGCGAGGTTGTACCACTCGTCCATGAATTCAAAGCGGGTGGACACGCCGGCGGTGGACGGGTCGTTGCCGATCAGTTCGACCACGCCGCTGCGGTTGGGCGAGTGGTTGTAGAAGTTGGCATTGCCCAGCAGGCCTTCGTAGTAGGGCCAGTTGTATTCGGCACCGAAGGCGTTGTGGATGGCCACGAAGCCACCGCCGCGGCGCATGTAGTTGCGCAGGGCGGTGCGGGCAGCATCGTTGCTGGTGGCGGCGGCCGAGTTCCACAGCGTGTCGCGGTTGCTGCTGGCGAAGATCACCGTCTTGTACTGGTTGATGCGGCTGGCCAGCACCGTCACGTCTTCGGTCCAGTCCACCTGGATGCCGGCGGCGTTGAGCATGCTCACCAGGCTGCGCTGCATCACGTTGGCATCGGCCAGCGGCGGGTTCAGGCCGGCCGGCAGTGCCGGGCCCAGGTTGGCGTGGCGCGGACCGGCGGTGCGCGAATACACCAGCACGCGGTTGGGCGTGTTCTCGAAGGCCTTCCAGTCGTTGTAGCACTCGGGGCTGGTGCCCCGGCACACGTTGTAGTACGGGTCGATGTTCTTCGAATTCACCTTCTTGGCGGTCTGGGCCTGGGCGCCGAAGCCGCTCAGCACCGCGGCCGCGGCCAGGGTCAATTTCAAGGTCTTGCCTGTCGTCATCACATGTCTCCTCTCTGGGTGGTCTCAGGGTTCCGCCGGGCCGCCCCAAGGAACCCGCTGCCCCTCGGGGGGAAGCGAGCATCGCGAGCTAGGGGGCTCCGGCCACATCAAACTCAATAGAACCAGCTCGCCGGCACCGTCACCAGCTGCGGGAACAGCACCATCAGCATCAGCAGCAGGAACTGCGCGGTCAGAAACGGCAGCACGCCGCGGGTGACCTCGTCCATGCTCACCTTGCCCACGCCGGCCACGGTGTTGAGCACCGCGCCCACCGGCGGGGTGATCAGGCCGATGGCGTTGTTGATCATGAACAGCACGCCGAAGTACACCGGGTCGATGCCGGCCTGCTTGACCACCGGCATCAGCACCGGCGTCAGGATCAGGATGGTGGGCGTCATGTCCATCGCCGTGCCCACGAAGAACACCAGCAGCATGATGGCGATGAGCAGCAGCGTCTGGTTGTCCATGAAGGGCGCCAGCAGGTCCACCACCAGGGCCGGCAGCCCGGCCACCGTGATCAGCCAGGCGCTGACCATGGCCGCGGCCACCAGGAACATCACCACCGCGCTGGTCTTGGCGGCGTCCACGAACACCGCGTACAGCCGGCCCACCGGCAGCTCGCGGTACACGCAGGTGGCCACCACCAGCGCATACACCGCCGCCACCACGGCCGCCTCGGTGGGCGTGAAGACGCCCATCTTCAGCCCCACCACCACGATCACCGGCAGCACCAGCGCCCACGAGGCCTCGCGCAGCGCGGTGAACACCTCGCCGCGGCTGCGGCGCGGCGGCGGCACCACCTTCTCGCGGCGCACCAGCCACCACCAGGTGAACCACAGCGCCACGCCCAGCATCACCCCCGGCGCGATGCCGGCCAGGAACAGCTTGCTGATGGACACGTTGGCCGCCACGCCGAAGATCACGAAGCCGATGGACGGCGGGATCACCGGGGCGATGATGCCGGCCGAGGCGATGAGCCCCGCCGAGCGTGCCTTGTCGTGGCCGGCGGCCACCATCATCGGCAGCAGCAGCGCAGCCAGCGCCGCCGCGTCGGCCACCGCCGAGCCCGACAGCGCGGCCATGATGCAGGCCGCGATGATGGTGACGTAGCCCAGGCCGCCGCGCACATGGCCCACCAGCGTCAGCGCCAGGTTGACGATGCGCCTTGACAGCCCGCCCACGTTCATGATCTCGCCGGCCAGCATGAAAAACGGCACCGCCAGCAGCGGAAAGCTGTCGGCCCCGCTCACCAGGTTCTGCGCCAGGATCTGCGCGTCGAACAGGTCCAGGTGCCACATCAGCGCCACGCCGCACAGCAGCAGCGCGAAGGCGATGGGCACGCCCAGGGCCATGGCCCCGAGCAAGGAGCCGAGGAAGACGGTGATGGTCATGCCTGCTCCTCGGCCGTCATGCGCAGGGGCTCCGCGCCATCGGCGGCGGGCTTGAAGAGGGCCAGCAGATCCACCAGCAGCATCGGCAGGGCCGAGGCGGCGAACACCACCGCGGCGATGTAGACCACCGCCATCGGTGCGCCGGTGGAAGGCGCAGCCACCTCCCAGTTGATGCGCATCTGGGTGATGGAGCCCTGCAGCAGCAGCAGGCACACGGCCAGCATCAGCAGCTGGGCCACCACCATGCAGGCGCGGCGCGCGCCCGGGCCCAGGCGGGCCAGCAGCATGTCGGTGCCCAGGTGGCGGTGCTCATGCAGGGCCACCACCGCGCCCAGGAAGGTGAGCCAGATGAACAGCCAGCGCGAGACTTCCTCGGACACCGTGATGCCGGAGTTGAAGGCGTAGCGCAGCACCACGTTGCCGAACACCAGCACCACCATCAGGGCCAGGGCCAGCACCAGCAGGGCTTCGAGGGCCTTGCAGTAGAAGTGGAAGAGGCGGGTCACGTCGGCGCCTTCTTCAGGCCTGGCGGCCGTCGCGCACCAGGTCCACCAGCGCCCGCAGGCCGAAGGTGTACGAGCGCCATCCCAGGCCCTGGATGGTGGCCTTGACCGCCGGCGAGATGATGGAATGCGCCCGCCAGGCTTCACGCGCCGCGATGTTGGACATGTGGATCTCCAGCACCGGGAAAGGCATGGCCTTGATCGCGTCGTGCAGCGGCACGCCGTGCTGCGTCAGGCCGGCCGGGTTCACCAGCGCGCCCTGGGCGCTGTCGATGCGCTCGTGCAGCTTGTCGATCAGCGCACCTTCGTGGTTGCTCTGGAAGGTTTCGAGCGTGATGTCCAGCTCACGGGCGATGGCGCCCAGGCGTTCGTTGATCTCGGCCAGCGTGGTGGTGCCGTAGATGTGCGGCTCGCGGCGGCCAAAGAGGTTGAGGTTGGGGCCGTGCAGGACGAGGATGTTCATGGGCATGCGGGAAGAGTCGGCAGGTCAGGCGGCAGCAGGCATCACTTGCGGATGCGGGCCAGCTCTTCGTTGTAGAGCTTCACGGTCACCGGGTCGTAGGAGGCGGCCAGGCGGTCGGTCACCGGCTTGGCGATGGCGCTCATCGCGTTTTGCGCGGCGGGGCTCAGCTCGTTGTATTGCATGCCCTTGGCCTGCAGCTCGGCCACGGCCTTCTGCGCGGCGGCGCGGCTGGTGGTGCGCTGGTAGCTGCGCGCCTCGTTGGCGGCGTCGTTCATCGCCTTTTTCTCGGCGGGCGAGAGCTTGTCCCAGAAGCGCTTGCTGACCAGCACGATGTTGGCCGCGTACACGTGGTTGGTGGCGCTGACGTACTTCTGCACCTCGTACATCTTGTTGGACAGGATCACCGCGAACGGGTTCTCCTGGCCGTCCACCGCCTTGCTTTCCAGCGCGCCGTACAGCTCGGCGAAGGGCATGGGCAGCGGATTGGCCTTGAAGGCCTTGAAGGTTTCCAGAAACACGGGGTTGGGAATCACGCGCAGCTTCAGGCCTTCCAGGTCCTCGGGCTTGGTGATGGGCCGCTTGCTGTTGGTGACGTTGCGAAAGCCCAGGTCCCAGTAGCCCAGCGCCACCAGGCCCTTCTCGGGCAGCTTGGCCAGCAGGGCCTGGCCAAAAGGGCCGTCCAGCAGCGCATCGGCCTGGCTGAAGTCGCTCACCGCGAACGGGAAGTCGATGAGGCCGAACTCCTTGACGATGCCGGCCAGCGAGGTGGTGGCGGGGGCGCTCATCTCCTGCACGCCGCCCTGCAGCGCCGATTGCTGCTGCAGCTCGTTGCCCAGCGTGGAGGCCGGGAATTCCTGCACCTTCATCTTGCCGCCGGTCTTGGCGGCCAGCAGCTCGGCGAACTTCTTGACGCCGGCGCTCACCGGGTGGTCGGCGTTGTTCAGGTGGCCGAACTTGATCGTGCGTTCTTGGAAGTCCTGGGCCTGGGCCACCAGCGCGGGCAGGGCCAGCAGCGCGGTCAGGCAGGCGGCGACGACGGGTCGGCGGGTCAGCTTCATGGGGTCTCCGATGGCAGGGTTTGTTGAATCTTGACCAAGAGCTTAAGAAAAACGGAAAACGTTTCCAATAGGGAATACGCTTCCTCCCACATTTGTGATCGACCCCGGCGTTAGAGTGCCGACGCAGCCCCCACGGCCCGGCGCCTGCCCGAGATACATGAGTTCAAAACTTCAAAGAAGCTTCAACGTGCTGGAGACACTGGCTGCGCATCCGGAGGGGTGCTCGCTGTCCTTCGTCTCCAACGAGCTGGGCATTCCGCTCAGCGTCACCCACCGTCTGCTGGCGGAGCTGGCCGAGTACGGCTACGTGCGGCAGGA
Source organism: Aquincola tertiaricarbonis (assembly GCF_023573145.1). Classification (GTDB taxonomy): domain Bacteria; phylum Pseudomonadota; class Gammaproteobacteria; order Burkholderiales; family Burkholderiaceae_C; genus Aquincola; species Aquincola tertiaricarbonis_B. Next base: position 2,370,612 of record NZ_CP097635.1, read on the forward strand.
ACGCGACCACGGCGACTACACGCTCACCGTCAAGCTGGTGTCACTGGGGCTGAGCTTCCTCAGCAACTCCGGCGTGGTGGACGTGGCGCAGCCGCTGCTGGACGGCCTGGCGCAGGAATCCGGCGAGCTGGTGCGCATGGCGGTGGTCGACGGCGACGACCTGGTGTTCGTGGCCAAGGCGCAGGGGGCCACCCGCGGCCTGCGCTACGACCCCGACATGGGCCTGGCGGTGCAGCTGTCCTGCAGCGCGGCCGGGCATGCGCTGCTGTCCACGCTCAGCGACGAGGAAGCGCTGGAACGCGTGGCCCGCCAGGGCTTCGGCCAGCCCGAGGAATACGGCCCGCAGGCGCCAACCACCATGAAGGCGCTGCTGGCCTATGTGCGCAACGCACGCAAGCGAGGCTGGAGCAGCATCGTCGAGGTGTTTGCGCCCGGCATGTCGGCCATGGCCGCGCCGGTGCGCGCACCGGGCGGCCCGGCCATCGGCGTGATCACCATCGCCGGCCCGCTGGTGCGGCTGACCGAAGCCCGCATGGAAGCGCTGGCGCCGGCCCTGATGGCCACCGCGCAGGACGTGATGGCCGCCAGCAAGGCCTCGCCGATGCTGGCGCGGGCGCAGCGCCGCAAAGCCTGACCGCCTGGCGGTCCCGGAAGTTTCAGCGCGGCGCCCAGGCCGCCTCGCGGGCGGCCGGCTCGCCCAGGTCCCAGAACAGGCCGGCCATCAGCTGCAGGGCCTGCCTGGCCACGCTGCCCAGCAGGTGTTCGTTGGGCGCGTGCTGCGCACAGGCGGGGTGCGAATGCGGCACCCACAGCGTGGGCAGGCCCAGCGTGTGCGCGAACACGTCGTTGGGCAGCGTGCCGCCCAGGTTGGGCAGCAGGGTGGGCGCCTGGCCGGTGCTGCGTTCGATGGAGGCCATCGCCCAGTGCACCCAGGCGTCGTCGGGGTCCAGGCGCGTGGCTTCCATCAGCGGGCCGCTGGGGCTCACCGAAACCTCGGTGAAGCCGTGCTCGTCCAGGTGCTGGCGCAGCACCTGCAGGAAGCGCGTGTCGTCGGTGCCCACCACGTAGCGGATCTGGCAGTGCGCCTGCGCCCGGCCCGGGATGGCATTGACCGGTGCCTCGGGGTTGCCGGTCTTGAAGGCCAGCACCTCCAGCGTGTTCCAGCCGAACACCCGCTCGGCCGGCGTCAGCCCGGGCTCGCCCCAGTCGGCATCCACGGCGGGGTCGCCCTCGCCACCGCCCACCTGCATGCCGTGCAGCGCCTGCCGCACGTTGTCGGGCAACCGGTCGGGCAGCAGGCCCGCCACGCGGATGCGGCCCTGCGCGTCCACCAGGCTGGCGATGGCATGGGCCAGCCGGATGCCGGGGTTGCGCAGCAGGCCGCCCCAGTTGCCCGAGTGGTGGCCCGCCGGCCGCAGGTCGATCTTCAGGTCGAAGTTGAAGCCCCCGCGCGAGCCCAGGAACAGCGTGGGCCGCTGGGCCGCCACGCGCGGCCCGTCGGAGGCCAGGAACAGGTCGGCGGCCAGCAGCGCGCGCTGCTGCTCGCACAGCGCGCGCAGGCCCACGGAGCCGGTCTCTTCGCCCATCTCGAACAGCAGCGTCAGGTTGTAGCCCAGGCGGCCGCCGCGGGCGGCCAGCACCTCGGCCAGCGCCATCAGGTTGATGGTGTGCTGGCCCTTGTTGTCGGCGGTGCCACGGCCGTAGAGGCGATCGCCTTCGGCCCGCAGTTGCCAGGGCTGCAGCCCTTCGCGCCACTGGGCCGCATGGCCGCGCACCACGTCGCCGTGGCCGTAGCTCAGCACGGTGAAGGCCGCGTCAGGCTCCTGCCGCCGCGCCAACAGGAATGGGGAGCCGCCGGCCACCGGGTTGTCCAGCAGCCGGCAGTCGAAGCCCAGCGCTTGCAGCGCGGGCGTCAGCTCATCCTGCAGGTAGGCCAGCAGCTGCGGCGCCTGTGCCGGCTCCTGGCTTTCGGTGGGGCAGGCCACGCGGCGGGCCAGCTCGGCCTGGAAGCGGCCGTCGTCGTAGAGGGCGGCGGCGGCTGCCAGCGCGGTGGGTCGGTTGCTCATGCCGACAAGCGTAGGCAGCCGGACGCGATGCAACAATCAGCATTTGTGCACACAGGGCTTGCCGCTTCGGCAAGGCAGGCCGAATCGTCCCAGGCCAGCAAGGAGGCTGAGCATGCGTGCCCATCATCTGCAGGACACCGCCTTGCGCTACTTCCTGGAAGTGGTGCGCAGCGGCTCGCTGGCCGTGGCCTCGGAACGGCTGCACGTGGCCGCTTCGGCCATCAGCCGGCAGATCTCGGGGCTGGAGCAGGCGCTGGACACGGTGCTGTTCGAGCGCCAGCCGCGCGGCATGGTGCCCACGCCGGCCGGCGAGATCCTGGCCGCGCATGCCCGCCGCACCAGCATGGACGCCGACCGCGTTCTGGAAGACATCGACGCGCTGCGCGGCGCGCGGCAGGGCCGGGTGCGCATCGCCAGTGCCGAGGGCTTTGCCAGCCACTTCCTGCCGCCACTGATCGTGGAGTTCCGCCGCAGCCATGAGCGCATGGTGTTCGATGTGGCAGTGGTGGCACCGGCCGAGGTGCCGGCGCGCCTGCGTGCCGGTGATGCCGACATCGGCCTCACCTTCAGCCGCACGCCCGAGAAGGACATCCGCGTGGAGCACCAGCAGCCCGCGCCCATTCAGGCGCTGATGCGGCCCGACCATCCGCTGGCCGCCGCCCGCTCTCTGACGCTGGCGCGGCTGTGCGAGTACCCGGTGGCGCTGCCAGCGCCCGACACCACGCTGCGCCAGATGATCGACATCGCCTGCAGCCGCCAGCAGATCGACCTGCAACCCATGCTCACCTGCAACACCGTGGCGGTGCTGCACGGCTTCGTGCTGCAGGGCGGTGGCATCACCGTCTCGGGTGAGGTCTCGGCGCGCCATTGGGTGGCCGCGGGCCAGATGGTGGCCGTGCCGCTGCGCGACCGCGGCCTGGACCTGCGCGACATCCAGCTGCAGACGCTGGCCGGCCGCACGCTGCCGCATGGCGCGCAGCGCTTTCTCGACTTCCTGCGGCAGCGGCTGCCGGAGCGGCTGCAGCCCTCGCGCCGCCGTGGCGGCTGAGCGCTGCTCCAACGCGGCTCCAACGCGGCTTCAGCACCCGAATCAGCGCCGGCGGCAGGTCTTGCCAAATCGGCAAGGCCTTCTTCGATATTCAGCGATTGCCGCGAAGGCACTCGCTTTCTACGATGGATCGATCACTTCGACCCGCCGCCGCCATGCCCACCGACCTGAACGCCGCCCAGCTTCCTCAACCCGCCCAGCCGCAGGCGCCGCGCCGCCGCGTGCTGCGCACGCTGGCTGCCGGCCTGCTGGCGCCTGCGGCCGGCAGCCTGTGGGCGCCTGGGGCGTGGGCCGCCGGCAACGGCACCGCCGCGGCCTGGCCCACCCGGCCGCTGAAGCTGGTGGTGCCGTTTCCGCCGGGGGGTGCCACCGACGTGGTGGCGCGCACGCTGGGCGAGCGGCTGCAGGCCCGGCTGGGCCAGCCGGTGGTGGTGGACAACAAGCCCGGCGCCAGCACGATGATCGGCGCCGATGCGGTGGCCAAGGCCCCGGCCGACGGCCACACGCTGCTGGTCTCGGGCTCTTCCACCTACAGCGTGGTGCCGGCGCTCAAGCCCAACCTGCCCTACGACCCGCGCAAGGCGCTGGCGCTGGTGGGCATCGTGGCCAAGGCGCCGCTGGTGGTGGTGGCCGGCCCGGCCACTCCGGCCCGCACGCTGGCCGAGCTGGTGGCGCTGGCCAAGGCCAAGCCCGGTGACCTGACCTATGCCACCTTCGGCCCCGGCTCGGCGCCGCACCTGGCCGGCGAGATGCTGGCGCATGAAGCCGGCATCCAGCTGCTGGCGGTGCCTTACCGCGGCAGCGCGGCCGCCTCGCTGGCGGTGGTGGGCGGCGAGGTGAGCTTCGCCATCGACACCATTGCTTCGGCGGGTCCGCAGATCCAGGCAGGCAAGCTGCGGGCGCTGGCGGTGCTGAGCCCGCAGCGCGCGCTGGCCCTGCCCGAGGTGCCCACGGTGGCCGAACTCAAGCTGCCCAAGGCCGTCTTCGACGGCTGGTACGGCGTGGCTGCGCCCGCCGGCACACCGCCCGCGGTGCTGAGCAGGCTGTCGGCCGAACTGGCCGCGGTGATGGCCCTGCCCGAGGTGCGCCAGAAGCTGCAGGCCGCCAGTCTTGAGCCGGTGTTCATCGACAGCCCGAGTTTCACCGCCAAGGTGGCGGCCGAGATCGACGCCTACGCCGCGATCGGCCAGCGCGCTGGCATCGTCATCGACTGACCGGCTCACGCGCTGCCTCGGCGGGGCCGCTTGTAACAGTGCTCAACCATAGCGCCGTTGCGCCGATGAAGCAGTTCAATGAAGTACCTTGCTCGTCACAACGTCCGCCGCCTGGGCGTGGTGGGCCATCGCCCGCTTGTTTTTGCCCACGGCTACGGTTGCGATCAGCAGGTGTGGCGCCACGTCGCCCCGGCGTTCGAGCCGCGGCATGAGGTGCTGCTGTTCGACCATGTCGGCGCCGGCGGCTCCGACCTCACGGCCTACGACCGCCAGCGCCACGCGACGCTGGAAGGCCACGCCCGCGACCTGATCGCCCTCTGTGAGGAAGCCGGCCTGCAGCAGCCGGTGCTGGTGGCGCATTCGGTCAGCACCATGATCGGCGTGGTGGCCGCCAAGCTGCGGCCCGACCTGTTCAGCGGCCTGGTGCTGGTGGCGCCCAACCCCTGCTACATCGACCAGCCCGGCTACACCGGCGGCTTCCAGCGGCAGGACGTGGAGGAGCTGCTGGACACGCTGGACAGCAACTTCTTCGCGTGGGCGCGGATGATGGCGCCGGTGATCATGGGCAACCCCGACCGGCCCGAACTGGGCGACGGGCTGGCCAACAGCTTCTGCCGCACCGACCCGGCCATCGCCCGCCACTTCGGCCGCGTGACCTTCCTGGCCGACCACCGTGCCGACCTGCCGCTGGTGCGCACCCCCTGCCTGGTGATGCAGTGCGCCGACGACGCATTGGCCCCGCTGGCCGTGGGCGACTACCTGCAGCGCACGCTGCCCGATGCCGAGCTGCTGCGCATGAAGGCGACCGGCCATTGCCCGCACCTGAGTGCGCCGGCCGAGACCATCGCGGCGATCGATGGCTTTGTCTCGCGCCTGGCGCGCCGCGCCGCCGCGTGAAGCCGCCCACCCCCACCGGCAATCTGCCGCTGCTGCCCGACGAGGCGCAATGCGGCCACCTGTACACCACGGCCGAAGGCCTGATCCTGCGCGCCAATGCGCTGGCCGCGCAGTGGTGCGGCCGGCCTCTGTCGTCGATCGAGGGCCAGCTGCGGCTGCAGGATGTGCTGGCCCCGGGCAGCCGCATCTTCCACGAGACCCACTATGCGCCGCTGCTGCGGCTGCAGGGCTTTGCGCGCGAGATCGCCTTCGACCTGCGGGCACCTGATGGCAGCAGCACCCCGGTGCTGGCCAATGCGCAGCTGCAGGCGCCGGCCGGCCAGGCCGGCGCGGTGGTCAACATCACGCTGTTCCATGCCGAGGCCACGCGCCGGCATGAACAGGCCTTGCGCCAGGCCCGGCGCGAAGCCGAAGCCGCCACCGAACAACTGGCTCAGCGCCACGCCGAGCTGCAGGCCCAGGCCGCGCGGCTGCGCACCACGCTGCAGTCGCTGACCGATGCCGTCATCACCACCGATGCGCAAGGCCGCATCGATGCGCTCAACCCCGCGGCGCTGGCGCTGCTGGGCGTGACGGAGGCGTTGGCCTGCGGCCAGCCCTTCGAGGCGGTGGTCAGGCTGCATGCCACGCTGGACCGGCTGCCGCTGCCATCGCCGGTGCATGAATGCCTGGCCCAGGGCCGCCGCGTGGCCAGCGCCGTGCCCTGCCTGCTGCAAAGGGCCGATGGCGAGCTGCGCCACCTGACCCACAGTGCCTCGCCGCTGGCCGATGGCCAGGGCCGCCCGGGTGGCCTGGTGTGGGTGGCCCATGACGTGACCGAGCAGCATCGCCAGGCCGAGCTGGTGGCCCGTGAACTGCGGCAGGACGCGCTCACCGGCCTGATGAACCGGCGCGAGTTCGAACGCCTGCTGGCCGCCGGCGAGCGCCGGCCGGCCGACAGTCCCGGCCCGGTCCATGGCGACCTGCTGTGCCACGTCGACCTGGACCAGTTCAAGGTGATCAACGAGACCGTCGGCCATGCGGCTGGCGACGCGCTGCTGCGCGACATCGGCCGCCTGCTGCAGGCCGGCACCCGGCAGAGCGACGTGGTGGCGCGGCTGGGCGCCGACGAGTTCGGTCTCATCCTGGCTGGCTGCAGCCGCGAAGACGGCATCCAGCGCTGCAACATGCTGCGCGAGCAGATCGCGGCCCATGGCTTTGAGTGGCGCGGCCAGCAGTACCGCCTGACCGCCAGCATCGGCATGGCGCCGCTGAGCCGCAGCGACGGCAATGCGCTGCGCGCCGCCAGCGATGCCGACGTGGCCTGTCATGCGGCCAAGGAAGCGGGCCGCAACCGTGTGCACTTCGCGGCCGAGGCCGATGCACAGATCGAAGGCCGCCGCGGTGAGATGCACTGGGTGGCCGAGCTGCGCCGCGCGCTGGCCGACGACCGCTTCGTGCTGTTCGGCCAGCCCATCGTCAGCACGGCGCCGACCACGGACGGCATCTCGCACTGCGAGGTGTTGCTGCGCCTGCGCGGCGAGGACGGCCAGCTGGTGCCGCCTTCGCTCTTCATCCCGGCGGCCGAGCGCTACCAGCTGATGGGCGAGCTGGACCGCTGGGTGTTCCGCCATGCACTGGCCTGGATGGCGGCCACGCCGCACACCCATTGCTCCATCAACGTCTCGGGCCAGTCGCTGGGCGATGCCAGCTTCCTGGGCGACGTGATGGCCTTGTTCGAGCAGTACCGCGTGGACCCCGCCCGCGTGTGCTTCGAGATCACCGAGACCGCGGCCATCGGCAACCTGGAGGCGGCGCACCGCTTCATCGCCGCCTGGCGCAGCCGCGGAGCCCGCTTCGCGCTCGACGATTTTGGTGTCGGGCTTTCCTCGTTCTCGTACCTGCGGCAGCTGCAGGTGGACGTGGTGAAGATCGACGGCAGCTTCGTCAAGACCATGGACACCGACCTGCAGAACCGCGCCATCGTCGAATCGATCCACCGCGTGGCCAGCGTGTGCAAGCTCAAGACGGTGGCCGAGTGGGTGGAGAACGCCGCCATCCTGGATGCGCTGCGCGAGATCGGCGTGGACTACGCGCAGGGCTATCACCTGGGCAAGCCCGCGGGCTTGTGAGGCTGGCGCCCCTGACGCCCCTGGCGCCCCTCGCGTTTCCGGCGCGGGCAACGTCCTACGCGGGCTGCCGTTGCCGTCCGGTGGGCGCAGGGCGGGCGGGCGGCGACCATGCCTCTTCACCCACAAGCAAGGAGCAGCCCATGGCCCAGGACAACGCCCAGCAACCCGCCCGCATCGACCTCGACGACGCTGCCCAGGTGGCCGACTGGTCGCGCAAGCTGGCCGTCAGCGAAGAGCAGCTGCACGAAGCCGTCGGCGCGGTCGGCCCGCTGGCCACCGACGTGGAGATGCACTTGAAGGGCAGCCGCAGCACCACCAACAGCGACCGCACCGCGGCCGCGGCTTCCAAGGGCTGACGCTGGCGCCCGTGGCCGAGAATCGGCCATGCACGTCCAAGCGCTTCCCCGATCGTCTTCCCCAGCACTGCCAGGCCGGCGTTGCACCGTGGCCGCGTGGGCCGCAGGCGCACTGGCCTGGCTGAGCCTGCTGCTGGCCGGCTGCGCCACGCCGCCGCCGGCGGCCGAGCCCGGCCTGCCACCCAGCCAGGCCCGCGAGCTGGTGCGCCAGTTGCTGCCCGCCACCTTGCCCGATGCCGGTGGCTGGGCCACCGACGTGGTGGCCGCGATGGCGGCGCTGCAGCTGCCGGTCACGCCGGCCAACCTGTGCGCCGCGCTGGCAGTGACGGAGCAGGAATCCACCTACCGCGCCGACCCGGCCGTGCCCGGCCTGGGTGCCATCGCCTGGCGCGAGATCGAACGCCAGGCCGGCCAGGCCGGCGTGCCCATGCTGCTGGTGCGTGGCGCGCTGCAGATCACCTCGCCCAATGGCAAGAGCTACGCCGACCGCATCGAAGGCGCCAAGACCGAGCGTGAGCTGAGCGAAACCTTCGAAGACCTGATCGGCATGGTGCCGCTGGGCCAGCGCTTCCTGGCGGGCCGCAACCCGGTGCGTACCGGTGGGCCGATGCAGGTGAGCATCGCCTTTGCCGAAGCGCATGCCCGCCAGCGGCCGTACCCTTACCCGGTGACCATCAACATCCGGCATGAAGTGTTCACCCGCCGCGGCGGCCTGTACTTCGGCGTGGCCCACCTGCTGGACTACCCCGCCGCTTATCCGCAGATGCTGTACCGCTTCGCCGACTTCAATGCCGGGCACTGGGCCAGCCGCAATGCGGCCTTCCAGCAGGCGGTGAGCCTGGCCTCCGGCATACCGCTGGCGCTGGATGGCGACCTGGTACGGCCCGGCGCCAGCGGCGACGACCCGCCCGGCAGCACCGAGCTGGCGGTGCGCGTGCTGGCCACCCGGCTGGACATGAGCCCGTCGGCTATCCGCCGCGACCTGGAGCAGGGCGAAGAGGCCGGCTTCGAGCGCAGCCGCGTGTACGAGCGGGTGTTCGCGCTGGCCGAGAAGCTGGAGGGCCGCACCCTGCCGCGCGCGGTGATGCCGCGCATTGACCTGCAAAGCCCCAAGATCACCCGCAAGCTCACCACCGAATGGTTCGCCAAGCGGGTGGACGAGCGCTGGCGCCGCTGCATGGCGCGTGCGGGCGCCGCCACCCCACCTGTCTAGACAAGCCATGAAGATCGCCACCTTCAACGTCAACGGCGTCAACGGCCGGCTGCCCCGGCTGCTGGAATGGCTGGAAGAAGCACGGCCCGACGTGGCCTGCCTGCAGGAGTTGAAGACCTCGGACGCCACCTTCCCCGAGGCGGCCATCCGCGATGCCGGCTACGGCGTGCTGTGGCATGGGCAGAAGGGCTTCAACGGCGTGGCCGTGCTGGCGCGCGGCACCGACCCGATCGAAAGCCGCCGCGGCCTGCCCGGCGACGCGGCCGACACCCAGAGCCGCTACCTGGAGGCGGTGGTGGACGGCGTGGTCATCGCTTCGCTGTACCTGCCCAACGGCAACCCACAGCCCGGCCCCAAGTTCGACTACAAGCTGGCGTGGATGGAGCGTTTGATCGAGCATGCGGCCACGCTGCGCGACTGTGGCGCGCCGGTGGTGCTGGCCGGTGACTACAACGTGGTGCCCACCGATGCGGTGGCCGACATCTACTCGACGCGCTCGTGGAAAAAGGATGCGCTGCTGCAGCCCGAATCGCGCGCGGCGTTTGAACGCCTGCAGGCCCAGGGCTGGACCGACGCGCTGCGGGCTTTGCACCCGGACGCGCCGCTCTACACCTTCTGGGATTACCTGCGCCAGCGCTGGCAGCGCGATGCCGGCCTGCGCATCGACCACCTGATGCTCAATGCACCGGCGCGTGAGCGCCTGCAGGCGGCCGGCGTGGACAAGGCCGTGCGCGGCCGCGAAAAGGCCAGCGACCACGCACCGGCCTGGGTCGTGATCAGCTGAGGTGCTTGCCGACCAAGGCGGTCATCTCGAACATCGTGACCTCGTCTTTGCCCATCACGGCCTTGAGCGCGCCGTCGCACAGGATGTTGCGCTTGTTGGCGGGGTTCTGCAGGTTGTGGGCCTTGATGTAGTCCCACACGCGCTTGGTGACCTCGGTGCGAGCCAGGGGCTCGTCACCCACGATCTTCGCGAGTTCTGCGCTGGGCTTCAGGGGCTTCATGAAAGCACCCGACTTCTTTGCGGCGGTGGCCATCGTCTCTTTCTGTAGCAGTGAACGGCCGCCGAGGATAACCGCCTCGGGCGACGGCCTGTTTTGCAAGCTGTGTACGGCCGGTGTCGGCGCCGCGGCTCAGCGTTGCGGCGGGCTGGCCACGCTGGCGCGTTCCACCAGGTTGGCGCCCACCATGATCTTGACCGCCGGGGCGCGTTCGGTGGCGCGCACCAGGTCGTCCAGCAGCTTGATGGCCTGATAGCCGATCTGCCGCTTGGACACGTCGATGGTGGTCAGCGGCGGGTCCATCGCCGCGCTCATTGGCAGGTTGTCGAAACCGATGATGGACAGGTCCTGCGGGATGCGGATGTTGAATTCACGCAGCGCCTTGATGCAGCCGTAGGTGATGATGTCGTTGGTGCAGAACAGGCACTCGGGCACCGCCAGCCCGGCCTGCAGCTTGGCCAGCATGTCCTGGTAGGCGCCGTCGTAGGTGGAGTCCACCGTGATGATGTCGCGTGCGCGCACCGGCAGGCCCAGCACCTTCATGCCGTCCATGAAGGCTTCGCGCCGCAGCCGGAAGTTGGTGGTGGCCACGTTGCTGGCCACGAAGCCGATGTGCCGGAAGCCCCGCTGCGCAAAGTGCGACAGGATCTTGAACACCGCGTCGCGGTTGTTCATGTTCACGAAGTTCTGTTCCAGCAGGTCGTAGTGGGTGTCGATGAACACCAGCGGCAGCGGCACGCCTTCGAACAGCCGCACGTCGTCTTCCGACAGCTCGGTGCCCAGCACCACCACGCCGCTGAGCGATGTGCCCGACAGCGAGGCGACGATGTCTTCCACCGGCGTGCCTTCGTAGCTGACGATCTCCAGCTTGTAGCCGTTGGCGCCGGCTTCGTGCGACATGCCGTCGATGTAGTCGGCGATGAAAGTGTTGTGGTCGCGGTTCACGGTGTGGCCGTGCTTGGCGATCTTCAGGAAGCGCAGCGTGCCGGTGTGCGCGGGCGTGCCGGCCTTGGGGCTGCGCGGCGCGTAGTTCAGGCTGGCGGCCGCCTGCAGCACCCGCGCCCGTGTTTCTTCCGAGATGCCGCCCTTGCCGTTGAGCACCAGCGAGACGGTGGCGGCCGAGACCTGCGCCAGCTGGGCGATGTCTTTGACGGTGGATGACATGGGCTTCTGGCTTTAATCAAACGTTCACTAAATTCTAGTTGAACGACTTCCGCCTAAGAGGGCGGATATTGACGTCTCGGGGTCGGTGCTGACAGGGTTTGTCCGGATCATGCGTTCAGTGAAACGACCTACGATGTTCATTAAACGAAGTGGCTGTTGTTCAGTGCGTTCACTAAACGCCAACGCCGCTTGAACCGATGAAACCCAAGCAAGATCCCCAACTGCTGTTCCTCGTGGGCATCAACCTGCTGGTGCTGCTGGCGGGCTCGGTGTTGTCGCGCGGCGCCTTCATCGACCCCTACAACCTGCAGTCCATGGCCAGCCAGCTGCCCGAGCTGGGTCTGCTGGCCGCCGGCGTGATGCTGGCCATGTGCGCCGGCAATGGCGGCATCGACCTGTCCGGCATTGCGCTGGCCAATCTGTCGGGTGTGCTGTCGGCGCTGCTGGTGGGCCGCTGGTTGTCGGCCGATGAAGCGCCGCTGCTGTTCACGCTGGCCTTCGCCAGCGTGGCGCTGGCGGTGGGCCTTCTCGGTGGGCTCATCAACGGTCTGCTGATCGCGCGGCTGGGCCTCACGCCGATCTTGTGCACGCTGGGCACGCAGCTGCTGTTCACCGGGCTGGCGGTGGTGCTGTCGGGCGGGCCGTCGGTGCGTGTGGGCAGTGCCGAGCCGCTGATGGAACTGGGCAACGGTCTCTTCCTCGGCCTGCCCTGGTCCTTCCTGCTGTTCTGCGCCGTGCTGCTGGCGCTTGGGGCGGTGCTGCGCTTCAGTCCCTTCGGCGTGCGCCTCTTCCTGATGGGCACCAACCCGCAGGCTGCGCGTTATGCCGGCTTTCCGCAGGCGCGGCTGCTCATCACCACCTACGGCGTCTCGGGCCTGCTGGCCGGGCTGGCGGGTGTGCTCATCGCTTCACGCAACGTCAACGTGAAGTGGGACTACGGCCAGTCGTACCTGCTGATCGCCATCCTCATCACGGTGATGGCGGGCGTGAAGCCCGAAGGCGGCCATGGCCGCGTGGTCAACCTGTTCCTGTCGACCACGGCGCTGCAGCTGCTGTCCAGCATGCTCAATTTCGCCGAGCTGTCCAACTTCTTCCGCGACTTTGCCTGGGGCCTGCTGCTGCTGCTGTTCCTGGCCGTCGGCCGCGTGAACCTGCGCAGCCTGATGCCGCGCGATACCGCCCCGATCACCGTTTCGATGCAGCCCCCTCCTGCGCCGAAGCGTCCGTCCTGAGGGTCAAGAACCGGAGACAACCCCATGCAATTCGTTCCCCACAAGGCCTGCCTGGTCGGCGCGGTGCTGGCCGCCACCGTCGGCACCCTGGCTGCGCAGGACAAGCCCACCATCGCCACCGTGGTCAAGATCAGCGGCATTCCCTGGTTCAACCGCATGGAAACCGGCGTCAAGGAATTTGCCGCCAGCACGCCCACCGTCAACGCCAGCCAGAGCGGCCCGGCCACGGCCGACGCGGCCCAGCAGCTCAAGATCATCGACGACCTGGTGGCGCGCAAGGTGAATGCGCTGGCCGTGGTGCCGATGGACCCGGCCGTGATCGAAGGCGCGCTCAAGCGCGCGATGGACCGCGGCATCGTGGTGGTGACGCACGAGGCCGACAACCAGAAGAACACCCAGGCCAACATTGAAGCCTTCGACAACGCCGCCTATGGCACCGCGCTGAACGAGCGCCTGGCCAGCTGCATGGGCAAGCAGGGCAAGTGGACCTCGTTCGTCGGATCGCTGGGCAGCCGCACCCACCTGCAGTGGGTGGACGCCGGCGCCAAGAACGCCGCCAAGTACCCCGGCATGCAACTGGTGGACGCCAAGAACGAGTCCTTCGACGACGCCAACAAGACCTACGAGAAGGCCAAGGAGATCCTGCGCAAGCACCCCGACATCAAGGGCTTCCAGAGCTCGGCCGGCAACGATGTGATCGGCATCGGCCGCGCCATCGAAGAAGCGGGCCTGGCCGGCAAGGTGTGCCTGGTGGGCACCGGCCTGCCCAACCCATCGGCCAAGCTGCTGGAGTCGGGCGCCATCACCGCCATCGGCTTCTGGGACCCGAAGGACGCCGGCCTGGCCATGAACAAGGTGGCCAAGCTGCTGCTCGAGAAGAAGCCGCTGACCAACGGCATCGACCTGGGCGTCAAGGGTTATGACAAGGTCACCGTCACCAAGGGTCCGGGCCAGGGCCTGCTGCTGGTGGGCAATGCGATGGTGATCGCCGACAAGGCCACCTACAAGAACTACATGTTCTGATGACCATGGCTGCGTTCCTGGAGGTGCACGGCATCCACAAGCGCTTCGGCGGTGTGCATGCGCTGCGCGGCATTCACGTCACGATCGAGCGGGGTGGCATCTACCACCTGCTGGGCGAAAACGGCTGCGGCAAGAGCACGCTCATCAAGATCATCTCCGGGGCGCAGCCGCCCGACGAGGGCTCGATCCGGCTGGAAGGCCGCGACCACGCGTCGCTGACGCCGATCGAGGCGTTGGCCGCCGGCATCGAGACGGTCTACCAAGACCTCTCGCTGATTCCCAACCTGTCGGTGGCCGAGAACGTGGCGCTGTCGGAGCAACTGGTGCGCGCCCAGGGCCGCCTGGCGCGCCGGCTCGACGACCGGCTGCTGCGTGACACTGCCCGCCGTGCGCTGGCCACCACCGGCCTGCCCACCGACGACGGCTTCCTGGCCACCGTGGTCAGCGAGCTGCCGCTGGCGGTGCGCCAGCTGGTGGCCATCGCCCGCGCCATCGCCACGCGGGCCAAGCTGGTGATCATGGACGAGCCCACCACCTCGCTCACCCGGCGCGAGGTGGACAACCTGATCCGCGTGGTGGGTGAGCTGCAGCGCGACCAGGTGGCGGTGCTGTTCGTCACCCACAAGCTGGACGAGTGCTACCGCATCGGCGGCCAGGCCATCGTGTTCCGTGACGGCCAGTGCGTGGCCCAGGGCCCGATCAACAGCTACACCAAGGCCGAGCTGGGCCAGCTGATGACCGGCCGCTTGATCGACGGCACACGTTACCGGCAGGCCGGCGCGGCGGCGGCGGGTGCGGCGCCGCTGCTGCAGCTGCAAGGCCTGGGCTGCGGCCGGCACTTTCAAGACGTGAGCCTGAGCGTGGCGCGCGGCGAGATCATCGGCATCACGGGCCTGGCCGACTCCGGCCGCAACGAACTGGCGCTGGCGCTGGCCGGCGTGATGGCGGCCACGCAGGGCCAGATGCTGATGGAAGGCCGGCCGGTGCAGGTGCGCCAGCCGTCGGACGCCATCGCGCACGGCATCGGCTACGTGCCGGAAGACCGGCTGGCCGAGGGCTTGTTTCTGGACAAGCCCATCCTGGCCAACATGGCGGCGCTGGTGCTGGACAAGCTGCGTGGCCGCCTGGGCCTGCTGGACGCGGGCAAGTCGCGCGCGCTGGCGCAAGACCTGGTGCAGGAGCTGCGCATCGCCACGCCCAATGTCGACCTGCCGGTGCAGTCGCTGTCGGGCGGTAACCAGCAGCGGGTGCTCATCGGCCGCTGGCTCACCATCGCGCCGCGGCTGCTGCTGCTGCACGGCCCCACGGTGGGCGTGGACGTCGGCTCGAAGGACACCATCTACAAGGTCATCCAGTCGCTGTCGGCCAAGGGCATGGGCCTGCTGGTCATCAGCGACGACCTGCCCGAGCTGCTGCAGAACTGCGACCGCATCCTGGTGATGCGCAACGGCCGCATCGCCGCCGAATACGCGGCCGATGCGGTGCAGGAAGAACAACTGGTGGACGCGATGCTGGCATCGGACACCGACGCGCCGGTGGAGGCCCTGCCATGAATACCTCGCTCACCGCGGCTAATGGCGCCGCGCTGGCTGCGCGCGACCGGCCCGGCCGGATGCAGGGCCTGCAGCGTCTGCTGGCGCGCCGGCCCGAGCTCTTCACGCTGTTCCTGCTGGTGGCGCTGTGCAGCTTCGTGGCCATCGCCAACCCCGCGTTCCTGTCGGCGCAGACGCTGATCGACATCGCCCGCGCCAGCGTGGTGATCGGCCTCTTCGCGCTGGGCGTGTTCGTCATCCTGGCCGCGGGCGGCATCGATGTGTCCTTCACCGCCATCGCCGCGCTGTCGATGTACAGCGTCACGCAACTGGTGGTCACGCATGTGCCGCAGGCGCCGCTGCCGCTGGTGTTCCTGGCCGCGGCGCTGGGCGGCGGGCTGCTGGGCTTTGTCAACGGGCTGCTGGTGCATGGGCTCAAGGCGCCTTCGCTGATCGTCACCATCGGCACGCAGTACCTGTTCCGCGGCGTGCTGCTCACCTTCATCGGCACGGTGTGGATCACGCAGCTGCCCGACCAGATGGACAGCTTCGGCAAGATTCCGCTGATCGCCTTCGAGTCGCAACGCGGCGCGCAGGTCATCCTGCCGGCCTACTTCCTGGTGCTGCCGGCCGCCGCGCTGCTCACCTGGTGGCTGCTGCGCCGCACGCTGATGGGCCGCGCCATCTTCGCGGCCGGCGGCAGCCTGGCCGTGGCCGAACGGCTGGGCTACAACGTGCGGGCCATCCACTTCTTCATCTTTGCGTACACCGGCGCGCTGGCCGGCGTGGCCGGGATGATCCACGTGTGTGCCAACCGCCTGGCCAACCCGTTCGACCTGGTGGGCATGGAGATCGACGTCATCGCCGCCGTGGTGCTGGGCGGGGCGCGCATCACCGGCGGCACCGGCAGCGTGCTGGGCACGCTGCTGGGCGTGCTGCTGGTGGTGGTCATCAACAACGTGCTGATCATGGCCGGCGTGCCCAGCACCTGGCAGCGCGTCGTCGTCGGCGCATTCATCCTGGTCGCGGGGGCCTTCTTCGTGGTGCGCAAGCGCCGCTGAAAACCTGCCGCCACCCACCTCCCAAGAAGGAACGAGGAGCACACATGAAGAAGTTCTTGAACGAGCCTGAGGCCTTTGTCGACGAGATGCTGGAAGGCATTTATGCCGCCCATCCGCAGCAGCTCACCTACGTGGCCGACGACAAGCGCTGCCTGGTCTCGGTGGCGCGCCAACCCGGCAAGGTGGGCCTGGCCACCGGCGGCGGCTCGGGCCACCTGCCGCTGTTCCTGGGCTACGTGGGCCGCGGCATGCTGGACGGCTGCGCCGTGGGTGGCGTGTTCCAGTCGCCCAGCGCGCAGCAGATGTTCGAGGTCACCAAGGCCATCGACCAAGGCGCGGGCGTGCTCTACATCTACGGCAACTACACCGGCGACATCCTGAACTTCGACATGGCCACCGAGCTGGCCGAGATGGAGAACATCCGCGTGCTGTCGGTGGTGGGCAACGACGACGTGGCCTCGTCGGTGCAGGGTGAAGAGCACAAGCGCCGCGGCGTGGCCGGCATCTTCTTCGTCTACAAGGCCGCGGGTGCCGCGGCCGAAGAAGGCATGTCGCTGGACGAGGTCACGCGCGTGGCCGACAAGGCCCGCCTGGCCACCCGCACCATGGGCGTGGCGTTGAGCAGCTGCATCGTGCCCGAGGTGGGCCACGCCACCTTCTCGATCGGCGAGCGCGAGATGGAGATCGGCATGGGCATCCATGGCGAGCCCGGCATCCGCCGTGGCCCGCTGCTGCCGGCCGATGCGGTGGTAGACGAGATGCTCAAGCCCATCCTGGCCGAGCTGCAGCTGGGGCAGGGCAGCGAGGTGGCGGTGCTGGTCAACGGCCTGGGCGGCACACCGCAGGAAGAGCTGTATGTGATGTACCGCCGCATCCACCAGGTGCTGGGCGGCCAGGGCGTGCAAGTGGCCCAGGTGCACGTGGGCGAGTTCGCCACCGCGATGGAGATGGCCGGCGCGTCGATCTCGCTCATCAAGCTGGACGACGAGCTCAAGCGCCTGATCACCGCGCCGGCCGACACGCCGTTCTTCCGTCAACACCCGCAGGCGGGCCGGTGATGGATCGCATCGGCAAGCCCGAGCTGGCGGGCCTGTTCCAGCGACTGCGCGAGGTGTTCTCCCAGCAGCGCGAGGCGCTGATCGCGCTCGACGGCAAGGTGGGCGACAGCGATCTGGGCATCACGATGAACAAGGGCTTCATCGCCGCGCACGAGGCGGTGCTGGCCCAGCTGGCCGCGGGCGGCACCGACGGCATCGGCAAGCCGCTGCAGATGGCCGGCATGGCCATCGCCAAGGCGGCGCCTTCCACCATGGGAACGCTCACGGCCACCGGCTTCATGCGCGGCGGCAAGGCGCTGCTGGCGGCCGAAGCCATCGGCACCGCGGAGCTGGCCGCCTTCTGGCGTGCTTACCACGACGGCGTGGTGGAGCGTGGCAAGGCCAAGCCCGGCGACAAGACCCTGGTGGACGTGCTTGGGCCGCTGCTGCAGTCGCTGGAAGCATCGGCTGCGGCCGGCTTGCCGCTGCGCGAAGCCCTGGTGCAGGCCGAGGCTGTGGCCGCACAGGCATTGGAAGCCACCAAGACCATGACGGCGCAGCACGGCAAGGCGGCGGTGTTCCGCGAGAAGTCGGTGGGCCTGCAGGACGCAGGCGCCACCGTGGGTCATCTCATCATCCAGGCCATGCGCGACCACGTCGTGCAGGCACACGAAGGGCAATCATGAACATCGCCGTCATCGGCACCGGGGTGCTGGGCACCGGCGTGGGCCTGACGCTGCGCCGCCACGGGCATGCGGTGCGCTGCTGGAACCGCACACCGGCCAACGCGCAGGGCCTGGTGGAAGGCGGCGCCACGCTACATGCCACGCCGGCCCAGGCCGCCGAAGGCGCCAGCCATGTGCTGCTGCTGGTGTGGAACGAAGAGGCGCTGCGCAGCGTGCTGGAAGGACCGGACGGCCTGCTGCAGGCGGCGCAGCCGGGCCAGGTGTTCATCGACATGAGCACCCAGCTGCCCGCCACCGCGCGTGACCTGGCGGCCCGCTTCCAGGCTGCGGGCGCGCTGTTCGTGGATGCACCGGTGCACGGCAGCCGGGCCGAGGCCCATGCCGGCGGCCTGTGGATCATGGCCGGCGCCAGTGCCGAGGCCTGGGCCGCGGCGCAGCCGGTGCTTCAGCAGCTGGGCGCCTCGGCCCGGCACATGGGTGAGGTGGGCGCCGGTTGCGCGGCCAAGCTGTGCGGCAACCACCTGGTCAGCACCATCGTCGCGGCGCTGGCCGAATCGCTGGCGCTGGCGCGCAAATCAGGCCTGGACGGCCACCAGCTGGTGGACGTGTGGAGCGAGAGCGACTTTCGGTCGCCCATCGTGGAAGGTGCCGGCCGCGCGATGTGGGACGGTCAGTTCGACGTCTCGTTCCACCTGCGCACCATGGTCAAGGACACGGAGCTGATCCGCAACCATGCCGAAACCCTGGGCGTGCCGGTGATGCTGTCCAACACCGTGCATGAGCTGAACAAGGTGGCGCAGAACCTGGGCTGGGGCGAGCTGAATGCCACCGCCATCTTCAAGCTGTGCGAGCTGATGGCCGGTATTCCGCCGGCCGTGGGCAGCCCGTCCCGGCCCTAGTCGATGGCCGCCGCCAGCTGTCGCCGGTACGCCGCCGGCGACAGGCCCTGCCAGCGCTTGAAGGCCTGCGAGAAGCTGGACAGGTCGGCGTAGCCCAGCCGTTCGGCGATGCGGGTTATGGGCAGCGCAGGGTCGCGCAGCAGCTCGCGGGCCTGTTCGGCCAGGGCGGCGGCACGCACCTCGCGGTAGCTGGTGCCTTCGGCCTGCAGCCGGCGGCGCAGCGTGCGTTCGCTGGTGCTGGTCAGCCCGGCCAGCGCACCCACTGAGGGCCGGCTGTCGCCCGGCGTGGCGGCCAGCACCTGCTGCACCAGGGCCTTGGTGCCTTCACGCACCCGCCAGCGCTCCACCAGCTTGGCGCACAGCTCGTCGCACATCGCGGCCGAGATGGGGTTGGCCGAGGGCAGCGGGTGCGGCAGCCAGCGCGCATCGAAGCCCAGGCAGTAGCCCTCGCCATCCCAGCGCACCGGCGCGCCGCCCAGGTGGGTGAGGCCGGGGCAGGGCCGGTGGGCGCGGCCACGGCCGCCTTGCAGCTCCACCCGCTGCAGCTGCAGGCCGGGGCCGCCCACTTCCAGCACCAGCGAGGCCGCGGCCGCCAGGTCGCGCTCCACCAGGAAGCGGCTGAGGCCGGGCGCCAGGTCGGGCGGGCGCATCTGCAGCAGGCACAGGCCGTCTTCGATGCGCTGCTCCACCCTCGAGAAGGCATAGCTCAGCGGAATGAAGCGCAGCGCCCGCGCCATCGCTTCGCCCACGGTGGCGCTGCACACCAGGCCGTAGCCCCACAGGCCGAAGGTGGAGAAGCGGTAGCCCTGGCCCACCTGCAGCCCCAGCCCGGGCGGGTGGCCCGCGAGCCGCAGCAGGTTTTCCACCACCCGCAGCTCCTGCAGCGCGCTCAGCTCGAAGTTGGGGTCTTGCAGATGTTGCGGCGCAATGCGGCTGCGGGCCAGCAGGTCGTCCTGGCTGAAGCCGCGCGCCAGCCCGAACTCCAGCACCACTTTCACACTGGCGGGGCCGCGTGCAAAGTCCCAGAAGTTCATGCTGCGTGCGGTTGGGTGGTCGATTTGGCCGAAATCATAAAGCCGCGGACCGTTTGCCCCATGGACGCCGGCGCCGGCTGCCCCCACCATGCGGCCATGCGTACCGAGCAGTTCCTCACCACGGACGATGCGCTGGGCCAGGCCTTCGCCGCACAGCGTGCCGCCTTCGCCGCCGACCGGCACCCCAGCTTTTCGCAGCGCCTGTCGCGGCTGCAGCGCCTGCAGCAGCTGCTGCAGGCCCATGAAGCCGAATTCGTCGAAGCCATCCGTGCCGACTTCGGCGGCCGCAGCACCCACGAGACCCGGCTGGCCGAGCTGTTCGTGCTGGAGGCCGGCTTGTCCCACGCGCGCCGCCACCTGCGCCGCTGGATGCGCCAGCGCAGGGTGCGCACGGCGCTGCATTTCCGGCCCGGGCACAACCGCCTGCTGCCGCAGCCGCTGGGCGTGGTGGGCATCGTGGCGCCCTGGAACTACCCCTTGCAACTGGCGCTGGGCCCGGCGGTGGCGGCGCTGGCCGCGGGCAACCGGGTGCTCATCAAGCCCTCGGAGCTGACGCCCCGTCTGTCGGCCGCGCTGGCCGCCGCGGTGGCGCGCCACTTCCACCCCACCGAGCTGTGCGTGCTCACCGGCGATGCCGAGCTGAGCCGGCGCTTTTGCGCGCTGCCCTTCGACCATCTGGTGTTCACCGGCTCCACCGCGGTCGGCCGCAAGGTGGCCCAGGCCGCCGCCGCCAACCTCACGCCGGTGACGCTGGAGCTGGGCGGCAAGTCGCCCGCGCTGTTCGATGCCAGCGTCGATCTGGCACAGGCGGTGCCGCGGCTGGCGGTGGGCAAGCTCTTCAATGCGGGGCAGACCTGCATCGCGCCCGATTACCTGCTGCTGCCGCGCGGCATGACGGACGCGCTGGTGCAGCACCTGCAGCAGGCCGTGGCCCGGCTGTACCCGACGCTGCGCGACAACCCCGACTACACCGCCATCGTGAGCGACGGCCACCGCCGGCGGCTGCAGGCCCTGCTGGACGACGCCCGCGACTGCGGCGCCCGCCTGGTGCCGCTGAACCCGGCGGGCGAAGACCTCCAATCCGGCACACCCAAGCTGGTGCCCACGCTGTTGCTGGGCGCCACGCCGGCCATGCGCGTGATGCAGGAAGAGATCTTCGGCCCGCTGCTGCCGGTGGTGACCTACGACACGCTGGACGAGGCGCTGGCCTTCATCAACGCCGGCGACCGGCCGCTGGCGCTGTACTGGTTCGGCCGCGACGCCGCCGCGCGCGAGCGCGTGCTGCGCGACACGCATGCCGGCGGTGTCACCGTCAACGACTGCCTGTGGCACATGGGGCAGGAAGACCAGCCTTTCGGCGGTGTGGGCGCCAGCGGCCAGGGCGCGTACCACGGCCAATGGGGCTTCGATCGCTTCAGCCACCTGAAGCCGGTCTACCAGCAGTCGCGGTTCACCGGCGCGGTGCTGTTCCGCCCGCCTTATAGCCGTCTGTTCGAGCGGCTGCTGGGCGTGCTGCGTCGCTGGGTGTAGGCCGCATGTCCGACGTGTTCGACTACATCGTGGTGGGGGGCGGCTCGGGCGGTGCGGTGATGGCAGGGCGGCTGAGCGAAGACGCCGGCACCCGCGTGTGCCTGCTGGAAGCCGGTGGCCGTGGGGATCACCCGCTGGTGCGCACGCCCATGGGCACCGTGGCACTGCTGCGCACGCGGCTGCACAACTGGGGCTTCGAGACGGTGCCGCAGGCCGGCCTCAACGGCCGCCGCGGCTACCAGCCGCGTGGCAAGGGCCTGGGCGGCTCGTCGGCCATCAACGCGATGATCTACGTGCGCGGCCACCGCAGCGACTACGACGGCTGGGCCGCGATGGGCGCCACTGGCTGGTCGTGGGACGAGGTGCTGCCCTACTTCAAGCTCAGCGAACACAACGAGCGGCTGCAGGGCCCGCTGCACGGCCAGGGCGGGCCGCTGTGGGTGGCCGATTCACGCACCGGCAATCCGCTGCACCAGCGCTTCATGCAGGCGGCGCAACAGGCGGGCTTTGCGCTCAACGACGACTTCAATGGCGAACGCATGGAAGGCCTGGGCGCCTACCAGCTGACGCAGAAGAACGGCGAGCGCTGGAGCGCCGCCCGCGCCTACCTGCTGCCGCACATCGGCCGCCGGCCGAACCTGCAGGTGCACACCGGGGCGCAGGTGCTCAGGGTCTTGTTCGAAGCCAGGCGCGCCGTGGGCGTGGAGCTGCTGCAGGGTGGCCACCGGCGCCAGCTGCGGGCGCGGCGCGAGGTGCTGCTGTGTGCCGGCGCGCTGCAGACGCCGCAGCTGCTGATGCTCTCGGGCATCGGCCCGCAGGCCGAACTGGCGCGGCTGGGCCTGCCGGTGCTGCAGCACCTGCCCGGCGTGGGCCGCAACCTGCACGACCATCCCGACTTCGTCTTTGCCTATGAGCTGCCCACGCTGGATGCGGTGGGCTTCACGCTGGGCGGCGGCCTGCGCATGGCGCGCGAGGCCTGGCACTACCTGCGCCAGCGGCGCGGCATGCTCACCAGCAACTTCGCCGAATGCGGCGGCTTCGTCAGCAGCCGGCCCGGCCTGGTGGCGCCCGACCTGCAGCTGCATTTCCTGGTGGCGCTGATGGAAGACCACGGCCGCCGGCTGCACCGCGCGCATGGCGTGTCCTGCCATGTGTGCCTGCTGCGCCCGCACAGCCGCGGCACGCTGACGCTGCGCAGCGCCGATCCGCTGGCCGCGCCGCTGATCGACCCCGCTTTCCTCAGCGACCCGCGCGACCTCGACGACCTGGTGGCCGGCTTCAAGCTCACCCGCCGCTTGATGCAGGCACCGGCGATGGCGGCCGGCGTGCGGCGGGAGGTGTTCACCGCGGGCATCGAGACCGATGAGCAGATCCGCGCCGTGCTGCGGGCGCGCACCGACACCGTCTACCACCCGGTGGGCACCTGCCGCATGGGCCGCGACGACGGCGCGGTGGTCGACCCGCATCTGCGTGTGCGCGGCGTGCACGGGCTGCGGGTGGTGGACGCTTCGGTGATGCCGGCCGTGGTCAGCGGCAACACCAATGCGCCCACCATCATGATCGCGGAGAAGGCGGTGGACCTGATCCTTGGCCGCAGCCGGGCGCATGGAGCCAGCATGCCGGCGCCGGTAGGCGCCGGTGCCGACGTGCCTGCCTGATCACGGACGGCGCGGCAAGCCGCGCCGTGGCTCACCCGCGTCGCTGGCGCGGGCTTGCGGCCCGGCTAAGCTCTGCAGCTTGCGGATGCCATCGAGCGCGCCCGCTGGGAGTCGACATGTTGCTGTCCCGTTGCTTTGCCCGGTGGGCCCTGGCCGCCGGGGCCGGCCTGGTGATGCAGGCCGGCATCGCCGCGCCGGCGCAGGTGAGCGTGACGCTGGTGCAGCCCGCGCAGTTCACCGACGCCGGCTACAGCCACCGCACCGCCACGCCGGCCGAACTCGAGCGGCTGCAGCAGGCCTTGCAGGGCGCGCTGCAGCCGCTGGCCGAGCGCCGCCTGCCGGCGGGCGACCAGCTGCAGGTGGAGGTGCTGGACGTGGATCTGGCCGGTGAGCTGCAGATGCTGCGCTGGCCCACCGGCGGCGAGCTGCGCGTGATGCGCGAGATCACCTGGCCGCGCATCACGCTGCGCTACCGCCTGCTGCATGAAGGCCGTGAGGTCAGCAGCGGCGAGCAGCGCCTCTCGGACCTCAACTACCTGGCCGGCCGCCCACCCGGCGGCGACAGCGAACGCTACGACCCCGAGCGGCGGCTGATGCAGCGCTGGTTCGAGCAGACCTTCGGCCCCGCGTCCGCGGCGCATTGAAGGGGCAGGCCCGCCCGCCGGCCGGCGAGACGGGCCCGGGCGCCTGGACGGGGCGCCCTGCCTGCGGCCTTACCGGACCGAGGCGCGTATCCAGGCCGGTGCACCGGCCGTGAGGTCGCCCACCTTGACCCCGCGGAAGTTGTTCTCCGCGGTGGCGCCGGCATTGGCCAGCTCCGTCAAGGCCGCCACCAGCGACTGGTAGGCAGGCGCGTTGGCGGCGGTCAGCCGCACCTCGATCAGCCCGTCCGATGCAATGCTGTTGACCGAGTTGCCACCTGTCAGGTTCATGATCAGGTAGCTGCCGGCCGGCAGGTTCTGCTGCATCAGGATGGCGGTTCGGCCGGCGGCATGCAGGGCGCTGGTGCGCCCGTAGTTGCTGCTGCTGTGGCCGCCAGGGCCTTGGAACTCGATGCGCACCAGGCCCGTCTGCTGGGCCTGCACCGACAGGCTGGCCGCGGCCAGGCCGGCCAGCGCCAGGGTACGAAGAAATCGCTTCATGCTGTGTGCTCCTGGGCTCAACGCGCGGCTTCGCGCGTGCGGCGGCCGATGGGGCCGGCCGCGGGCTGGACGATGCTGCCGTCGGCGGCATGGAAGCCGGCCACGGTGAGGATGCCGGTGAGCGTGCGGTGCATGCGCTGCACCTCCACCGTCGGGCTGCCGCGGGTGCCCCATTCCCAGAATGCGTGGCCGCCCGCACCGGCCGCGTTGGAGGCCAGGCTGAACTGCCAGGTGGGAACGCCGGTGTTGGCCGGCACGTTGTCGTTGAGGCTGGACGAACCGGTGCTCACCGTCAGCGTGCTGGAAGCACCGGTGGCGATGCCCGACTGCAGGCCCGCATGCACCGCCGGGTTGTCCACACTCTGCGCCACGTAGGCCGGCCGCAGGCCGTACCAGTCCAGCTGCATGGTCACCGCCTCGGCGCTGCCGTTGGCGCGGCCGTAGCGGGCGTTCTCGGCCGTCACGCCGGCCTGGAACATCGGCTCGATCACGCTGCGGATCTCGTTGAGCGTGTCGACCTGCGGCGAGCGCATGTCCACCTCGATCGAGCAGCTGGGCACCACGCTGCCACCGGCGGGCACCGGTTCGCAGCTGGCGCGGCCCACGGTGTAGGTGGTGCGCGGCGCATTGGGGCGCTGCTCCTGGGGGGCCTTCACGTCGGCGATGCGCGCGATGGCCGCGGCCATGGCCTCGGCCGCGCTGGGGCGGCCGGGTCCGGGCGAGGCCGGTGCCTTGAAGCGCATCTCGAAGCGGTAGCTGCCCAGGAAGTTGACGATGCCGCCGCCTTCCAGGCCGAAGTTGGCCACGAAGTTGAGCGGATTGGAGCCCGTGCCCAGCGCCTGGTCGAAGCCGTAGAGCTGCTTCATGCCGGCCAGGTTGCCCTTGCCTTCTTCACCCGCGGTGCCGCAGATCCAGATGTCGTAGACCGGCTTGATCTTGTGCTTCTTCATGGCCGCGGCCAGCACGAAGCCGTTGGAGGTGCTCGACATCATGTCGCCATAGCCGGGCACGTAGATGCGCACGCCGCCGCCGTTCTGCGCCGCGGTGGCATTGGTGAACCACTGGCTCGCGACGTTGTACTCGCTGTTCTCGACGATGCGGTTGCTGGCGTCGAAGGACAGCTCGGTCGGTATCGCGGCCAGCTGCGCGGGCGTTTCCACCACGGCCTGCGAATACGGCTGCAGCTTGATGTGGTTCCACGGGTCGGTGGCCGGCGGCTGCGTCTCGGGGTTCACCACGTCGATGTGGCCTTCCAGCAGCACCTTGGGGAACTGGCCCTTGTAGCTCTGCGCGTCGGCCCGGCTCGAGTACGAGCCCTTGATCATCACGCAGGCGTTGTACACGGGCTGGCCATCGACGATCTGCACGTCGCTGCCGGCCAGCTGGCCATCGGCGCGCGTCATCACTTCGTTGGGCGCGAAGCCCCATTCGTTGACCATACGCCGGTGGATCTCGGCGGCCGACCGGTACTCCTCGCGCGAAGGCGATGGGATGCGCACCAGCTCCAGGAACTGGTTCCAGCGCGACTTGGCGGCCGTGGGCGTGCTCTGGTCGTCGAGCAGCGCCTTGACCTGCGGGTCGGCCGAGATCCTGGCGGCGGCGGCGGCCACTTCGGCCGGCACCGTGGCCTGGTTGACCGGCGTGCTCAGGTTGGCCACGGTCCACACCAGCGCGGCGGCATCGAAGGGCAGGCTGCGGTCATGGCGCAGCGTGATGGTGCCGAAGGGCCGGGCGGTGCCATTGGCTTCCACCGCACCCAGCGGCACGTTGCCGCGCATCACCGTCGTGCCGCTGCCGGCACCGGTGAGCTGGGCCACGCCATTGGTCAGCGCGCTCGCGTTGTTCTTCACCTCAATGTTGAAGACGTAGTCGAACACCGTGCGGCTGACCCGGGTCTCGCTGACCTTGACCAGCGTGACCACGCGCCCGTCGGCGGTGACGGCCGAGGTGGCCGCGGTGTTGGCCGCCAGTGCCGTGGCCGTGCCTTCGGTGGCGGCACCGGTGGCGCTGCCGGACGATTCACCGCCGCCGCCGCAGGCGCTGAGGCAGGCCGCGGCCACCAGGGTGAGCGAAAGGGTGGACTTGGTCTTCATGCGATGGTCTCCGCTTGCCAGCGGTCTTGCCGGCGTTGGCGCGCGGCGCGCAGGCCCAGCATGCCCAGGCCGAAGGCGGCCATCAGCATCGTGGCGGGCTCAGGCACGGCGGTGACGGTGGTGATGCCCGCGGCCACCGGGTTGAAGTCGGCATCGCTGAGCAGATAGGGCAGCGCGCCCGGCGTGGCTCCACCCGCCAGCATGAACGAGAAGCGGAAGCCGCTCACCGATTGCCCGGCCGACAGTGGCGGGATGCCCGCCAGCATGAAGCTGTCGAAGGCCCCGGGGTCCTGCAGGCCCGCAGCGGGCTGGAACACCATCGAATCCCAGCCCCCTGGCGTGGCCACCACGGCCAGGTCGGTGGCATCGGCGATGTCGATGGTGAAGCCGGCGAAGCTCGCGGACCCCGCTTCCTGGACGACGCGGAAATCCACCAGCCAGCTGCCGCCGCCCAGTGCGCTGTAAGCGCTTTCGATGACGGTCGCCTGGGCCAGAGAGGCACTGAGCGACAACGCGGCCACGGCGGCCGCAATGAACGTTCTCTTCACTTCTTTCCTCCTGTTCCGGAAGCCTGGGGCCAGGCTCCTCCGGTACCCCAGGCAGCCTGGCGTACGGAGCGCCTTTCCGCAGATTCCGTGCCGTTGGCGGCGCGGCTTGGCAACCGGATGTAGTTGTCTCGGAGGAAGGAGCAAAGACGTGATTGGCGGGCGCCGAACCGAAACGGAAAAGCGACGCCAGCGATCTCGCGCGGGTCGGTTCTTCGTGCGGCCGCGGTGGGCTGGCCGGCCGCTACGAGCGCATTGGTTACACCGCGCGGCGATCGATCAGGGGCGTTGCGAGGCGGACGATGTGGCCGCGATCCAGTCGTCGATGCGGGCGGCCAGCACCTGCATCGGCAGCGAGCCGGCATCCAGCACCTGGCGGTGGAAGGCCTTGACGTCGAAGCGCGGCCCCAGCGCCTGCTGGGCGCGCAGCCGCAGTTGCTGGATGGTCATCGCCCCGATCTTGTAGGCCAGCGCCTGGCCGGGTATGGCGATGTAGCGTTCCACTTCGGCCGTGACTTCGCTGCGGCTCATAGCCGAGTGGCTCAGCATGTAGTCGATGGCCTGCTCACGCGTCCAGCCGAAGGCATGCAGGCCGGTGTCCACCACCAGCCGCATCGCGCGCAGCATCTCGTCGTTGTAGTGGCCGAGGCGTTGGTACGGATCGGTGAACAGGCCCAGCTCCGGCCCCAGGCTTTCGGCATACAGCGCCCAGCCCTCGTTGTAGGCGGTGTTGCCGCCATAACGCTGCTGCTTGGGCAGCGCGGTGTTCTCGGCCGCGAGCGAGCCCTGGTAGTGGTGGCCGGGCACGGCCTCATGCAGGTACAGCGTTTCCATGCCCCAGGTGCGGCGGCTGGGCAGGTCGTGGGTGTTGAACTGGAAGACGCCCGGCTGTCCCGACTCCAGCGAGCCCGCCGTGTAGCTGGCAGCGGCCGCCGCTTCGGCCTGATAGTCGGGCGTGGGGCGGATGGCCAGCGGCGTGCGCGGCATTTCGCCGAACAACCGCGGCATCGCCTGCGCCACGCGCTGCCCGATGGCCGCATAGCCGTCCGCCAGCGCCTGCGCGCTCGCCGGGGCGAAGCGGGCGTCGGCGCGCAGCTGCTCGAAGAACTGCGGCAGCGTGCCGGCAGAGCCGACCTCGCGCATCACCGCCTGCATGCCGCCTGTGATGCGCGCCACCTCTGACAGGCCCAGCCGGTGCACGGTGGTGGCGTCCAGCCCGGTGGTGGTGTGGGCGCGGATCAACCAGCCATAGAAGTCGGCGCCACCCGGTAGCGCCGACAGGCCCACGCTGTCGCGCGCGGCGGGCAGGTAGGTGCCAGCCAGGAAGCGCGACATCTGCGTCAGCGCCGGCCGCAGCCGGTCTTCCACCAGCTCGGTGGTCTCGCGGGTCAGGCGCTCGCGGTCGCCGGGGCTGAAGCTGGCAGGCATCTGCCGCACCGGGCCGTAGAAGGGCGAGTCGGTGACGCTTTGCGTGGCCAGCTGGTCGAACTGTGCGATCAGCTTGGCCACCGTCACCTTGGGCTGCACCACGCCGCGGGCGATGCCTTGCTGCATCTGCGCGGTGGCCAGGCCCAGCCAGGTGATGAAGCCGTCCAGCCGCGACAGGCCGGCCTCGTAGTCGGCCACGGTGCGGTAAGGCGCGGCCGACTGGCCGGAGGACAGCTCGGCGATCAGCAGGTGCCAGCCGCCCAGCGGGTCCAACGGCATCAGCGGCCACAGGTGGGCCACCGGCGCTGCGTTTTCTTCCAAGGCCAGCTGGCGTGACCAGCGGAAGGTGTCGTAGGCCGCGCGGTCGCTGGCGTCCAGCGCCTCCCGCGGCACGGCGTCCAGCAGGTTCAGCTCGGTCTGCGCGGCCTCACGCTCGGCCACCACCTGCGCGGGCGATCCGGGCTCGCCGAATTGGCCGGCGCGCCGCAGGTCGCCTCGGAAGAGGCCGGCCATCGGGTTGCGGTCCAGCATCGCCTCGTCGCTGGCGTCCATCAGGGCCCGCAGCTGGCGGCTGGCCTGCTCGGCCAACCGGGCCCGGGCGCCGGGATCGGGCACACCATTGGGCATGCCGCCGGTCGCACTGGGCGCGGCTGCGGGCGGCGTGGTGGCCGGGCCGGCGGGCGGTGCCACGCCGGCACAACCCGCCAGCAGCAGGCTGGCGGCCAGGTGGAGGAGGGCCGGCGCCCGGGTGGGGAAGGTCGGAACTGCCATGCCCGCGCTTATACGCCGCGCATGGCCTGCCACCGATGCTTTTGCCAACAACCCGAAACACACCCGCAGCCCCGGTCGGCATCGATCGCCGCGCCACAATGGCGGCCAGCATTGCCATCTGCATGGAGTACGCATGTTCCTATCCCGTCGCCAGGTCATCGCCGCCGCTGTGGCCGCCGGCATGTCCCTGGCGCTTGCCGCCGCACCGGCCGCCGCGCAGTCGCGGCTGAAGGTGGCGGCCGTCTACACGGTGCCCGTCGGCCAGCTCTGGGTCGGCCGCATCGACAAGGCCTTGAAGGCCGCTGCCGCGCGCGGCGAGATCGACTACGTGTTCAGTGAGAACGTGGCCGCCGCCGACTACGAACGGGTGCTGGCCGAGTACGCCGAGCAGGGCCATGCGCTCATCGTCGGCGAAGCCTTCGCGATGGAGGACGAGGCCCGCAAGGTGGCCCGCAAGTTCCCGAAGACGGCGTTCCTGATGGGCAGCAGCGGCAAGCCGGCCAGGCCCAACTTCGCGGTGTTCGACAACTACATCGTCGAGCCCGCCTTCCTGACCGGCATGATCGCCGCAGGCATGAGCAAGAGCGGCAAGATCGGCCTGGTGGCCGGCTACCCGGTGGCCGAGACCAACCGGCTGATGAACGCCTTCATGGCCGGCGCGCGCGACGTCAACCCGAAGGCGCGCTTCCACGTCACCTTCATCGACAGCTGGTTCGACCCGCCCAAGGCCAAGCAGGCCGCCTTCGCGATGATCGACCAGGGCGTGGACGTGCTGTACGCCGAGCGCTTCGGCGTCAGCGACGCGGCCAAGGAGCGCAAGGTGCTGGCCATCGGCAACGTGATCAACACGCAGGACAAGTACCCCGAGACGGTGGTGGCCTCGGCGCTGTGGAACATGGAGCCGACCATCGACGCCGCGCTGGCGGCGGTCAAGGCCAGGAAGTTCAAGGCCGAGGACTACGGCCGCTACTCGATGATGAAGGTGGGCGGCGGCGAGCTGGCACCGCTGGGCACCTTCGAGGACAAGGTGCCCGCCGCGCTCAAGGCCAAGGTGGCTGCGCGCGAGAAGGCGATGCGCGAAGGCAAGTTCAAGGTGCGCATCAACAACGCCGAGCCGCGCGGCAACGCCCGCTGAGCGCGAGCGGCGGCACGCCGCCGCTTCAAGCCGCCGTGCCGGCCGCGCTCCGCAGCAGCGGGCCGAAGCTGGTGTCCCAGAAGGGTGCCACCTCGGCCGGGCCGTCCAGCACGCCGATCTTGGCGAAGGTGCTGGCCACCTCCTGGTGGCTGGCGATCACCCGCGCATCCACCGGCAGCACCGCGTAGTCGTCGCTGCGGTTGTTGAACAGCTCGATCAGGTCGCCCACCGGCACCCGCGTTTCGGCCGACTGCGCGCGGGCATAGGCCAGGTAGTTGGCATTGGCCCAGGCATAGGCGCGGCGCAGGCGCAGCAGGTAGTCGCCCACCGCGGCCCGCCGCAGCGGGTCGGCGATGGTCTTGGGGTTGGCATAGATGGGGAAGTTGCCCGACAGATAGCCCTTGCCGGTCTTCAGCACCTTGGCGCCGTAGCGGGTGCGGGCCAGCTGGCCGTTGTAGCCGTAGATGGCCCAGGCGTCGAGGTCGCCGCGGTCGAAGGCCGACAGGCCGTCCGCCGGGCTCAGGTTGGCGGCCTGGATGTCGTTGAAGGACAGGCCTGCCTCGACCAGCTGTTTGTGCAAGAAGTAGTGCGCGGTGGTGCCGCGCACATAGCCCACGCGGCGGCCCTTGAGGTCCTTGATCGACTCGATGCCGCTGCCCTTGCGCGCTAGCGTCACCTGGTTGTTCAGGTCTTCGCGGATCACCGCGATGAAGCGCACGTTGGCCTTCTGGCGCGCCGCGAAGGTGGCCGGAATCTCGCTGCCCGAGCCCAGGTCCAGCGCGTCGCCGTTGAGCGCCTCGATGTGCAGCAGTCCGTTGTTCAGCTCACGCCAGTCGATGGTGTAGGGCGTGTCGGCGATCTGCGCGGCCGCCAGCAATGCACGCCAGTTGCCCTTGTAGGTGCCGATGCGCAGCGTGACGCCCGCCAGGTCCCGAGGGGAGGGCGCTGCCGCGCCGACCAGGCCCGGCAGGGCCAGCGTGGCGGCACTGCCGATCAGCAGCCGGCGGCGTGTGAGGGAAGGCCGTGGGGCCATGCGATGCTCCTGGGTGTCTTGCATCGCTGCATGGTAGGAACGGCCCTCGCGCTTGGCGACGCATCATCACGCATAAGCATCTTCGGCCGGCGCATGGCAGCGTCCGGCGTTCAGGTCGCGGCCGGTGCCAGGCCCAGCGTGGTCAGCAGCTTCAGCATCGCCGGGGCGCACAGCCGGGCCAGCTCATGGGGCGCGGCCCAGCGCCAGGCGTCCACCTCGGGTGTCATCACGCCGGTGCGGTGGTGCGGGAAGAAGCTGGTGCACACCCGGCCGGCCAGTTCGCACTGGCTGTCGGGCAGCCAGGTGCGGAACAGGTGCAGGTCCTTCTGCGGCCGATAGGGGTGTCGGCCCAGGTCTTCCAGCGTGTCGGGCTGAAGCACCAGGCCGGTTTCCTCCAGCACTTCGCGCAGCGCGGCTTCGCGCGGGCTCTCGCCGGCTTCGGCGCCGCCCTTGGGCAGGTCCCACCAGCGGGTGCCGGTGGCATGGGCCAGCAGCAGGCGACCTTGCGGGTCGTGGATGGCCACGCCGTAGGAGGTGGTCTTCACGGCTCCCACAGCCGGTAGCGGGTGGCAAAGGGGTGCAGCACCTGCTCGTCCCAATGCGTGGCCAGCAGCACGCCCTGCGCGTCGCAGGCGGTCCAGATGTTGTAGGTGAAATAGGGGTCGTCGGCCAGCTGCGGCGCGAAGGCGTCGCGCAGCAGCCGGGCCAGCGGGCTGGGCGGGTCCAGCCAGTCGTCCCAGGGCTCGCCGTGGGCGTCGGTGTTGAAGTGGGCGCCGTGCCGGCCCTGCATCGCCAGGTCGAGCACGTCGAGCGCGGGCACGCCCGGGTGTGAGCGCCGCAGCGCACTCGCGGTGGCGATCAGTTGAAGGACGGCGGCATCGGCCATGGCCCAGTCTAGCGCCGCTGCCTCAGCGGTCCAGCGCCGCCAGCCACGGGTCCACGTCCTGGCCGCCGAAGGCCGACACCAGGTAGTCCAGCAACGCGCGGGTGCGCACCGGCACATGCTTGCGCGTGGGGATGCAGGCCCACAGCGTGAGCGAGAACACGCGCCAGCCGGGCAGCACCCGCATCAGCGTGCCTTCCTTCAGCGCCTGACCGGCGATGAAGGTGGGCAGTGCCGCAATGCCCAGCCCCACCAGCGCGCTGGCGTGCTTGAGGTCGCTGTTGAGCGAACGCAGCGGCGTCAGCGAGCCGTGGACCTGCACCCGGGCCGGTTCGTCTTCGTCATGGCCGGGCTGCTGCGGCGGCAAGTCCCCGGTCACCGGCTGCAGGCCCAGGCGCTCATAGGGGTCGTTCATCGGCCGCGACAGCATGCGGTGGCCGACCAGGTCGGCCGGCTGCTGCGGCACGCCATGGCGGGCCAGGTAGGCCGGTGATGCGCACAGCACCACGTCGCTGCGGGCCAGCCGGCGGGCCACGAAGTCGCCGTCCAGCGGCTCGCCGCTCCACAGCACGGTGATGTCCTGGCTGTCGTCCATCTCGTCCGACAGGCCGGTGGCGCTGATCTCCACCGTCACCTGCGGGTAGCGCTCATGGAAGCCGGGCAGCACCTGCGCCACCTGGTGCACCGCGAAGGCCGGCGGGCAGCGCAGCCGCACCACGCCGCGCGGGTCGCGGTGGGCACTGTGGACTTCGGCCTCGGCCGCTTCCACCTCCGCCAGGATGCCGCGGGCGCGCTCCACGTAGTGCTCGCCGATCTCGGTGAGCGACAGGTGCCGCGTGGTGCGGTGGATGAGCCGCGTGCCCAGCAGCGCTTCCAGGTCGGCCACCAGGCGGGTGACGCCGGCCGGCGCCATGTTGAGGGCCCGTGCGGCCGCGGCGAAGCTGCCTTCGTCGACAACGCGCAGCAGCGTGCGCATGGCTTTGAGTTGATCCATGCCGCCATTGTCGTGTTCTGATCACGGCCATGAGCCGTTCCATCCGCCGCCGCGCCCGCCCGGGCCTGCCCCGTTTTTCGGCGCTGCGCCGTGCCCTGCTGGCCGCGTTGCCGGCCGCCGCCTGGCCGGCAGGGGCCGGCGCTGCCCAGGCGCCGGCCGCCATCCGTGCCCCTACCGCAAGCCGCCATGACGCCGGCGAATTCCAGCCCATCAGCACGCTGGCGTTGCGCAGCCCGGCCAGCCGGCGCGCGGCGCCCTTCATGGCGGGCTTCTGCTTTCGCCCCGGCGACGTGCCGGCGGGGCGCCAGGTGGCGGTGCGGGCCGCCGCTGCGGGCGCCCGCGCGGCCCCGGTGCAGGCCACGGTGAAGAACCGCCACCCCGACGGTTCGGTGGCCTTCGCCATCCTGGCCGGCCATGCGGATGTGCAGGCCGGCCGGCCCACGCTGCTGCAGGTGGGCAGCGGCCCGGCAGCGGCCACTGCGCCGCCGCCGTTGACGCTGGCCGATCTGCAGCGCAGCGGCACCGTGGTCAGCATCCAGGCCGAAGGCTTTGGCACCGCCACCTGGCAAGGCGCCGGCTGGTTGCAGGGCGCCGAACCTTGGATCAGCGGGCCGCGCATGTCGTCATGGATCTTCAGCCGGCCCGCCGGCACCGACGCGCACCTGATGCTGCGGCTGGAGCTGTGCCTGTATGCCAACGGTGAGG
Organism: Aquincola tertiaricarbonis; assembly: GCF_023573145.1. GTDB lineage: Bacteria > Pseudomonadota > Gammaproteobacteria > Burkholderiales > Burkholderiaceae_C > Aquincola > Aquincola tertiaricarbonis_B. The sequence goes on from NZ_CP097635.1 coordinate 2,404,103, forward strand.
TGGAGGTGTTTCCGTACGTGGAGAACGGCTGGCTGATGGTGCCCGGGCCCACGCACAAGCAGGCGCGCTTCGTCGTGCAGCTCAATGGCCGCACCTGCTTCGACCGTGTGGTGGCCCTGGGCCACCACACGCGCACGCCGCTGATCGACGGTCGTGCGCTGGCCTACTGGACGGTGCCAGAGCCCCGCGTGGCGCCCAGGCAGGAGCGCCAGCACCTGATCGCCAGCCAGCGCGTGGTGCGCCCCGACCCGACCGCGCACTACGCCAGCTGGACCGGGCCGGCCAACACCAGCTTCCAGCCGCTGCAGCGCGGGCTGTTCCGCATCGGCATGTATGGCGGCGGCCACTACGAAGGCATTGCGCCGCAGCCCGGCTGGGAGGTGGCTTACCTGGTGTCGGACGATCCGCTGGCCTATGAATCGATGCTGCGGCAGGGCTGGTCCTGGGGCCGCTACGGCCTCCATTACCGCGACGAGAAGACCGGCCGGCCCATCGCCTTCTCGGACCATCCGGCCACGCAGATGGCGGCGCCGGCGCAAGGGCCCAGCCACTTCGCCGGGCTGGACACCTTCCACACCCTGCGCTACACGCCAGCGCCCACCGGCGACATGCCGGCCGGCGAGGACGAGTACGCCATCACCCATTCGCCGGCGCCGCCGTATGGCGCCTACCTGGCCAGCGGCCGCCACTACCTGATGGAGCAATGCCAGTTCCAGGCCACCGCCAACTACCTGGCCAAGGGCATGTCGCGCGAACGCAGCGATGGGCTGTGCCTGTACTCGGCGCACCAGCTGCGCGGCATGGCGTGGTTCCTGCGCACGCTGTTCCTGGCCGCGGTGGCCACGCCCGACGACCATCCGCTCAAGCGCGAATTCCAGCGCTCGGTCAAGGTCAACGTCGACTTCTACTGGCAGCGTGTGGTGGCCCAGCCGAACAACCCTTTCGGCACTGTGCCGCAATGGGGTTCGGGCGTGTCCATCCAGACCTGGCAGCACGACTTCCTGGTGGCCAGCTGGGGCCTGGGCCTGGCGGCCGGGGCCGCCGGTGATGCCGTCACCCACACCCGCATGGCACAGGTGTTCCAGTACCTGGCCAAGGGCACGCTGGGCCGGCTGGGCGGCACCGGCCCGCACGAGTTCCTGTACGTGCACCAGAGCGGCCAGCAGGCCGACCCGCAGGGCCCCGACGGTGATGCGCCGGTGATCGCGCCTTCACCCGCCGGGGTGGACCCGGCGAAGGTGGACTTCGAGAAGGGCACCGGTCCCTGGTGCCGCGACTGGGGCGAGATCTTCCGCAATGCGGTCGGGTTTCCCAACCCGGGCGTGGCCGGTCCGCTGGCCTTCGGCTTCTACCCCGACCCCGGCAGCCTGTGGGCGCAGATGCACCTGGCACTGGACGAATGCGACCGCCATCAGGCGCCCGGCACCGCCGAGGCGCTGGCCCGGCTGCGGGCCGCGCCCAACTTCGGCGAACTGGGCGCGGCCATCCGCGCGCAGAAGCTGCTGGCCTGCTGCCGCAGCACGCTGGCGGTGCTGCCGGCGGCCCATCCGCGGGGCGCGGCATGAACTGCCGCCTGTGCCACCGGCCGCTGGACGCGCTGGACCGCCAGCGTGGCTTGACGCTGTGCCGCCGTGCCCCGTGCCAGGGCCGCAACGAGGCGCAGCGCATCGAGACCGAGCGCCGCGCGATGACCGAGGCCGGCCTGGCCGCGGTGCAGCGCCTGCACCCGGACCATGGCGTGCAGCAGGCGGTGTGGTTGCTGCCCTACGAGGCCACGTTGGTGCCCACCGAGCCTGAAGAGCGCGAGGCCTTGCGCCAGGCGCTGCTGCGCCGCGTGCAGGAGGCCGGGCTGCAGCCTTCGGCGCCCGACGCCGCCCCTGCGCTGCCCCTGCCAGCGGCCGCGGACGATGCTGGCGCACGCGCCGGCGGCACGCTGTGCGCCCGGTGCCGCGGCCGCTGCTGCACCGCGGGGCTGGATGAAGATGCCTTCCTGCACGACGGTGCCCTGCAGCGCTGGTTGCGCGAACATCCGGGCCAGTTGCCGGCGGAGGCGGTGGAGGCTTACATGGCCGCGTTGCCGGCCGAGCACATGCAGGGCTCCTGCCTGTTCCATGGTGCTCAGGGTTGCGCACTGCCGCGTGAACGCCGGGGCGATACCTGCAACAGCTTCGGCTGCATGCCCTACCGCACGTTGATGGACGCGGTGCAGCAGCAGCCGCCGCAGGGCGTGCTGGTGTTGCGCGCCAAAGGGGGACGCCTGCAATCGGCGTGGGTGGTGTCGCCGGAGGGCGGCGCGCAGGCGCTGCCGCCCTCCGACTGCCTGCCGGATTGACCGGCGGCCTGGACTTACAGCGCAGCGTCCTTCAGCTTCTTCAGCGAACGCACCTTCACCTTCACGGTGGCGGGCTTGGCGGCGAACACGCGTTCCTGCTTGGTGAAGGGGTCGATGCCGGTGCGCTTCTTCTTGGCGGGCACGGCCTGGGCGGTGACCTTCAGCAGGCCGGGCAGCGTGAACTCGCCCAGGCCCTTCTTGCTCAGCGAAGCGACCATGGTGGCTTCCAGCGCGGCCATCACGGCCTTGGCGGCCTTGGGGTCCACCGCAGCGGTGTCGGCCAGGTGAGCGATCAGGCTGGTCTTGTTGAAGGCCGTCTTGATCGGCTTCAGCGCGCCGCCGGCCGCAGCTGCCTTCTTGGCGACGGGGGCCTTGGCAGGCGCTGCCTTCTTGGCGGCGGGAGCGGCCTTCTTGGCAGCCGGGGCCTTCTTGGCAGCGGCCTGGACCGGTGCCTTCTTGGCGGCAACGATCTTCTTGGCGGGCGTGGTCTTCTTGGCGGTAGCCATCGTGATGGTTCTTTCGAGATGATGAAAAAGCGCGATGCGCGCGGCCGCGATTCTAGGAACTGTGGCGCACTCTGCCGCGTGACGCCCTCGACAGGCCTGCATCCGGTTACATGCGGCGCTATGATGTTTGACCCGCCCTGGCCCCCGGGCGGCTCCGCACTTGGCTAGACAAGCTGCCTGCCGTTGCGCCGCAACGGTGCCGGATTTCCGGCTGCCGCCTGGCTTGCACACACGGCAACGAAGGGGCAAGGAATCCAGCATGGTCGTACCCTCCGTACCGGCGCGTGGCCCGCGTCACCGCTACCTGCAGTCGCGCCTCGGGCTCATCGTGCTGGCGGTGGCGTTGCCGTTGCTGGTGCTGCTGGCGCTGTCCATCCGAGACGCGCGCAGCAAGGCCGAGGAGCGCAGCTATGCCATGCTCAAGCAGCGGGCCGATCAGGTGGCCGCCCGTGCTACCGACATGCTGGAAAAGGCCGAGCACCTGCTCAATTTCATGGCCAGCCGGCAGCGGCTGCGGCTGCTGGATGTGGACGCCTGCACCACCCTGATGGCCGGCGTGGCCGGTGGCCACTCGGCCTACACCAACATCGGCCTGTTCGACGCCGCCGGCCGCGCGGTGTGCACCTCCACCGCCAACCGCAGCCGCACCCATTTCGCCGATCTCGTGTGGTTCCGCGAAGGCCTGAAGGCCGACGGGCCCTGGCTCAGCGATCCGCTGCGCGGCCCGATCAGCGGCCGCTGGGTGATCTACATGACCACGCCGGTGTATGGCGAAGCCGGGCTCAAGATGGGCCTGCTGGCCGTGTCGCTCGACCTGCAGCCATTGGTGGACGCGATGGCGCCGCTGAACACCGAGCCCGGCCATTCGGTGGTGCTGCGCAAGGACCGGCGGCTGTACGTGGTGCGCCACCCCGAGCCGGAGCGCTGGGTCGGCCAGCCGCTGCCGCCCAGCCTGCTGGCGCCGGCCCGGCTGTCGGGCGCGCCGGTGCAGGTGGCCGTGGGGGTGGACGGTTTGCCGCGGGCCTTCGCCATCACCGCGCTGCCCAAGTTCGGCCTGGAGGCGGCTGCAGGCATGCCGGCCGCGCAGGTGTACGCCGAAGCCAATGCCGAGGCGTGGCGCGGCCTGGGCGCCGCGGCACTGGCCATCGGCCTGGGGCTGGCGGCGGCACTGTTCGCGGCGCGCCGCGTGACCCGCGCGCTGAACAGCGTGGCCGACACCGCGCGGCAGCTGCAGGCCGGTGCCACCGACGTGCGCGCCGACGAAGGCCTGCCCGGCGAGTTCGGCGAGGTGGCCACCGAGTTCAACCGTCTGATGGACCGCAACCAGGAGCGCGCCACCCAGCTGCTGCAGTCGCAGCGGCGGGCCGAGCGCTTGCGCCGCTTCTACGAGACCTTGTCGGCCATCGGCCAGGCCATTGCGCGCCAGGCCAGCCCGCAGGCGTTGTACGAGGAGGTGTGCCGGGCCTGCAGGAGCACCGGCCTGGCGCGCCAGGCCTGGATCAGCCTGCGCCAGCCCGGCGGCCCTGCGGCGGTGGGCGACGCTGCCGCGGAAAGCGACCTGGCGCCCTGGGGTGGACGGCCCGCGGCGGCCACCGCGCGTGCGCTGGCCGAGCGCCGCGCCGTGACCGAACAGGCGAGCGGCTGCCTGCCGGTGGCGGCGGTGCCCTTCCTGGTGGACGACGAGGTGGTGGGCGTGCTCACGCTGCTGGGCCCCGACGACGATGCCTTCGACGACGACATGGCCACGCTGCTGGCGGAGCTGGGGCGTGAGCTGTCCTTCGGCCTGGAGCTGGACCGCCACAAGCAGGCGCGTGCCGCGCTGGCCGCGGCGGAGGCGGCCAACCGCGCCAAGACCACCTTCCTGTCGCATGTGAGCCATGAGCTGCGCACGCCGCTGAACGCGGTGCTGGGCTTCGCGCAGCTGGGCCGCGCCGCCCATGCCGAAGGCCGGCATGAACCGGTGGACGGCTACCTGGCCCATGTGCTGTCGGCCGGCGGCCAGCTGCGCTCGCTGATCGACGACCTGATGGACGTCTCGCGCATCGAGTCGGGCGAGATGTCCATCGAAATGGCCGACGTGGACGTGGTGGCCAAGATGGCCCACATCGCCCAGCTCAACGGCCCGCTGGCGGCCGAACGCGACGTCAGCTTCCACATGGACTTTGCGCCCGGCGGGCGGCTGCCGATGCGCTCAGACCCGCTGCGCCTGCGTCAGGTGCTGATGAACCTGGTGAGCAATGCCATCAAGTACAACCGGCCCGGCGGCCATGTGACGCTGGAGGCCCGGCGCGAAGGCAACACCGTGCGGCTGCAGGTGCGCGACAACGGCCATGGCATGTCGGACAGCCAGCTCGACACGCTGTTCCAGGCCTTCAACCGCATGGGCCGCGAGAAGACCTCGATCGAAGGCACGGGCATTGGCCTGTTCATCACCAAGCGGCTGGTGGAGCTGCTGGGCGGCAGCCTGCAGGTGCAAAGCCGCGAAGGCGTGGGCACCACGGTCACCGTCACGCTGCCTTACGTGGCGCCGACCGCGGCGCGGGCCGTGGCCCCGCGGGCCGAGCCCGTCGACCCCGATGCTCTGGTCGGCCGTGTGCTGTACATCGAGGACAACCCGGTCAACGCCACGCTGGTGGAGCACTTCTTCCAGCGTCATCCGCAGGTGCAGCTGAGCCTGGCCGAGACGGGCCAGCAGGGCCTGGCGCTGGCCCGCTCGCTGCAGCCCGACCTGGTGCTGCTGGACATGCAGCTGCCCGACATGACCGGCCTGCAGGTCATCGCCCGGCTGCGCGCCGACCGCAGCACTGCGGCACTGCGGGTGGTGGCGCTGTCGGCCAATGCGATGCCGCAGGACGTGGATGCCGCGCTGCGTGCCGGGGTGGAGGCCTACTGGGCCAAGCCGATCGACTTCGCCCAGCTGCACGAGGGCGTGGCACGGGTGCTGGCCGAGCAACGGGCGCTGGTGCGTGGCGAGCTGGACCTGCCGCTGCCGGTAGACCGTGAGGCGCGATGACCCCGCGCCAGTGGGGCGGGCCGGCCTGGGCCACACTGGTCGGCCCATCACTCGCTTGCCCTGCCTGTGCCCATCCTGCTGACCGCCAACCCGTGCATTTCGGTGTGCAAGATCGATGACGAGGGCGTGTGCACCGGCTGCGGCCGCAGCCGCGCCGAGATCAAGGGCTGGAAAGCCATGGCGCCCGAAGCGCGCCACGACATCAACATGCGGCTGCTGGCCACCCAGGCCAAGCCGGTGCGCAAGCGGCTGATCAAGACCCTGCGCAAGGACATCGGCAAAGACATCGGCAAGGACAAACGATGAACGCGAGCACCCCGGCGCCACGGCCCGCCCTGCTGGGGCTGGACTGGGGCACTTCCAACCTGCGGGCCTTCCTGCTGGCGGCCGATGGCACGCTGCTGGCCGAGCGGGGCAGCCCGCGCGGCATCCGCCACCTGGCGCAGCCCGCGCCGGCCGGCTTCGAGCAGGCGCTGGACGAGGTGGCCGGCGACTGGCTGCGCGACCAGCCCGACCTGCCCATGGTGGCCTGCGGCATGGTGGGCAGCGCCCAGGGCTGGCAGGAGGCCCGCTACGTGGACTGCCCGGCCGATGTGGCCACGCTGGCCCGGCAGGCGGTGGTCATCCGCACGGCGCATGGGCCGCTGCACATGGCGCCCGGCCTCATCGACCGGCCGGCGGCCGACAGCGGCCGCCCGCCCGACGTGATGCGGGGCGAAGAGATCCAGATCGCTGGCGCGCTGGCCCTGCAGCCGGCGCTGGCCGCGCGTGCCTGCCTGCTGCTGCCCGGCACCCATGCCAAATGGGCCCAGGTGCGGCAGGGCCGGGTGACGGGCTTTCGCACCTTCATGACCGGCGAGCTGTACGCGGTGCTGCGCCGCCATTCGCTGCTGGGCCAGACGATGCCGGCCGAGGGCAGCACAGGCAGTGACGACGCCGCCTTCCAGGCAGGGGTGGCGCGTGCGCGGCAGGCCGGGCCGGGCGAGCTGGCGCACCAGCTGTTCGGCAGCCGCACCCTGGGCCTGACCGGCCAGCTCACGCCGCAGGGCCAGGCCGATTACCTGTCGGGCCTGCTCATCGGCCATGAGGTGGTGGCCGGCCTGGCCGCGTTGCGCGCCGAGGGCGATGGCGACCCGCCGCCGCTGGTGCTGATCGGCGAGCCGGCCCTGCTGGCGCGTTATGCAGGCGCGCTGCGTGCCCTGGGTCATGCACCCGCGGCCCTGCTGGGCAACCCCGCCCCGCAGGGCCTGCACCAGTTCGCCCAGGCCGCTGGCCTGTTGACCGAAGGACCTACCGCATGACCCTTACCGTCCATCCCGAAGCCTCCTTGCTGGCCCACCGCTTTGCGCAGGCGCAGCGCTTGCTGCCGCTGGTGGCCATCCTGCGTGGCCTGCAGCCTGCCGAAGCCATCGCGGTGGGCAAAGCGCTGGCCGAAGCGGGCTTCCACCTCATCGAGGTGCCGCTCAATTCGCCCGACCCGTTCAACAGCATCGAGCAACTGCGCCGCCATCTGCCGCCCGAGGTGCTGGTGGGCGCCGGCACCGTGTTGCAGCCCGAGCAGCTGGCCCGGCTGGTGGACGTGGGCGCCGACCTGGCCGTGATGCCGCATGCCGACGTGGCGCTGATCCGCGAGGCCAAGGCCGCCGGCCTGCTGTGCGTGCCCGGCGTGGCCACGCCCACCGAAGCCTTTGCCGCCCTGGGCGCCGGCGCCGATGCGCTGAAGCTGTTCCCGGCCGAGCTGATCAGCCCCGCCGTGGTGAAGGCGATGCGCGCGGTGCTGCCGCCCGAGGTGGCGCTGCTGCCGGTGGGCGGCATCACGCCCGAGCGCATGGCCGACTACCGGCGCGCAGGTGCCAACGGCTTCGGCCTGGGCTCGGCGCTGTACGCCCCGGGCCGCAGCGCGGGTGAGGTGGGGGCGCTGGCGGCCGCCTTTGCCACGGCCTGGCGGGCGGCAGGGGGTTAGGCACCCCCGTAGAATCCCTGATTCCCAAGCGCGCGGAGCCTGCAGGCATTACCAGAGCAGGCGCTGCCACCACAGGTCCGCCCAGAAGGCGGCCGGCGCTTGACGAGGCCCGGCCCCGGCACATCCCGCCCGCGCGCCGGCCTCCTTCCACCGCTACCCGCCCACCGGCTTGCCGCCCATGCGCCCGCATGCGATGCACCGGTGGTGCCGCGCATGGCCCGCTGCGGCCCGCGCAGTCAGAAGGATCAGATGTCTACCACCCACACCGCCACCACGGGGCCGCGCAATTCGCCCCGCCATGTGGCCATGGCCTCGCTCGTCGGCACCGCCATCGAGTTCTACGACTACTACATCTACGCCGCTGCTGCGGTGCTGGTGTTCAACAGCCAGTTCTTTCCCAAGGGCGACCCCTCGGCGGCCACGCTGCTGTCGCTCAGCACGCTGGCGCTGGCCTTCCTGGCGCGGCCCATCGGCTCGGCGCTGTTCGGCCACTTCGGCGACCGCATCGGCCGCAAGCGCACGCTGGTGGCATCGCTGCTGACCATGGGCCTGTCCACCGTGGCCATCGGCCTGCTGCCCAGCTACGAGCAGATCGGCATTGCCGCGCCGCTGCTGCTGTGCCTGTTCCGCATCGGCCAGGGCATCGGCCTGGGCGGTGAATGGGGCGGCGCCGCGCTGGTGGCCACCGAGAACGCACCCGCCGGCCAGCGCGGCTGGTTCGGCAGCTTTCCGCAGCTGGGCGCGCCCATTGGCCTGTTCATGGCCAATGGCGTGTTGTTCCTCATCACCTGGCTGATCGGACCGGAATCGATGGTGGCCTGGGGCTGGCGCATCCCGTTCGTGCTGTCCATCGTGCTGGTGGGCGTGGGCCTGTACGTGCGGCTGACGCTGCATGAAAGCCAGGTGTTCCAGGACGTGGAGAAGGCCGGCCGCACCGAGCAGGCGCCGGTGAGCGCGGTGTTCCGCCACCATGGCGGCCGCGTGCTGCAGGGCACGCTGATCATGACCACCACCTATGTGCTGTTCTACCTGATGACGGCCTTCGTGCAGGTGTATTCCAAGAGCCCGGCCGCGGTGTCGCCGGCCGGCCATGCCACCGGGCTGGGCATTCCGGCCAACACCTTCACCGGCATCCTGCTGGTGGGCGCGGTGGTGTTCGGCATCTTCTGCCTGCTGGCCGGCAAGCTGGCCGACCGTTACGGCCGCCGGCTGTGGCTGATGGGCGTGACGGTGGGCATCATGGGTTTCGGCCTGCTGATGCCGCAGTTCCTGGACCACGGCACGCCGCTGTCGGTGCTGGCCTTCATCGTGGTGGGCATGGCCTTGATGGGCTGCACCTTCGGCCCGATGGCCGCGCTGCTGCCCGAGCTGTTTCCGACCGAGGTGCGCTACTCCGGCGCTTCGATGGCCTACAACCTGGCCTCCATCGTCGGCGCTTCGCTGCCCACGCTGGTGGCCATCGACCTGAACAAGGCCTATGGCCTGTGGGGCGTGGGCCTGTACCTGGCGGCCAACGGCCTGCTGACGCTGGCGGCGCTGGCCACCAGCCGCGAGACGAGCCGGCTGGATCTGGCGAAGGTGTGATCGCCTCGTCGCGCCATGGCTGGCGCCGACGGTCCATAACTCTGCGCTAACTCGCCTGCGTCAACCATGACGGCGTGCTGCCCTCGACGGCGGCATCCCCGTCATGCACTACCAGGAGAGTTCATGTTGCATCCCTTGCCGAGCCAGCCGTCGGGGCTGGTCATCACCCGTTCCTGCCCGCGCCTGCGCGCGCTTGCCTCGCTGGCCATGGCGGTTGCGGCCGCCGGCGCGCTGGGGGCTTGCGGTGGCGGTGGCAGCGGCAGCAGCGCCGTGGAACCGGCGGCCGAGAGCCCTTCGCCGGCCCCGCAGCCTGCGCCCGCACCGGCCCCGGTTCCCGCACCCGCACCCGCACCCGAGCCGGCGCCAGCACCGGCCCCCGCGCCCGCGGCCGCCATCAGCGGGCCGCGCATCGCCGCAGGCGCCGGCTATTCGCTCGCGGTCCAGGCCGATGGCCGCGTGCTGGTCTGGGGCGGCGCGATGGTGGGCGGGGGCGCCAGCACGCCGATCGCCGGTAGCCCGGCGCGCGTGCTGACGGAGGTGACCGGCGCGGCCGCCGTGGTGGCCACGCCCAGTGGCGCGCTGTTCAACGACTCTTTCGTGCTGCGGCCGGATGGCGGCTTGCTGGCCTGGGGCACCGCCTACGGCAACTCGCCGGTGGCGGTGGCGGCCGCCGGCAACCTGCAGCAGGCCGTGCACTGCCCGTCGGTCACCTATGCCTTGCGCCCCGACGGCACCCTGTGGCGCCTGGTCGGCAGCCAGGCCACGGCGGTGTCGGGCCTGAGCGAAGTGGTCCACATCGGCGCCGCGGCCTCTTCAACTAATTGTGCGGTCGCGGCGACCCGCCGCGACGGCAGCCTGGCCCTGGTGGCCGATGGCCGCATTGATGAGGTGGCCGGTCTGCCCGCGGTGACCCAGGCCACCTGCAGCGGCTTCAGCCCGGTGGCCGGCCTGACCGGCGAGCACTGCCTGGCCCTGGATACGGCCGGCAGCGTCTGGGCCTGGGGTCGCAACGACGATGGCCAGCTGGGCGATGGCACCACCACCTACCGCAGCAACCCGGTGCGCCTGGCCGCACCGCAGAACGTGGTGGCGCTCGGCATCCAGTTGCTCAACGGCTTTGCGCTCGACGCCGGTGGCACCGTGCACACGTGGGGCCCTTCGGGTCCGGCGCTGGGACGCGGACCTACGGCCCAGGCCACCAGCGTGGCGCTGCCGGTACCGGGCCTGCCGCCGGTCAAGGCGATGTCGGTCGGCACCTTCCACACGCTGGTGCTGGGCACCGACGGCAGCGTCTGGGCCTGGGGCAGCAACAGCCGTGGCGAGCTGGGCGTCGAGGGCAGCGAATCACAGCGCGCCCCCGTGCAGGTGCCCGGCCTGCGCCTCGATTGACCACCCGGCGTGACCGCGCGCAGGCTGCAACAGTTCAGCGTGCCAGGGATGTCGACCGAAACCCGCCCGGCCTTCCGGCGGCACCTGGGTCTGCAGCGTCTGCTGCAGCCAGCCGGCGGCCAGGCTGCGGCAGCGCGCGGCGGCCGCGACGTCGCCCAGCGCGGTGTAGGCGGCGGCGCAGGCCAGCCACTGGCGCGTCCAGCTGGTGTAGGCCGCCCGGTACTGCCGCACCAGATGCTCGGCATGCGCCACGTCGTCCGGGTCCAGCGTGCGCGGCGCTGCCGTCGCCCTGGCCTGCAAGGCGGTGGCCGCCGCTTCCGCCGCCACGCCATGCAGCTCGCGTGCTTGCGCCTCCTGCATCACGGCCCAGGCTGCGTGCGCGGCGGCGGTGTCGGCGGCGCGACGCTGCAGCGCCAGTTCGGCCAGCAGCGTGGAAGCCATTCTGCGTGTCGGCTCGATGGCCGCCGCCTCCCGGTAGTGCCGCTCGGCTTCGGGCGCGCCCAGCAGCTCGGCCGCCTGGCCCAGCAGCAGGCGGCGCTGCACCGCGCTTTCGGGCACGGCGTTGGGCAGGTCCTGCTGCAGCAGCGGCAACGCGCGCCCGGGTTCGCCCAGTTGCAGCCAGGTCCAGGCCAGCGCCAGCGCGGCGACGGCCTGGAAGTTGGAACCCGGCATGGCCTGCGACATGTGCTCCAGCGCCGACCGGGCCAGCGGCAGCGCGGCACGGAAATGGCCGCAGGTGGCCTCGGCCAGTGCCAGCGCGACGTCGTTCATGCGCGACTGGGTCTGCAGTTCGGGCACGCCGCGGCCCAGCTCGCGCGCTTCGCGCCCGGCGTCCACCGCGTCGCGGGCCTCTCCGCGCTTGAGGTGCACATAGCCCACGCTGATCCAGGCGTTGAGCTCGGCGAGCCGGTTGTCCGTCGCCCGGGCCCAGCCGAGCTGGCGACGTGCCACGGCGAGCGAGTCGCCCAGCCGGCCGGCGTTGACCAGTGCCATCAGGTAGGCGCCGGCATAGTCGAGGCAGTCGGCGGGCGAGGCCTGCTGGTCCAGCATCGGCCAGCCGGGCTGCAGCAGGGCCACGGCCTGCGGCGCACGGCCCTGCATCGACAAGGCCATGGCCAGCGCCTGCAAGGCCTCGCGCCGCGGTGTCACGGCGTGCGCCGGCAGCAGATGCAGGGCCTGCTGCGCGGCCGGCTCGGCCTCGGTGGCGCGGCCGCCCCACACCAGCGCCGTGGCATGCGCGGCCCAGGCATGTCCCAGGTCGGCGGCTTCGGCCTCGGCCTCGATCAGGGCGGTACTGGCCTGCAGCGCCGGGTCCAGCCCCTCGCCCAGCACGGTGGGCACGATGGCGCGTGCACGGGCGCGCAGCGCGGCGCCGCCGTGGCCGGCAGCTTCCCACGCGGCGGCGGCCTGGCGCAGCAGTGCCGCCTGCTCGCGCGGGCGCGAGGCGGCATGGGCGCGATCGGCCGCGGCTTCGTAGGCGGCCGCTGCGTGCGCCGGCTCGCCGCCGGCCTCCCAGTGGGCTGCCAGCCGCGCTGGCTCGCCGCCCCGGGCGGTGAGCGCCTGCGCCACCTGCCGGTGGATGCGCCTTGCTACCACCCGCGGCGTCAGTGCCAGCACGGCCTGGCGCACCAGCTCGTGCGCGAAGCCTTCGCCATCGAGCACCTGGGCGGTTTCCAGCCGGTGCCAGGCGTCGGCCAGCATCACCGCCGGCCGGTGGGTCAGGTGTTCGGCCAGCTCGATGTCGAAGTCGCTGCCGGCGACCGCCACCAGCCGCGCCAGCGCCGCCGATTCGGTCGGCAGGCGGGCCAGCCGGGCCTGCAGGCGCCGCTCGATCGACGCCGGGTGGGGCAGCTCTGCGGCGTCCAGAGCGCCGTCCTGGAGGCCGGCCCGCAAGGTCTCCAGCAGGTGCAGCGGCAACCCACCCGCGTGGCGCAGCAGCGCAGGCGCCAGAGCGTGGGCGTCAATGCCGGGCAGCGAGAGGCTGGCCACGAAGTCGTGCACGGCATGCGCATCCAGCGGTGGCAGTTCCAGCCACTGCAGGTGGTCCGCGTTCGTCCAGGGCTGCGCCGCGTCGGCGGCCAGCGGGCGGCTGGCCAGCACCCAGGCCGGCCGGGTCGGAGGCTCCGCCGCTAGGATCAGCCCCTGCAGCAGTTCGTGGCTGGCCGCATCGGCGAAGTGCAGGTCGTCGATCACGACGGTGCCCAGCCCCTGCTGCAGCGCAGCCGCCAGCGCGTCGGCGATCTGGTGGCGCAGGCGTTGCGCCGGCATGGGCGCCAGCCTCGCGTCCGGCTCTGCGCCCGTGGCGGCCGGCGCCAGCGGCCAGCGTCGCAGGCGAGACAACAGCCGCTGCACGGTGGTAAACGGTGCTTGCGCGTCATCCGGCTGGGCGGCCAGCTGCAGCACATCGGCCAGCCCGCCCAGGGCCTCCTGCAGCAGGCGCGACTTGCCGGCGCCGGCCTCGCCCACCACCAGGACCGGTTGGCCAAGACTGCGTGCCTGCGCCAGCGCGCGCAGCGGGCGCTCGCGGCCGATCAGGCGAGGCGGTCGTGCAAGGGTCGCTGGCAGGTCGGGCAGCGCACCGATGACCGGCTGCCGCCCCTGCAGCAGGCACTCGCGCAGCACGAGTGTCTCGGCGCTGGGGCGCAGGCCCAGCTCCTCGCTCAGCGATCGTTCGGCACGGTCGTACACCCGCAGCGCCGAGGCCACGTCGCCCAGGGCATGGTGCAAGCGCATCAGCTGGCGGTGGAGCGGCTCGGACAGCGGATCGTCGGCATGCAGGTGCTGGGCGAACATCAGCGCGTCGGCATGGCGGCCCTCGCGCTCGGCAGCATCGGCGATGGCGGCCAGCGCCTCGCGCCGCCGCTGGCGGTGGCGTTCGCGCACGCCAGCCACCCAGGCAGCCAGCTCGGCCTCGCCGTCGTAGGTCAGATCGCCCAGCGGCTCGTCATCCCACGCACCGGGGTCGGCTTGCAAGGCCGCCCAGGAGAGGTGGTCTTCATCGCGCCGCAGGTCGGTGGCCAGCACCAGCGTCTCAGCCATCTCGACCAGGCGCGCGCCGGTTTTCTTGCGCAGCTGGTGGACCCGCTGGCGCAGGTTGTTGAGCGCACCGCGCTCGTCCGTGGCCGGCCAGGCCAGGGTGGCCACACGATGGCTGCGTACGCCCGGCTCCAGCGCCGCGCAGGCCAGCCAGGCGGCATCCTTGCGCGACAGAACGAGCGGGCCGCCGCCGAGGTCATCGATGAGGCAGGGCCGGCCTTCGAGCCGAAGGCGCCAGAAGAGCTGTCGGGTCACGCGCGTCGGGTCAAGGGCGAGCTTGAGCGGTTCCTGGTCTTGCGCTTGATCGTACTGCGCTGGATGAAGATCGAGCCGGGCCGCCCCAAGGCGGAACGCGCCCCCCTGGGGGCAGCGAGCGCCGCGAGCTTGGGGGCCGACGTTCCGCCGCCGGGCCGCCCCAAGGCGGAACGCGCCCCCCTGGGGGGCAGCGAGCGCAGCGAGCTTGGGGGCCTCAACCCCCCGAGGCCGCCGCATCCAGCGCGGCCCAGGTGTCGCGGCCGACGATGCCGTCCACCGGCTGCAGGCCGCGTTGGCGCTGGAAGGCGGCCACCGCCACTTCGGTGCCGGCGCCGAAGTCGTCGTCGATCGCCAGCATGAAGCCCAGCTGCTGCAGCCGGCGCTGCAGCTGGCCCACCGCCTCGCCCTTGGAGCCGCGGCGCAGCACCGGGCGGCCCAGACTGGGCGGTGTCTCGCCGCTGAGCACAAAGCCTTCCAGCCGCGCGATCGCGGCCTTGGCGCGGCCGGTGGACAGCCGCCGGTCGTCCAGCCCGTTGGTGCCGCCGTTGACCGCGCGGGTGACGGCCACCACGTCATCGGCGTCGCACAGCGCATTGATGTTGCGGCGCTTCCAGTATTCGCAGGCGATCTTCAGCGACAACACCGGCTCGGCGGCGCGCTCGGGCTGCTCTTCCAGCTTCACGCCGATCAGCTCACCCACCTCTCGGTAGTTGGCGCGGCCGGTCAGCTGCAGCAGGCCGCGGCCCTTGTAGCGCACGCCGTCGCCGGGCTGCAGGTTGCCCAGGTCGCGCCGGCCTTCATACGCCTCGCCGCTGGCGAATTCTTCGGTGGTGCGAAACCCCGCCGACTCATGGCAGGTCTGCCCCAGGAAGTGCGCGATGCGCAGCCGGGTGTTGATCGCGTAGCCGTCCAGCGTGGTGGCCAGCACCTCGCCCACGGCCGTGATGATGGCGTTCTGGCGCTCGGCCATGGCGCCGCTGAAATGCGGCGCCACCTCGCGCATGGTTTGGGCATCGACCTGGATCATGGCGGACTCCTGCACGGGTCGGGCCGCAACGGGCCCGGAGCCGCCATGGTTCGCCCGCGGGGGCATGCCGGTCCATCCCTAACGCGCCTTTGCCGCCTCCCTCCTTGGGAGGAAGAAGCGGGTCAGGGGAGTTCGAAGTCGCGCATGTCGGCCGCGATGCCGGCGCGGCGGGCCAGGTCGGGGCCCAGTTGCGATTGCGCCGCCTGCGTGCAGGGCACCTGCGCGATGCGGCGGCCGGCGCGTTCCACCACCACGCCTTCCTGGGTGCCCCAGCCGCGGCCGATGGCGGTGTAGACCACGTAGCGGTGGTCGCCCTTGTCGAAGGCCAGCCAGGCGCCGCCGCCGCCCGAGAACATCAGGCTGCCCGCCTGCACGCTGGCGCGCCAGTCGGGGGCATCGGCACCGGCCGGCGGGTGTTGCAGCTCGGGGGCACCGGGCCGGCCGAAGCGGTACTGCAGCAGGCCGCCGGTGGGGCCCAGGCCGGGCGTCGCGCATACCGCGATCTGCTTGCGGCCGGCGGGGCAGCTGAACACCGTTTCTTCACCCGGCTGGCACAGGCTCGCCGGGGCCGCGGGCGCCGCATGGGCGCCGGCTGAGGCCATGGCGCTTGCCGCGGCCATCATCATCGCGGCCACGCGGGCGGCGCGCGGCACAGGTCTGCTCATCGTCGTCATGCGGCCCGTATCCACTTGTCTGTACAAGCGGAGATGCTAGCCGGGGTCACGGTCGGTGCGCCGCGCGCTGCGCCGTGGACGCTGCCCCAGCAGCACCAGCGCCAGCGCGCCCAGGCCGATCAGGGCCACCGTGCGCACCGAAGGCCGCGGCAGCCATCGCATCACACCCAGCACCAGGCGCGGCGCCTCGGTGCGCTGCGGTGCCGACAGCGTGCGCACCGCGTTCTGCACTTCATCCGGATGGGCGCCGGCAAAATGCGGCAGCAGCGCCTTCACGAAAGTCAGCATGTCCTGCGGGCCGCGGCTGGTGATCCAGTTGCGGTCGATCACCACCGGCTGGTCGAGCCAGGTGGCGCCGGCATTGACCAGGTCGTCGCGGATGCCGGGCCAGGAGGTCATCTGCCGTCCCGAGGTGAGTCCGGCCGAAGCCAGCACCCAGGGGCCGTGGCACAGCGTGGCCAGCGGGCGGCCCAGCGCGTCGAACTGGCGCACGAACTGCCGCGCCGGCTGCGACTGGCGTAGCAGGTCGGGGTTGATGAAGCCGCCGGGGATCAGCAGCGCGTCGTAGTCCTCGGGGTGGGCGTCCTGCACCACCCGGTCCACCGCCACGCGCGAGGCGGGCTCATGCAGGTTGACGCCGCGGATGTGGCCCTTGCGCAGCGAGATGATCTCCACCGCCGCGCCCGCATGGCGCATCGCCGCCACCGGCACCGCCAGTTCCACTTTCTCGAATCCATCGGCCGCCAGCACGGCGATGCGCCGGCCAGCCAGGGTCTGCTCCATGTTCATTCATCGGTCTCCATCGGCCCGGGTCCCGGGCCCTCACACGCAGGCTTTCGGCAAACAGAGTGCCGGCTCGGCCGCTGTGTTCCCCGGTCAGACGAAAAGCGACTGTTGCTGCGGCACCGGCGCCAGCCGCACCACCACGGCATCGCCCACCGCCAGGCGGCCGCCGGCCAGCACCCGCGCCGTCATGCCGCCGTGGCCGCGCATCGCGTTGTAGGCGCCGGGGCCCAAGGCCTCTTCCATCTTGGAGCAGGGGTCGCAGGGGCCGGTGATCTCCAGCTGCACCTCGGGTCCGATGCACAGCCGAAGCGGCGCATCGGCGAACAGGCTGCGCGCCGCCACCAGGTTGAGCCCCGAGACCACCAGGTTGCGCCGCAACACGGCCGCCGACAGCGTCGCATGGCCGGTCCAGGCCGCGATCAGCGGCAGGTGCTCGGCCTGGAGCAGCGTCACCTGCCGCTTGCCACCCCCGCCGGCCCGCAGCGGCCCCGCGGTGCTGCGGTCCCCCTCCAGCCCGCGCTGGGCCAACGCCACGGCCGAGGCCACCGACACCGCCGGCTGCCCGCGCGCCGGCCGCAGCAGGATGGCCTCGAGCCGGCCGGGCAGGGGGAAGGTCTGGGTGAGGGGGCGCAGGGCGGACATGGGGCATGATCATGGCAGGCCGTGGCCCCCCGGGCGGCACGGCCGCCAAAAAGGGGGACCACCATGCTCGAAGGCTCCTGTCTGTGCGGTTCCGCCGGCTGGCGGATGGCGGTCATGCCGGAATCGGCCACGGCCTGCAATTGCACGGCCTGCCGGCGCTACGGCACCTTGTGGGCCTATGGTCACGAGGACGAAGACATCACCGTGACCGGCCCCACCACCGCCTTCGCCCGCGGCCGGGCGCTCACCTTCAACTTCTGCCCGCAGTGCGGCTGCGTGACGCACTGGCGCGGCCTGCAGCTGGAAGCGGACGGCCGGCGGCGCATCGCGGTGAACCTGCGGTTGGCCGAGCCGGAGCCGATCGCGGCCCTGCCCATCGATCACTTCGACGGGCTGGACGCCTTTGACGACCTGCCACGCGACGGGCGCTGCATACGGGATCTGTGGTTTTGACGGGCGCGACGTTGCCACTGTCCTTCGAGGTCACGGCAGCACCCGCGGCCGCCGACCTTGCGGCGGTGGATGCCTGGCTCGATGCATTCAACCAGGGCCATGCAGCGCTGGCCGATGTGCGGCCGCTCAGCGTGTTTGGACGCGCTGAAGGTGGCCGCGTGATCGCCGGTGCCGTCGGCCGCACCTGGGGCGATTGCTGCGAGCTGCAACAGCTGGCCGTTGACCCGTCGCGCCGCGGCCAGGGCCTGGGCCAGCAGCTGCTGCAAGAGTTCGAGGCCGCCGCCGCCGCGCGCGGCTGCAGCCTGGTGTACCTCGACACCTTCTCGTTCCAGGCGCCGCGCTTCTACCAGCGTGCCGGCTACCGCGTGGTGCTGGAAACGCGGGGCTACACGCAAGGCACGGTGAAGTACACGATGCACAAGGTGCTGATGAGCGCCATCACGACGGCGGACTGACCCGTGCCGGGCGCCCGGCCGGCACGCTGCGCGTCACGGGCACCCAGCCAACGCTCGCAGGCACCTTCGATGCTCAGGGCGCCGAGGTGGCGCAGCGGTAGCTGGCCATCAGGCTGGCATCGCCGCCCACGTACTGCGGATAGCCCGGAAAGCGGCACATCGGGCGTGATGCCAGTGTGGTGTAGGGCGCCGTGGTGGCATTGCGCACCTGCGCCAATGCGTCGGCCGGGGCGGTGCCGGTCGTGGACCAGCGGTCCAGCTCGGCCAGCAGGTCGGTGGTGGTGGGCACCAGGGTGCCGGTGGTCAGGCTGGCCGCGGTGCCGCCGTGGTTGGAAGCCGGCGACACGTACAGCCGCATGAAGCCGTCGACCGCCGACTGACCCATCCTGGCCACCACGCTCTGGTAGTACTGAATGCCGGCCATCGGGCTTTGTGCCATGTCACCGCTGTTCTCGCGCACGATCAGCTTGCCGCCGCGCCGCAGGAAGGCCGACAGGTCGGGGTCGGTGGCGTCCATCAGCGCAGACACCTCCTGGATGCGCGTGCGGAAGGTGGCCGCGTCGAAGTTGCGCACGTCGAAGGCCGCGTCGCGCGCGATCACGTAGCGGGCGTAGCTGCTGCCGTAGTTCACACCGCGTGCATCGGTGGCCAGCGGTGTGGGCACCTGGGGCACCTGACCGTTGGTGATCCAGCGGCCGATGCCTTCGCTGCCCGGCTGGATCTCGCCACCGAACAGCCGGCCGGGGTAGGTGGTCAGGCCGTTGGCCAGCGCAAAGGGCATCACCGTGGGGCCGTAGGCGGCCTGCAGCGTGGCCAGCTGCGCATCCGACAGGCAGCTGTCGCCAACGTCGGCGCCACCGGCGCAGCGCAGGCTCTGAAGGTTGAAGCGGGCAGGGCACGCCAGGTAGTTGCTCACCACGCCGTCGGCGATGCCGTCCAGCCCGTCGCAGGCGGTGTTCACCGCATCGGCCACCAGGCGGATCTCGGCGGTGTTGAGCGCGCCGCCGTTGAACTGCGGCTTGCTGAAGTTGATGAAGCCGTTGAACAGCCCCGTCCAATGGATCACCGGCACCACCGACACGATGCCGTCGAAGTCGGCCGGGTACCGCTGTGCCATCACCAGCCCTTCGCGACCGCCCTCCGAGCCGCCGAAGTAGTACTGGCGGCTGGGTGTGCGCAGGTAGTAGCCGGCCATCAGCGCGTGGGCGGTGTCCTTGACCTTCTTGTACGACTCATGCGCGAAGTTCACCAGCATCTCGTCGTTGAGCGCGAAGCGGCCCGGGTCGGTGGCGTTGTAGCTGGTGGCGTCGTGGCCGGAATCGGTGCCGAAGGTGGCGTAGCCCTGGGCCAGTGGCCGCGCCATGCCGGCGGGTGCGTCGCGCAGCGCGGCGGTGCCGTCGATCAGCACGCCATTGAAGCCGCCGCCGCCGTACATCAGCGCCTTCTGGTTCCAGGTGGTGGGCAGGTTGAGCTGGAAGCGGATGGGGTCGGCACCGGCGCTGCGCGCAGCGATGCTGCCTTGCAGCTGGCAGTACTCCGGCAGCTCACCGGCCGCGGGCACCAACACCGCGGCAGTCACGGTCGCCGCGCCGCTGGGCAGGCCGATGCGCGACGGCGCCACGGTGGTGCCGGCCATGCGGGCGCAGGCCTGCTGCAGCTCGGCCACGCCGGGCACCGGCGGCGGCACGTCGCTGTCGCTGCCGCAGGCGCACAGGGTGAGAAGCAGGGCCGAGGCCGCAAAGGCACGGGGCAAGGCGGTGGTGGTGAGACGTGGGTACATCGGGGTCTCCAAGGTCGGCGTCACCAGCAAGATGGTGCGCCTTTGTGATGGCGAGACATGCATGAAACTGCATGTGCAGCCAGTGTTAACGTTGACATCAGCCGCTGCATTGGGACTTACCCGTTGCTGTCGGCTGCCTACACTGCTCGTCATGCCCACGGCCCCCCACGACGAATCTCCAGCGCCCGCCGCCCGGCCGGGCTCGGCCACGGTGCACCACGTGGCCCGGCTGGCCGGGGTTTCCACCATCACGGTATCGCGCGCGCTGCGTGAGCCGGCCAAGCTGGCGCCCGACACGCTGGCGCGTGTGCGCCGGGCCATCGCCGACACCGGCTACGTGCCCAACAGCGCCGCCGGCACATTGCGCATGGCGCGCTCGGGCTTCGTCGCGGCGCTGGTGCCCCATCTGCAGGCCAGCAACTTCGGCCAGCTGTCGGCTGGCCTGACCGAGGTGCTCAGCGCCCACGGCTACCAGCTGCTGATCGGCGAGATCGGCTACGGCGGCGGCCGTGAAGACGAGCTGCTGCGCGCCGCGCTGGGCCGGCGGCCCGAGGGGCTGGTGATCACCGGGGTGCGGCATTCACCCGCGGGCCGCGCGCTGCTGCGGCAGGCCGGCATCCCCATCGTGGAGACCTGGGACCTGGCCGATGAGCCGATCGACATGCGGGTGGGTGCCTCGCACGAGCGCATCGGCGAGGCGGCCTGCGACCACCTCGTCCAACGGGGCCGGCGGTGCCTGGCGCTGGTGTCGGCCGACGATGAACGTTCTTTGCGACGGGCAGCGAGCTTCCTGCAGCGCGCCGCGGAGCTGGGCCTGCCGGCGCCGGTGGCACTGACGGTGGAAGCGCCGAGCACCCATGCCCAGGGCCGCGCGGCGCTGGCCGAATTGCTGGCACGTGCCCCGGACGTGGACGCGGTGTGCTGCAGCTCCGACCTGCTGGCCATGGGCGTGCTGACCGAAGCCCGGGTGCGCGGCATCGAGGTGCCGCGACGGCTGGCGGTGATGGGCGGCGGCGATGCCGAGTTCGCGGCCAGCCTGGCGCCCAGCCTCACCAGCATCCGCATCGACGGGCGCGAGACGGGACGGCAGGCCGGCCAGATGCTGGTGGCCCGGCTGCAACAGCGGCCGCTGCCGCAGCGGCAGGTGGATGTGGGCTTCGAGTTGATGGTGCGCGAAAGCACCTGAGCGTTCTGCGCTACAGCACCCCGCGCAGCAGCTGCGCCGCATCCTGCAGCGGCGGCAGCAGCTTCAGCAGCGCGTCGTCGCCCGGGTAGGCGCGGCTTTGAAAGGTGATGCTCATGGCCGCCACGCAGCGGCCGTGGCGGTCCAGCAGCGGCACGGCCAGGCCGCGCAGGCCGATGTCGGCGTACTGGTCGGCCAGCCAGTAGCCCAGCTGCCGCGCCTGCAGCACCATGGCCCGCAGCTGGTCGGGCTCCACCACCGTCTCGGCCGTGAAGCGGCCGAACTCGGCATCGGCGAACCAGGCGTCCAACTGCGCATCCGTCAGGCTGGCCAGCACCACGAAGCCGGCCGACACCAGATGGGCCTGGATGCGGGCGCCCGGATGAAAGCCGATGGAGATCACCCGCGGCGAGTTGCTGCGGGTGAGGTAGACCACGTCGTGCCCGTCCAGCACGCTCAGGTTGGCGGTTTCGCCGGTCTGCATCGACAGCCGCTGCAGGAAGGGCTGGGCCAGCCGCGGCAGCCTGGCCGCTTCCAGGTAGCTGCGGCCCAGCCTCAGGATGGCCGGCAGCAGCCAGTAGTGCTTGCCGTCGGTGTCGGCATAGCCGTAGTGCACCAGGCTCACCAGGTAGCGGCGGGCAGCGGTGCGTGTGAGCCCGGCCAGCCGACCGCACTCCGAAGCCGTGAGTCGCGGATGCTGATCGGAAAAGCACTCGATCACCCGCAGTCCCTTGCCCAGGCCTTCAATCAGCAGCGAACGGTCGACATCGCTCACGGCGTCTGGCTCCGGACTAACCCTCAATGCGATCGATGATTGATCGCCAGTGACTGATCATCGCACGTTCAGTGCACGTGCGAAACCCCGGATCGTCCCCCGCTGGCTACAGTGAAAACACCTCGAAGACAGGAGACATCCCTTGGCAACCTCGCACGCAAGCCCGCACGGCGGACGTCAGACCCGCAAGGCCACGGCCAGTGGCTGGATCGGTTCTGCATTGGAGTACTACGACTTCTTCATCTACGCCACGGCGGCGTCGCTGATCTTTCCGCAGATCTTCTTTCCCAAGGGTGATCCGACCATCGCCATCGTGGCTTCGCTGGCCACCTACGGCGTGGGCTACGTGGCGCGGCCCATCGGCGCCATCTTCCTGGGCCACTGGGGCGACACGCACGGCCGCAAAAACGTGCTGATCCTGTGCATGTTCCTGATGGGTTTTTCAACCGTGGCGGTGGGCCTGCTGCCCACCTACGACCAGGTCGGCATCCTGGCGCCGGTGCTGCTGGTCATCCTGCGGCTGATCCAGGGCTTTGCGGTGGCGGGCGAGATCTCGGGCGCCAGCTCCATGATCCTGGAGCATGCCCCTTTCGGCCGCCGCGGCTTTTTCGCCAGTTTCACGCTGCAGGGCGTGCAGGCAGGGCAGATCATGGCGGCCGCGGTGTTCCTGCCGCTGGCGCATTACATGCCCACCGAGGCCTTCAACAGCTGGGGCTGGCGCATCCCGTTCCTGCTGAGCTTCATCGTCATCGTGGCCGGCTACATCATCCGCCGCGAAGTGCATGAGACCCCGGCCTTCGCCGAGGTGGGCGCCCGGAAGGCGGTCGTGCGTACGCCGGTGGTACAGGCCGTGACCGAGAGCTGGCGCGACATGCTGCGCGTGGTGTGCATGGCGCTGATGAACGTGATCCCGGTGGTCACCTCCATCTTCGGCGCGGCCTATGCGGTGCAGCAGAGCTACGGCATCGGCTTCAGCAAGGACGTGTACCTGTGGATCCCGGTGCTGGGCAACATCGTGGCGGTGGCCGTGATCCCGCTGGTGGGCAACCTCAGCGACCGCATCGGCCGCCGTCCGCCCATCATCATCGGCGCGCTGCTGTCCGGCTTGCTGTCCTTCGGCTACCTGTACGCCATCAGCATCCACAGCGTCACCATGGCCATCGTGCTGTCGCTGCTGATGTGGGGCCTGGTGTACCAGGGCTACAACGCCGTGTACCCCAGCTTCTACCCCGAGCTGTTCCCCACCCGCACCCGGGTGTCGGCGATGGCCATCTCGCAGAACCTGGGCACCGCCGCCACCGCCATGCTGCCGGCGCTGTTCGCCACCGTGGCGCCTCCCGGGGCGGCCAACATCCCGCTGATCGTGGGCTCGCTCACCCTGGGCATCTGCATCATCTCGGCCATCGCCTGCTTCACCGCCCGCGAGACCTACCGCGTGCGCATGGAAGACCTGGGCAATCCCGATGCGGTGCCCGTGCCCGAAGGGGACTACCACGCCGCGCGGGAACAGGCCCTGGCCCAACCCAAGCTCAAGACGGCCCACGCCTGACCGACCATGATCACCGGCAAGACCCGACTCATCGCGCACTTCGGCTATCCCATCGAGCCGGTCAAGGCGCCCATGATCTACAACCCGTGGTTCGAGCGCCGCGGCATCGCGGCGGTGGTGGTGCCGATGGGCGTGGCGCCGGCCGACTATGCGTCCACCATCGCCACGCTGCGCCGCTTCACCAACTTCCACGGCGCGCTGGTGACCATGCCGCACAAGGTGGCCACGCTGGACCTGGTGGACGAGCTCACGCCCACCGCCCGCATCGCCGGCGCGGCCAACGCCATCCTGCGCCGGCCCGACGGTTCGCTGGTGGGCGACCAGTTCGATGGTGCCGGCTTCGTGCGCGGCGTCATCGGCAAGGGCTGGCAGCCGGCGGGCCGCCGCGTGCTGGTGGCCGGCACCGGCGGCGTGGGCTGCGCCATCGCCGCTTCGCTGGCGGCGGCGGGCGTGGCCGAGATGATGCTGTTCGACACCAGCGACGCCTCGGCCCAGGCGCTGGCCGGCCGGCTGCGCCACCACTACCCGGCCTTGCAGGTGCACACCGGCAGCCGTGATCCGGCGGGCTACGATCTGGTCGTCAACGCCACCCCGCTGGGAATGAAGCCCGACGATCCGCTGCCCTTCGACGTCACCCGCATCGCGCCCGGCACCTTCGTGGGCGAGGTGGTGATGACCCAGAAGTACACCCCGCTGCTGCAGGCCGCGCGGGCCAGGGGCTGCCCGGTGCAGGTGGGCACCGACATGCTCTTCGAGATGATTCCCGCCTACCTCGAGTTCTTCGGCTTCGGCACCGCCACCGTCGAAGAGCTGACCGAGACCGCGGTCCTGGAACACTGACCGCCTGCCCACTTTTCCATCCTCAAAAGCACATGGCCAACACCTTGAACCGTGAAGACATCGGCGAGCTGCCCAACCCCCTGGGCCTGGCTGGCCTGGAGTTCATCGAGTACTCGACCGCCCGGCCGCAGGCGCTGGGCCAGGTGCTGGAGATGGTGGGCTTCTCGCCGGTGGCGCGCCACCGCTCGCGCGAGGTGACGCTGTACCGCCAGGGCCCGATGAACGTCATCGTCAACGCGCACGACGTGGTGGCGCCCGAAGGCGCGGGCGGCACGCCGGCGGTGATCGCCGCGCTGGCCTTCCGCGTGCGTGATGCCGGCGCCGCCTACCGCCAGGCGCTGGACAACGGCGCCTGGGCCGTGCCCGTCAACATCGAGCCGATGGAGCTGCACATCCCTGCCATCCACGGCGTGGGCAGCAGCCGGCTCTACTTCGTCGACCGCTGGCGCGAGTTCTCGATCTACGACGTCGACTTCGTGCCCATCCCGTCGGTGGAGCGGCATCCGCCTTCGGCCTGCAGCCTGAGCTGGTTCGGCGTGGTGCAGTACATCGGCAACGACCGCACCGAAGACTGGACCGAGTTCTACCGCGCGCTCTTCGGCTTCGAGCCGGTGCCGCCCGAAACCACCTTCGGCATCCTGCCCAAGGGCCGTGTGCTCAAGAGCCCCTGTGGCAGCTTCTACCTGCAGCTGATCGAGCCCGAGCCCGGCATCCTGGACGTGGAAGACGACGAGACCCTGGCCCGCGTGGCCTTCGCCACGCCCGACGTGGTAGGCACCGTCGCCCACATGCGCGAGCGGGGCGTCGAGTTCCACGAAACCGAGCGCGTGCACACCGATGTGCGGGGCGCGCTCACCAAGGGCCTGCTGCACGGCCTGTCGTTCGAGCTGGTGCACGCGCAAAGGTGACGCGATGAGCCAGACCACGCAAGGCAACTTCGCCGACTTCGGCATCGACACCATCTCGCTGGCCGGCCCGCTGGAGCCCAAGCTCAAGGCCGCCCGCGAAGCCGGCTTCTCGCAGATCATGCTCAGCGCCCGCGACGTGGTGGGCCACCCCGACGGGCTGGACGCCGCCGTGGCCGCGGTGCAGGCCAGCGGCCTGCGCGTTACCGGCTTCCAGGTGCTGCGCGACTTCGAAGGCCTGAGCGGCCACCTGCACGACTACAAGGTCGATGTCGCCAAGTCCATGCTGGACCTGTGCCGCCGCCTGGGCGCCAAGGTGCTGCTGGTGTGTTCCACCACCTCGGTGCATGCACAGGAAGACCGCGAGCACATGGCGCGCGACCTGCGCAAGTTGGCCATGCTGGCGGTGCCGCTGGGCATCCGCATCGCGTATGAGGCCTTGTCCTGGGGCCGCCACGTCAACGAGTTTCCGCAGGCCTGGGACGTGGTGCTGCGTGCCGACATGCCCAACCTGGGCATCGGGCTCGACAGCTTCCATGCCTTTGCCACCAAGACCGCGGCCGACGAGCTGGACCTGATCGACCCCTACAAGATCTTCCTGGTGCAGCTGGCCGACTTCATGTGGCAGGAGATCCGCTCGGTGGAAGAGCGCATCACCACCGCGCGGCACTTCCGCGTGTTCCCGGGTGAGGGCGTGCACAGCGCCGAGGTGGCCGACTGGGTGCTGCGGCTGCACCGCCTGGGCTACCGCGGCGACTACAGCTTCGAGGTGTTCAACGACGACTACCAGCAGATGCCGCTGCCCACCGTGGCCGCACGCGCCCGCCGCAGCGCGCTGTGGCTGGGCGAGACGGTGCTGCGCCGCTCCGTTCCCCTGCCCAACGCCATCAAGCTGAAGAGAGCCTGACCATGTCCCAGCCTTGCATCATCTCCGTCGCCATCACCGGCTCGCTGCCGCGCAAGAAGGACAACCCGGCGGTGCCGGTCACGCCCAGCGAGCAGATCGAGTCCACGCATGCTGCGTACGAGGCCGGGGCCACGCTGGTGCACCTGCATGTGCGCAACGACGACGAGACGCCCACCTCGGCGCCCGAGCGTTTTGCCGAGGTGCTGGCCGGCATCCGCAAGCATTGCCCGCTGATCATCACCCAGGTGTCCACCGGCGGCCGTTCGGGTGCCGGGCGTGAGCGTGGCGGCATGCTGCACCTGCGGCCCGACATGGCCTCGCTGGCTACAGGCTCGGTGAACTTTCCCACCCGCGTGTACGACAACGCGCCCGACCTGGTGGACTGGCTGGCCGCCGAGATGAAGCAGTACGGCATCAAGCCCGAAGTGGAAGCCTTCGACCTGTCGATGATCTTCAAGGCCGCCGAGATGCACGCCGACGGCCGTATCGGCGTCGGGCCGCTGCATGTGCAGTTCGTGATGGGCGTGAAGAACGCGATGCCGGTGGACCGCGAGGTCTTCGAGTTCTACGTGAAGACGCTGCGCCGCCTGGCCCCCGACGCCACCTGGACCGGCGCCGGCATCGGCCGCCACCAGATCGAGCTGGTCCGCTGGTCGCTGGAACTGGGCGGCCACTGCCGCACCGGCCTGGAAGACAACGTTCGCCTGGACCGCGAGACCCTGGCCCCCTCCAACGCCGCGCTGGTGCGCCAGGTGGCCGAGCTGTGCGAACAGTACGGCCGCCGCGTGGCGACGCCCGAAGAGGCGCGGGCAATGCTGAAGCTGGGCGCCCCGGGGTCGCTGGCCTGAGCTCGTGAATTCGGCAGCACGCCAGCCCCGGCTCGCCCAACGCTTGCTGCTGGTCGGGGCCACCGGCCTGGTGGGTCGTCACGTGCTGCAGCGGGCGCTGGCCGACCCGCGGGTGGCGTCCATCGTGGCGCCCACCCGGCGACCTTTGCCGGCCCATGCCAAGCTGTGGGCCCCCGCGGTGGACTATGAGCGGCTGGATGAAGACGCCGCCTGGTGGCGTGCAGATGCCGTCATCTGCACCCTGGGCACCACGCTGCGCACCGCAGGCTCGAAAGCCGCCTTTCGCCGCGTGGACCACGACCATCCGTTGGCGGTGGCGCGACGGGCCCACGCCCACGGCACGCCGACCTACGTACTGAACTCGGCGATCGGCGCGGATGCCGCCTCGCGGTTCTTCTACAACCGCGTCAAGGGCGAGCTGGAAGAGGCCCTGCAGCAGGTCGGCTTCGCGTCATTGACGCTGGTGCGGCCCGGGTTGATCGGTGGGCAGCGGGACGAGTTCAGGCTGGGGGAGCGCCTGGCGGCCAGCGTGCTGCGTGCGGTGGGGCCGATGCTGCCCAGGCGTTGGCGGTTGAACCCGGCTGAGCACATTGCGCAGGCGCTGCTGGAGGCGGCGCTGGCGGCGCGGCCGGGGGTGAGCGTGATCGGGGCTGAGCGGATGGCCTGAGGCCACGCTGAGTAAGCCGCTGCCTGGTAACCGACCGGCTGCGCAGCCACCGACGGCCAGCCTATTCGTGTGCGGCTGAAGGCAGGGTGACCCGGACAAAATCTTCAGTAGCCTCGAACTGCGCATCCCGTCCCGTGAAGTCGCGCGTCAGCGGCACGATCTTCCTGCGCACACCCATGCCGCGCTGCTCAACGTAGCCATAGTCGCGCATGACTTCCATGATGACCGGGTTGCGTGCGGAGCGTTGTCCAGCCAGCATCTTTTCGATCGTCATCGAGTTCTGCAGCGCGCCCGGGCTCGTGATTGCCAGGCGGTCGGCGTAGTTGACGATCTCCACTTCCAAGGGCCGTGTCCAGTCGCGGTGAACGAGGGCGTTGACCATCGCTTCACGCACGGCTTCAGCGGCAAAGCGCAGTCCGGTGTGACGCCTCAATCCCTCCTGCAAGGCATCCGAGTGCACCTCGATGAAAGGTTTCATGCGGCTGGACAGGCGTTCGATCAGGCCGTCGTCAACGGACGGCTGGCCGTGATCGCCGGTCCACAGTGCCACCAGCGGGCCATCGATCACGCTGTCGTCCTGCGCCTGGTAGCTCATGTCGGTGCCGCTGAACGACATCCACCGCACCCCGGCGTATCGCATCTTCTGGCGCGGGCTGTGCCCGAAGAGCACCAGCCCGGCGATCGAGCAGACGGGTTCTCCTTCGTCACGTGCCACCATGAACCCCAGCCCGAGAAGGCGCTGATGCCAGGTGACTGGATCGGCGGGCGCTGCCGGATCTCCGACCACGCGCAGGAGATAGTCCTCCAGGCGTGCGCGGTCCAGGTCATTCAGCGCTGTGCCCGACACCGGCAGCAACTCTGCATGAAGCATCCCGCCGCTCTCAAACAGCCGTGCGAGCTGCTCTCGTGTCGCTCGACGAGAGGTGCTGCCTACGCGCACGTAGACCTCTTCCCGGTCGTTGTGCCGAACCGCGTACGGCTTTGCACTGCCTTCGGTGATCGTGATCACGGCGACTCGTTGGCCATCGTCCAAAGTCACGACCTCGAAGTAGGGCAGGATCATCGGGTGCACATACCGGCCAAACACGGTATCCATCACCCATTGCTCCAGATCGTGGCGCTGGATGCCGCTGATGCTGCCATCGTCCTCCACGCCCAGCAGAACCTTGCCACCCTTCAGGTTGGCCAGGGCAACGATCTCCCTTGCCAGCTGTTCTGGGCGCAGGTCATCCCGCTTGAACTCGACGCCTGAGTTCTCGCCGTTCGCGATCAGCTGCAGCAGGTCACTTTTGAGCATGGCCACTCCAAGAGCGCGTTAGCGCCAGCATCAAAACTCATACTTGGCCTTGCGCTGCATGAACGCATCGCGGCCACCTTCGAGGATCGTGGCGACACTGTCCCGGATCGCCGGAACGTCGATCGAGCCCTGGGCATCGGCTGCCAGACTGCCGTGCGCATCCGTTGCGGTGAACACGCCGATCCACTCGGCGTCGCCGAACACGGGAATGTTGGCGTTGTGCGTGGCAAAGATGAACTGGCGCTGCGTCTTGGCCCTGCGAAGCTCACGCACGATGCGCTCGGCGATGAAGGCGTTGTCGAGGTTGTCTTCGGGCTGGTCCATCACCAGCGGGTCGCGGTTGTCCAGCAGCAGCAGGTGAAGGATGGCGGTGCACTGTTGCCCCGTGGACAGCCGCTCCAGCGGTTTGAACACAGGGGCCGCATCCCCCGGCTTCACATTGAGTTCAATGCGGACCCGGTGCGCCAGCTCCAAGGACTCCAGCGCCATCACCTGAGAGCGCGGCAACTTGCTCAGCGCTTCGGCCACGACGGGCGTCAGACCCCAGTCAGCAAAAAGCGCTGCCGGGCCTTCCCGGATGCTGTTCGCCAGCGCGATCGTCGAGAGGGCGCTTGCTTCGTCGATCCAGGCCAGGCGACGTTCTCCAACCCCCTCCAGTCGGCAGTTGAGCAGGAAGTCTTTGAGCGGACGACGGTCACCCTCTGGCTGGATCTCGATGCGCAAGCGACCTTCGAGACGGCGGTTCAGCTTCTTGGCGGCGGCCTGCAGAGCCTGAAGCCGCGCATGGCGCTGATCGGACAGCTCGGACAGCAGGTTCCTGCGCTCCTGCTGCAGGCTCTCGGTGAGCTGCTGGAAGGTGGCCATTCTCGACTGCAGCGGACGGATGCGTTCGATCTCCTGTTGCAGTGTCTGGTAAGCCACGCCGATCTGCTGACCGGTGCGCCCTGCCGCAGAAGGCAGGCTGCGCAGAGCCGCATCCATCTCGGCCTGCGCTGCCGCCTGCGCCGCCTGCCACGCTTGGCGGGCCGCCTGCATATCCGTCGTGCTCCGACCGAGCAGCCCTTGTCCCTGCGCGATCAAGGCGGCCATGGAGCGGCGGAGTTCCTCCAGCAGTGTCCGCATCGCCACCAGTTGAGGAGCGTGGGGCAAACCCTCCAGGGCCTTGTCACTCATGAAGGTGGTGTCGGGCAGCGCATCCTGAAGGGTTGCCATCGCGGATTGCAATCCGTTCAGCTCCTCCTTCGCACGGGCGTCGATCTGGCGCTCGCGTTCAAGCAGCGGAACACGCGCGAGTTTGTCCTTCAGGCCCAGCGCCTCGTAGCTCTGCAACTGTTCCTGCAGCTTGGGCAGCCGGTTCAGCTGTTCGCGCAGCATGTCTGCATCGTCGAGGGCCTTGGTGAGCTTCTCGGCGTTGTCTCGCAGCCGCTTGTGCACGGTGTCCAGGTGAGCCTGACGGTCGTGGTCGGGCGGCAGGAACCTCTCCAGAAGCCGCAGGCGGCTCCCTTCGTCCTGCGCCAGCTCGTAGATCTCGTTCTGGCCGTAGATGTCCAGGTCGGGCAGCAGGTCGCGCGGCGACAGCGTGGAGACCTGGCCTTGCTCATCACGCACGATCGGGGCTTCGCCAAATTTGCGGGTGACGACGTAGCGCTTGCCATGCTGTGCGAACGAGGTGAGTTGCACCTCCACCCGGCCCAAGTCCCTGCCCAGGTTTTCCTTGATGATCTCGCTGTGCTGCTTGCGGGCCTGCATGCCTTTGGGAACTACGTCCAACGCAAACCGAAGGCACTCGATCAAGGTCGACTTGCCCGTCCCGCGCCCGCCGATCACCGTGTCCAGGTGGCCGGACAGCAGCGCTTCCATGCCGTCGAGGTAGCCCCCACTGACCTTGACGCTGTGGATCGCGCTGGGCTTGTCTTGGGGTTGCTCGGCGTTCAGCCGTACGCGCGACTCCGGGTCGAGAAACGCCACCTTGAACGCGGCGAAGGTCGGGCGGGTCATCTTGATCCAGCAGGTGGCGCCCGGATGCGCGAGGTCTGCCGGCTTGGCGACGTCCTTCGCATTGATCGCAGCCATCAGGTGCTCACGCGCGTACGCCTTGTCCTTGTTCAAGAACACCCTGCGGTAGAAGTCGTCGTCCTGCCCCTTCAACTGGTCGATGCTGCCGGGTATCTGCGCCGCCCGCAGCTTGGGCAGTTGCCATACGTGACTCATCCGTTGCTTGAGAAGGCCCCGGTCCTCGGTGCAATGGGCCGCGTAGATGAAGCCCCCCAGTTGGTCGACGACGGCATCGATCAGTTGTTCTGAGCTGAGCTTCGATGGCCGGACGCCGTCCTGCGGCTCCAGCAGGTCGAGCTTGCCCAGGTAACGCTCCAGCTGCTGGCAAGACGTGTCCTCCGGGAACAGGCAGACGAAATGTGTCTTGTCGTTCGAAGCGATCTCGAACCCCGGAAAGACCACGATGCCGGCCGGTTCCAGCACCTGACGCGCAGCATCGATGCTGGAGACGCTGCCATGGTCGGCCATGCCGACGACGCGAATGTCGAGCGCCTGGCATTGCTGCAGCAAGGCCTGGTTGTACGCCTCCTCAGACATGGCGTGGCCAGCGCCCCGGTAGGCGCCGTGATAGCCGGCGGGGTTGACCTGCAAGGCGCAGCGCCAGAAACGTGCATAGGGGTATGGCCCGTTCATGCACGACTCCTCTTGGTCTTCGTGTCCGGACTCGACAGGCTGCCGGTGGTCGCATGGGGCAGCGCCTCGGCCGGCACGCCGGTCAGGGGGTAGCCGTGGCTGCGGCAGTAGGCGATGACCATCACCTCCAGCATGTTGGCCGCACTGCGCATTTCGCGCTCGGCGGCTGCCTGCAGTGCAGCCTTGATGGGGGGCTCGACGCGCACGCTGACCACTTCGGACTTGCCTGCCGCCATGAGGCCACTCCTGTGAGTAAGTTGCTATCAGAACGCTAGCTTACCGCGGCGACCGATGACCGTCGGCTTCGCGGCTGCTCGCACATTCAGCAGGCCGGCCGATCTGCACCTGAGGCAGCGAACGCTGAGGTATCGATGTTCCCTTGCTTCGCGTGGCCGCGCTTATGCTGCAGCATGGCCCTCGAATCCCCCAACCAGCCCGAAGTGCTCACCCTGATCGCCGAGCTGGATGCCTACCAGGACACGCTGTATCCGCCTGAAGCCCGCTACGCCCTGGACCTCGCTTCGTTGATGCAGCCGAACGTGGCCTTTGCGGTGGCGCGTGATGCGCAAGGCAAGGCGGTGGCCTGCGGCGCGGTGGTCATGGCCGACGGCGCCGGTGAGCTCAAGCGCATGTACGTACAGCCCGCCTCACGCGGGCAGGGCGTGGCAGACGAAGTGCTGACCTGTCTGGAAGCCGCTGCGCGGGCCGGTGGCTGCAGCAGCCTGCGGCTGGAGACGGGCCCTTACCAGTCGGCTGCCCTGTCGTTCTACGCCCGTCACGGCTTCACGCGCTGCGGCCCCTTCGGCGACTATCCCGACCATCCGTTGAGCGTGTTCATGCACAAGGCCTTGTAGCCGCCATGCCGATGCCCCTACCGAGCCACCTCATCGCCTACTGGTCTGACTTCTGCCTCGCCACCGGCCGCCCGGTCGACACGGGTTGCTACGAAGCCTTCGCCTTCGGCGACAGTGAAGCCATGGCCGAGGAGCTGGGCGCGCTGGTGCTGCAAGGCATCAAGCGCGCCACCGCGGCCTGCCTGTGGGCGCACGAGGCGGAGGCCAAGCCGCTGCCGCGGCCCGGCGACCTCAGCATCGTCACCCGCTGGAACGGCGAGCCGCTGTGCGTGATCGAGACGCGGTCGGTGGTGGTCATGCCCTTCTCGCAGGTGGACGCCGACTTCGCCGCGACGGAAGGCGAAGGCGATGGTTCCCTGGCGTTCTGGCGCGAAGCGCACTGCGCCTTCTTCACCCGCGAATGCCAACGGCTGGGCCGGGTCTTCACCGAAGACATGCCGGTGGTGTGCGAGCGCTTCGAGCGGGTGTATCCGCTTCCTCCGCTTGATTAGGGATTCGTCGGCGGCGTTTGCCTGCCACAGTCGCTCCATGGCCTGGCCGATCTCCCGTCCGGGCGGGTCAGACGGAGAAAGAGCCCTCATGACCGAAAACGTCGTTCCCATCGGACCTGACCCGGTTGTGCCTTCTGTTCAACGACCGGCTTCGCTGCACATCGACCTGTTCCCGAGGGTGGAAAGCGGCCGCGAAGCGATCGAAGATCCGGAATTCATCGCGGCGCTCAACCGCCTGCGCGGGCTGTCCAGCTTCATCCTGCAAGTGGCGGCTCCTTCCGACGACCTGGTCTGCCAGGCCGCCCGCCTTGGCGGACTCAACCAGCTTCGACGCGCATTCCCATCCAAGGGCCGTCCTGCAGAGTTTGAAGAGTGGCAGGCCGTCGAGGTCCGCACCCAAGTCATCTGGGGCGCGTTGTCCGAGGCTCACCGCCGCAAGTTCCTCGCAACCCAGACGCCCGGCTGGATTTCGTACCTGATCTCGGCTTTCATCGTCATGGCAGCAGCCTCGTTGGTGGTGGCGGTGCTGATACGCACCGACGTGATACGACCCATCCCCGGCGGCATCTTGATTCCCTTCCTGTTGTGGATCATCGCGCTCGGCGCCATTGGCGCTGCGGCCTCGATCGGGATGAATGCCTTGTCCGTGCAGGACGACGCCACCTTCGACGTCAGCAGCGGCAAGTTCATCTGGCTGCGGCTGGTGCTGGGCGCCCTGTTCGGCACGGTGTTGACGCTGCCGCTGGGGTTTGACACCTTCGATACCTTCCTCAAAGGCTTCGGCCAGGCCCCAGCGTCGAAAGTCACGGCGGACGCGGCCAAGCAAGCGGGCTTGCTGCTGCTGCCTTTCATCCTCGGCTTCAGCACGTCGCTGGTGATTCTGGTGTTGAACCGGCTCATCGAATCGGCGCAGACCTTCTTCGGCAAGCCTGCCAAGGCCGGCTAAGGCCTCAGCCGCCCACCCACTCCAGCCCCCGCGCCAGCGCAAACAGCAGCCCGCCGATCAGCCCGCCCACCAGCGTGCCGCTGATGCGGATGGACTGCAGGTCGGGGCCGATGTGCAGTTCCACCTGGCGGGCCATGTCCTGCGGGTCCCAGGCGCGCACGGTGTTGCTGATGTGGCGCACCAGGTGGTCGGCCAGGCGCGGCGCCAGGTCGGCCGACAGCTGCACCACATGCTCGGCCAGCGAGCGGCGCAGCGCCTCGTCCTCGCTGAGCTTGCAGCCCACCCACTGGCCCAGGCACTGCACCTGGGCGGCCATCACCGATTCTTCGGCGGGCCGGCCGATGTCGTCGCTGATCCATGCCGGATGCGCTGCTGCTCAGGCGTCAGCGGTTTGCCGGCGCCCGGACGTCCTGCGACTTCCCCGTCGAACTGCTGCAACCCACTGCGCACGGCGCTGTCCGTCAGGAATCATCTTCACTACTTGCCGCTTGAACGCCGGTTCCATCTTCCGGCGTTCGCGGCGGGGCTTCTTCTCTGTCATGCTGGTCTTCGTCTCAGCAGCCAAGAGCCCTTATCGAGGTGTCCGAAGAAATTGGACCATGACAGAAGTCGAGCCACGGCTGAGCGTCGTACTCGAAGCCTTAGACCGTGCGTACGAAGGGAAACTTGGCGATCAACAGGCCCATCTGGATGCGCCGCTCGTCCGGGCGGGCGACCTCGGCTGTGCACAGCATCTTCAACGTCTCACGCAGGTTCAGCTCGGCACGGGCGGCCTGCAAGGCTTGGAGCGCTGACGCTTCTTGACGCGTGTGCGCCGTCGCCGACCGCCTGACATTGGCGGACCGCCTACGTCTTGTGAGGCATGCGCTCTTGGTGCGGGTGAGGGCCTGTTGCTCGTCGCAGGCTCTGCCTCTTTAACGGCACTCGCGTCCCATTGCGCGCATAGGTGTTATTCCCCATTCAACCGGACTGCAACTCACATGAAGACACGTCGCGAACTTTCAAAACTAGCGTTGAGCCTGTTGCTCTGCACTTCGCCAATGCTGAGCCCCAAAGCCTTTGCGCAGGAGCAGCCAAGGCTCTACCTCGGATTAACACCAGGGCACACGGCAGATATCAGCGCGCGGAAGATTGCCGAAGCCCTGCGGACGCAACTGCGCTTGAGCTACCGGGTTGAAAACAAGGCGGGCGACATGACCAGGATGGCATTAAAGGCATTCCGCGAAGATCCAGGTGCCGACGCAAAGATGATTCTGACAACGTCGGACGAAAAATATCCATCGGTGTCTGACCTTGTGCTCGTTGCACCCATCGGTCAGGTTTTTTCCCGAGCTCTGGGCCCCTTGGAGTTCGGCCTCTACGCCGATCGGCAGATGCCAGCGGCCAAAGTTGAAGCGATTCGAGGGGTCGTGGAGCAACTGGTGACGACCGGTGTCATCCCTCCCAACTGAGGGTTGCTTGATCTTGCTTTGAGAGTATAGGACCTTGAACATGAGAGTACATCCATCGAAGTCAGGCGTCGGTCTCACGGGCGGCTTATCAGCGGCTGTGCTTTTGCTGGGCGCAGTGTTGGCAGATGATGCGATTGCGCAATCCCCGCGCCCGCCCCAATCGTTGTCGTTGGTCGCAAACATGCGCGATGCGAGGCCAGACGATGCTGCTTGGCCACTGTCCTCAGCGCAAAAAAAGATGGTCTCCATCAATTTCTTGGAGAAACTGAGCGCTCCTTCGTTGAATTGCGTGTACGGCAAGCCTGGGGGCGGCGGCGGTTATCGGGTGTCGTTCTGGGCGGATTCCCGGCCTGATCTGAGTCGTTTCAGCGGCATCTTTCCCGTGAACGTCGACATGGCGATGTCTGCTTGTCCCGGAACTTGGGGTGAGGCCGTGACCGTCGGCTGGGGCGCAGGCGCGTGGGACGCTGCTGCTGGCCAAGCGGTTGCCGACGCCAAGGAGCGAAACGCCTACGGAGCCGAAGTTGAGCGGCGCATGAAGGAGACGCCGGAGTCGCGCCGCGCCGCGTTCATCGCCGCAGCGCAGTCGAAACCTCGCAGCAGCGATGACGAAGACTTTGCGCTGGCTCAGAGTATCGATAGGGAAATCGCGGCCATGGAGGCTGGCATCGATGGTCTTCATTCGCGTCCATTCAATGACAAGCTGGTCAACCCCGGTGGTCTGTTTGATCGCATCAACCGTCTTGCACAGAGCGCCTATACGAAGGCTCAATCGCTGAAGCCAGGCCCGGCTGGTCGGGCTGCCTTCGATGCTTGGGACGAGCGAATCGGTGGGCCGGTGATGAGTGGCGTGGCCAGGCTCGAGAAGATTGTCTACTACCGCCAAAATCGGCGTGTGCGCCTGAATGAAGTCACAGCGGACGCTGGTGCGCAGGAAATGGCCAGCTGGGGCAACGTTGACTTCAATCCTGTGTGGACAGGTCGTGCATTGCTGTTGGAGGTTTTCACGAGACACCTGGAAGGACAACCGCTGATAGACCCAACTTTCCAGCGGCGAATCGCCAAGGATCTGGAACGTCTTCGACCCAGTGGGGATCCGGGTCGAGCGTATTACTACCACGTGCCGGCGGAGCCCCGTCCCGCGTGGATGATGACGCCTGACGAAGAAGAGTCGCAGGGCGGCAAAATTGTCGCCAATCTGTTTGCGGCGGCCGTCGGTGTCGGCGATCTCATTCGCTTG
Source organism: Aquincola tertiaricarbonis (assembly GCF_023573145.1). Taxonomy (GTDB): domain Bacteria; phylum Pseudomonadota; class Gammaproteobacteria; order Burkholderiales; family Burkholderiaceae_C; genus Aquincola; species Aquincola tertiaricarbonis_B. The sequence continues at coordinate 2,440,639 of NZ_CP097635.1, forward strand.
ATCGACAAGGTAGACGCCGATATACGCGAGTCGCGCTCGGCATTTTGGCAGTGCTATCGCGTCCGCTGCCAGCAGCCAGGTCAGGCGTTTTATGCGTATTCCTATGCAATGTGGGCGAAAGACAACTTCTACTTTGCCAAGCCTGCGGCCAGTGCGGCCATCGTCAATCGTGGGATGTCTTTTCTGGGTGAGGGTGCCATTGACGGTGGCCCAGTACCCATGTGCGCGCCGCAAGCGAACGCGTTGTCGGGCGCGCTCGCCAGCGCTGCTGCGCAGAACGCCAACGACCCGGTTGGTTCAGCCAGGCGCATCGTGGCTGTCATGAAAGGGCCGATATACGCGGGTTGGCAGGCTTGTCGCGACCGGATGGAGTACATCCATCGGCCACGCTTCTGACGAAACGCAGCGGGGCAAGGGCGCATCGTTCTACACACGTGGCGAGCGCCTTGAGCGCGTCTATCGGTAGCGCGCTGCGGCCTCACCCGCCCACCCACTCCAGCCCCCGCGCCAGCGCAAACAGCAACCCGCCGATCAGCCCGCCCACCAGGGTGCCACTGATGCGGATGGACTGCAGGTCGGGGCCGATGTGCAGTTCCACCTGGCGGGCCATGTCCTGCGGGTCCCAGGCGCGCACGGTGTTGCGGATGTGGCGCACCAGGTGGTCGGCCAGGCGCGGCGCCAGGTCGGCCGACAGCTGCACCACGTGCTCGGCCAGCGAGCGGCGCAGCGCCTCGTCCTCGCTGAGCTTGCCGCCCACCCACTGGCCCAGGCGCTGCACCTGCGCGGCCATCACCGATTCTTCGGCGGGGCGGCCGATGTCGTCGCTGATCCATTGCCGGATGTCGTGCCACACGCTGCGCGTGAAGTCCAGCAGGTGCGGGTCGCTGAGCAACTGGCGCTTGAGCGCGTCGGCACGCTGGCGCAGTTCATCGTCGTGCTGCAGCCGTTGCACCAGCCGCTCGGCCAGGCGGTCGAAGGCCTGGCGGTAGTCGTGGTCGGGCCGCTCCGACATCTCCTGCAGCAGCTCGGCCAGCACCTTGCGCAGCTTGTCGGCGCTCCAGCCGCTCAGTGCGTCCGACAGGCCCAGCTTGTCCAGCATCGGGTGCTCGGTCTTCATCCAGGTCAGCAGCCGGGCCACGATGGCCTCGCGCACGCTGTCCTGCTTCAGGTATTCCAGCGCGGCGCCCAGCACGTCGGTCAGCAGCTGCTGGTGGCGGCCATCGCGGGTCAGCATCTGCAGCACCTCGCCAAGGGCCTGCGACAGGTCGACCTTGGCGATGAAGGCCTGCACCGCGTCGGCCACGAAGGCCTGGATGCGCTTGTCGTCCACCAGCGCCAGCCCATGCCGCACCAGCGTCACCGCATGGCGGCCGATGCGCTGCGAATTGGCCGGCACGCTGAACCAGGCGGCCAGCTGCGTCACCGGGTCGGTGCGCTGCATCAGGCCGGCCAGGGCCTGCGCATCGAGAAACTTCTCGTGGATGAAGCGGCCCAGGTTGTCGGCGATGCGCGCCTGGTTGGAGGGGATCACCGCCGTGTGGCGGATGGGCAGGTTCAGCGGCCGGCGGAAGAGGGCCACCACCGCGAACCAGTCGGCCAGGCCACCCACCAGCGCGGCTTCGGCCATGGCGCGGCACAGGCCCGATGGCATCGGGTGCGCAGCCAGCGCCACCGAGGCCGCATACAGCCCACCGGGCACGCCCAGCAGCACGGCCAGCGCGCCGCGCTTGGCCTGGCGCAGCCTCAGGGCGGGGTCGGTCGGGTTGGGGTCAGGTGTCATGCGGTGAGGGCGCCGCTGCGGCGCTGTTGTTCGCGCTTGAGCCAGGCGGTGGGCGTCAGCCCCGCCCAGCGGCGGAAGGCACGGGCGAACACCTTGTCGGAGTCGTAGCCCGCCTGCTCGGCGATGCGGGCCAGCGGCTGGCCGCCGGCTTCCAACTGCTCGGCGGCCAGGGCCATGCGGTGGGCGGTGAGGTAGCCGATGGGCGTGGCGCCCACCTGCTGCCGGAAGCGTTCACTGAAACGGGAGCGCGACATGCCGGCCTCGGCGGCCAGGCTTTCCACGGTCCAGGGGGCGCCGGGGGCGCGGTGCAGCGCATTCAGGCTGCGGGCCAGGGCCGGGTCGGCCAGGCCGCGCAGCCAGCCGGGGGCGGCCGCCGCCGCATCGCCGCTGGCGGCCAGGTGTTCACGCACCAGGTGGATCAGCAGCAGCTCGCCCATGCGGGCGGCCGAGGCGCGCCAGCCGGGCCGGCGGTCCAGCGTTTCCAGCACCAGCGCCTGCATGGTGGCGGCCAGGTTGAGCGCCAGCGGCTGCTGCCCGGCCCGCACATGCAGCAGCGGCGGCAGCAACGAGAGCACGGCATGCCGGCCATAGGCCGAGAACCACACCTGGGCCGAGTACAGGTCGGTGCGCGGCCCGGCACCGCCATGGCTGAACACCAGCGGGTTTTCGTCCAGCGGTCCCACCGCATGCTGCTTGATCAGCCGGCTGAAGGGCACCGGCGCCACGGCCGGGTCGGAGGCGATGACGTGCGGCGCGCCCAGCGGCAGCATCAGCAGGTCGCCGGGCGCCACCTGCAGCGGCGGCCGGCCGGCCATCAGCAACCAGAAAGGCGCGCCGCGCGCCATGCGGATCATCGCGCCCGAGACGCCGGCCGAGCGCAGCGCCCATGGCGCACCCAGGTCGAAGCGGGCCGTGACCGCGCGCTGCGACCGGCAGATGGACAGCACCTCGCTCAGGCCATCCATGGGGCCAGGCTGCGGCGCGCGGGGCGGGGGTGATGCATGCGGCCCATGTTATCGGGACGAATGGTGTCTTCTTCGGGCGCCCTGGTGGTTGAGGCGCGGCGCGCCGCTGCGAAGAATGCGGCTGCATCTCTTGATCACCGGCACAGGACACAAGGCACATGCACAGCTTGAACATCGGCATCGTGGGCGGCGGCATCGGCGGCCTGGCGGCGGCCAACGCCTTGCAGCAGGCGGGGCATGTGGTCACCGTGTACGAGCAAAGCCGCCAGTACCTGCGCGTGGGCGCCGACATCAACCTCACGCCCAATGCGGTGCGGGCGCTGGACGGCCTCGGCGCCAGCATCGCGCAGGCGGTACGCGCCTCGGCCGCGCGGCCCACGCACCGCATCAGCCGCACCTGGGACACCGGCGAAGAAACTTCGCGCCTGCCCATGGGTGACGAGGCCGAGCGCCGGTACGGCGCGCCGCAGCTCACCATCCACCGTGCCGACCTGCTGGCTGCGCTTGCCGAAGGCTTCTCGGCCGGGCGGGTGCTGTTCGGCAAGCGGCTGGCCGCCATCGAGCCGGGGCCGGGCGCAGCCCTGCAGCTGCGCTTTGCCGACGACAGCCGCAGCGCGCCGCTGGACGTGCTGGTGGGCGCCGACGGCATCCACTCTGCGGTGCGGGCGGCCTTGTTCGGCGAGCATGGTGGCGCCGCCGCGCCGCGCTTCACTGGCCTGGTGGCCTTCCGGGCGGTGGTGCCCACCGAGCGGCTGCGCCAGCTGCCGGACATCGGCGCCTTCACCAAGTGGTGGGGCCCTTCGTCGCACAGCCAGATCGTCACCTTTCCGCTGAACCAGGGCCGCGACACCTTCGTGTTTGCCACCACCGCGCAGGACAGCTGGCACGAAGAATCGTGGACCACCGAGGGCGACGTGCAGGAGCTGCGCCGGTGTTATGCCGACTTCTACCCCGATGCGCAGGCGCTGCTGGCCGCCTGCGACAGCGTGCTCAAGACCGCGCTGTACGAGCGCGACCCCTTGCCCGACTGGTCGGTGGGCGCGGCCACGCTGCTGGGCGATGCCTGCCACCCGATGATGCCCTTCATGGCCCAGGGCGCCGGCTCGGCCATCGAAGACGCGGTGGTGCTCAGCCGCCACCTGCAGGGCGTGGCGCCGGCCGAAGTGGCGCAGGCCCTGCAGGCCTATCAGCAAGACCGGCAGGAGCGGGCCAGCCGCATCCAGCTGGGCTCGCGCGGCAATGAGTGGCTCAAGGCCGGTGGCAATGCCGACTGGGTGTACGGCTACGACGCGTGGGCGGTGCCGCTGGCGGCCCATGGCTGAAGGCTGAACGACCCCGCGTGCGCCAGGGTCGGCCCTTGCAGGGCGGCCATTCGCCCCCAGGTGCCAGCCATGTCCACCGCATTCTCCGTCCTCGACCTGGCGCCGATCACCGAAGGCAGCGATGCCGCGCAGTCGTTCCGCAACTCCCTCTCACTGGCCCGCCATGCCGAGCAACTGGGCTACCAGCGCTTCTGGCTGGCCGAGCACCACGGCATGCCCGGCATCGCCAGCGCGGCCACCGCGGTGCTCATCGGTCATATCGCCGGCGGCACCCAGCGCATCCGCGTGGGGGCGGGCGGCATCATGCTGCCCAACCATTCGCCGATGGTGATCGCCGAGCAGTTCGGCACGTTGCAGGCGCTGTACCCGGGCCGCATCGACCTGGGGCTGGGCCGTGCGCCCGGCTCCGACCAGGCCACCTCGCGCGCGCTGCGCCGCGACCTGGCCAGCGACCCCGACGCCTTTCCGCAGGACGTGCTGGAGCTGATCGACCTGATGTCGGACGAGCCGCAGCAGGCGGTGCGTGCGGTGCCGGGGCAGGGCGCCAAGGTGCCGGTGTGGATCCTCGGCTCAAGCCTCTTCGGCGCGCAGCTGGCGGCCATGCTGGGCCTGCCGTATGCGTTTGCTTCGCACTTTGCGCCGGCGCAGATGATGCGGGCCATCGCGCTGTACCGCGAGCACTTCCGCCCCTCGGCGCACCTGGCCCGGCCGCATGTGATGCTGGGCTTCAACGTGTTCGCGGCCGATACCGACGAAGAAGCCGCCCTGCTGGCCACCAGCATGCAGCAGGCCTTCGTCAACCTGCGCACCGGCCGCCCGGGCCGGCTGCAGCCGCCGCAGCCCGGCTACCTGGAGAGCCTGCCGCCCCAAGCCCGCGGCATGCTGGACGACGTGCTCAGCTGCAGCGCCATCGGCGGGCCCGAGAAGGTGCGCCAGCAGCTGCAGGCCTTCATCGAGCGCACCCAGGCCGACGAGCTGATGATCACCAGCCAGATCTACGACCACGACGCCCGCCTGCATGCCTACACGCTGGCGGCGCAGGCGATGGCGCAGATCAGTTCTTGAGTCGGTAGCCGGTGCGGAACATCCAGGCCACCACCGCCACGCACACCGCCAGGAAGCCGCAGGTGGCCGCCAGGCTCCAGAACACGCCCACGTCGGCGGTGCCGAAGAAGGCCCAGCGGAAACCGTCGATCAGGTAGACCACCGGGTTGAACAGCGTGACCTGCCGCCACAGCGGCGGCAGCATCTCGATGGAGTAGAACGCCCCACCCAGAAAGGTGAGCGGCGTGATCACCAGCATCGGGATCAGCTGCAACTGCTCGAAGCCCTTGGCCCACAGCCCGATGATGAAGCCGAACAGGCTGAAGGTGATGGACGTCAGCAGCAGGAACGCCAGCATCCACACCGGATGCTCAATGCGCAGCGGCACGAAGAACGAGGCTGTGGCCAGGATCACCAGCCCCAGGATCACCGACTTGGTAGCCGCCGCCCCCACGTAGGCGATCAGCAGCTCCAGGTACGAGATGGGCGCCGACAGCAGCTCGTAGATGGTGCCGGTGAAGCGCGGGAAGTAGATGCCGAAGGACGCGTTGGACAGGCTTTGCGTCAGCAGCGAAAGCATGATGAGCCCGGGCACGATGAAGGCGCCGTAGGGCACGCCGTTGACTTCCTGCATGCGCGAGCCGATGGCCGCACCAAACACGATGAAGTACAGCGAGGTGGTGATCACCGGCGTGACCAGGCTCTGGCCCACGGTGCGCTTGAAGCGCGCCATCTCGAAGCGGTAGATGGCCCAGACGCCACGGCTGTTGAAACCGCTCATGCGCGGGCTCCTTCTTCATGCACCAGGCTCACGAAGATGTCTTCGAGCGAGCTCTGGCGGGTGTTGACGTCGGTGTAACCAATGCCCAGCTCGCCCAGGCGGCGCAGCAGCGGCGCCACGCCCGAGCCTTCGCCGGCCAGGAACTCGCGCTGCAGCGTGTGGCCGCCGGGCTTGAGCACCAGGTTCCATTCGGCCAGCTCGGCCGGCAGCGCTTCCAGCGGATGCTCCAGCTCCACCGTCAGCTGCTTTTTGCCCAGCTGCTTCATCAGCGCCTTTTTCTCCTGCACCACGATCAGCTGGCCCTGGCGGATGACGCCGATGCGGTCGGCCATCTCCTCGGCTTCTTCGATGTAGTGCGTGGTCAGGATGATGGTGACGCCGCGCTCGCGCAGCTTGCGCACCATCTCCCACATGTCGCGGCGCAGCTCCACGTCCACGCCGGCGGTGGGCTCGTCCAGAAACAGGATCTCGGGCTCGTGCGACAGCGCCTTGGCGATCATCACCCGGCGCTTCATGCCGCCCGACAGCGCCATCATCTTTTCGTGGCGCTTGTCCCAGAGCGTGAGGTCGCGCAGCACCTGCTCCACCAGCGCGGCATCGGGCGGCTTGCCGAAGAGGCCGCGGCTGAAGTTGACCGTGGCCCACACCGTCTCGAAGGCATCGGTGGTGAGCTCCTGCGGCACCAGCCCGATCAGCGAGCGCGTGGCCCGGTAGTCGCGCGCGGTGTCGAAGCCGCCCACCGTCACACGGCCGCCGCTGGGGGTGACGAGACCGCAGACGATGGAGATCATCGTCGTCTTGCCGGCGCCGTTGGGCCCCAGCAGCGCGAAGATCTCGCCGCGCTGGATGTCCAGATCGACGCCCTTGAGCGCCTGGAAGCCGTTGGCGTAGTGCTTGGTGAGTCCCTGGATGGAGACCGCGGGTGGACGCTGGGATGGCTGCATCGCCCCATGGTACGGGCACGCCGTTGGCTATGCAGCCGCCATGGCGCAATGGATCATCCAGCTCATCGAAGAGCACGGCTACTGGGCGGTGGCAGCCTTGATGCTGCTGGAAAACGTGTTTCCACCGATACCCTCAGAACTCATCATGCCCTTCGCGGGCTATGCGGCGGCGAAGGGCGAACTGAGCGTGGTGGGCGTGGTGATTGCGGGCAGCCTGGGCTCGCTGGCGGGCACGCTGCCCTGGTACTTCGCGGGCCGCTGGGTGGGCGACGAACGGCTCAAGCAATGGGCCGGGCGCCACGGCCGCTGGCTCACCCTGTCGCCCGACGACGTGGAACGGGCCGACCGCTGGTTCGACCGCCGCGGGCACGTGGCCGTGTTCCTGGGGCGGCTGGTGCCCGGGCTGCGCAGCGTGATCTCGGCACCTGCCGGCGTGACCGGCATGCCCTTCGGCCGCTTCATGCTGTGGTCGGCCGCCGGCACGCTGCTGTGGACCGGCGCGCTGGCCGCGGTGGGGCTGCTGCTGCGCGACAACTACGAGGCCGTCGCCCATTGGATGGACCCGGTGGCCAAGGTGGTGCTGGGCCTGGCGCTGGTCACCTACGTGTGGCGGGTGTTGAGGTTCAAGCCGACGCGTTGATCTTCTCGGCCGCCTCCTGGCGGTCGGCCTGGTTGGCCTTGGCTTCGGGCTGCACCGCCTGCGCTTCGGGCTCGCAGCTCAGGTGGATGTACACCGGAAAGTGATCAGACCCGAAGCGCGGCAGCCGTTTGAATTCCACCAGCTTGAAGTGGTTGGAATGGAAGAAGTGGTCCAGCGGGTATCGAATCAGCCAGTGGGCTGCGTGGAAGGTGTTGTAGAAGCCCCGGCCGCAGCGCGGATCCAGCAGGCCGCTGATGCGGCGGAACAGGCTGCTGGTGTGCGACCAGGCCACGTCGTTCAAGTCGCCCATCACCACCGTGGGCGTCGGGTCGGCCTGGATGGCCTTGCCCACCACCAGCAGTTCGGCATCGCGCGGCACTGAATCGGGATGCTCCGCCGGTGCCGGCGGGCGCGGGTGCAGGCAGTGCAGCCGCACCGGCTGGCCGCCCGCCAGCCGCACCGTGGCATGGATGGAGGGCACGTCGTCCTCCACCAGGTAGGACACCTCCACATCGTGCAGCGGCAAGCGCGAGTACAGCAGCATGCCGTAGGTGTTGTCCTGGGGCAGCAGCACCGTGTGCGGGTGGCTGCGCTGCAGCGGCGACAGCGCCTGCTGCCACCAGTCGTCGGTTTCCAGCGCCAGCACCACGTCGGGGTCGGCATCGGCAATGACCTGCAACAGCCCCTCATGGTGGTGCTGCGGCTGCAGCACATTGGCGAACAGCAGCCGCAGCGGCTGGTCAGGCTGCGCCGCCGTGGTGGCCAGCACCTGCTGCCGGGCCAGCCGCGTGTAGGGCAGGATGCGCCACACCTGCAGGCCCAGGGCCAGCAGCATCAAGCCGCGCAGCACCCAGGCCGCTGCCGAGTGCGGCACCAGCAGGCCGTGCAGTAGCAGGCACAGCACAAGCAGCCCGGCCATCTGCAGCCGCGGGAAGTCGAAGATGCGCACCCACCAGCTCTGGCGGCGCCACAGGGGAAGGGCGGTGGCCACCACGAGAGCGACGCCCGCGGTCGTGATGCTTGCCGTCAGTGCGCTGCTCAAGTAACTGCTCCCCTTGCCGCCGGCGGTGCGCAGCGGCCCGTCGAATCTTGCAGCGGCGGCGCCGGTTTGGCTGTCAGCAAATGCTGATTCGAGAACCGCCGGCTTCACCCCGCTGTTCCACCCCATGCCCGCAGGGCGGCTGAACAGAATGCAGGCGGGGCATGTGCCCCGTGCCCCGCCAGTCCGGAGAAAGCCTTGTCACCCTCCCGCCCCGTTCCCATCCCTTTCACCGACGTGCGCATCGTCGATGGCCGGCTGCAGATCCATGAGGGCGTGCGTTGCCTGCTCAAGGGGCTGCTGGTACCCACCGACTGCCCGCGTGCGCAGTTGCGCCACCTGCAATGGACCGTGGCGCTGCTGAGCGAAGCGGGCACCCTGGTGGCGCCGCCCGACCGCCTGATGCTGATGACGGCACGCCAGCTGGCCGCCGCCATCGAAGTGGCGCTGTCGTACGAAGACTTCCTGGCCGCCTCGGGCGGGGCCATGCCCCAAGCGGCCGGCCTCGAGCGCGCACGTCCGGTGCCCCGGCACGCAGTCTGATACCGAGTTAGTTGCATTGCTAACCAGTTGCCGCTAGCATGCGGCCATGTTCGATCACTGCCTCTACTTCAACACCGCCTCGCTCGCCCGGGTGGTGGAGCGCTTGTGGTCGGCGGCTTTCAAGCCCTTTGGCCTGACGCCGCCGCAGGCCTTCATGCTGCGGCTGGTGCTGGCCCAGCCCGGCCTGTCGCAGCACGAGATCGCAGATCAGTTGACGATCACCCGCCCCACCGCCACCCGGCTGCTGGACGGCCTGCAGGCGCTGGGCCTGGTGCAGCGCACGCTGCTGCCCACCGACGGCCGCCACTGGTCGATCCAGCCGACCGATGCCGCGCGCGATTTGCAGCAAGGGCTGAACCAGGCCAGCGCGGCCGTCACCCAGCGCATCCAGCGGTTGATCGGCAAGCAGACGTTCACCGAGACCGTCGGCAAGGTAAAGGAGGTGTGCGACGCCCTCAAAAACGCCTGACGCTCCACCCCCCCTTTTTTGACCTAATAGTTGCGGAGCTAACCAAATGCCCATCATCAACGTCAAGGTCAGCCGGCCGGCCGACCCTCAGCTGACCCGCCAGATCGCCGAAACACTGCTGGCCCTGACCACCCGCATCCTGCGCAAACGGCGCGATCTGACCGCCATCACCGTCGACTACGTGCCGCCCGAGCACTGGGTGGTGGGTGGCCGCACGCTGGCCGAGCTGGGGCTGAACAGCTTCTACTTCGACATCAAGGTGGTGGACGGCACCAACACCAAGGACGAAAAGGCCGCGTACATCGCGGCCTGCTTTGCGGCTTTCCAGGAGCTGCTGGGCCCGCTGCACGAAGAAAGCTACATCCACGTGCACGACGTGCGTGAGCAGGCCTACGGCTACGGCGGGCTGACGCAGGAGCACCGGTACGTCAGCCAGCGTCTGCGGGCCGCCGCATGATGCCATCGCGGTGGGGGGGCTATCCCGGGTTGCGTCAGGCCCGCAGCCGGCGGGCAGCGTGTCAGCGCCGGCGTCGAACCACGGGTACTGCCACCCCCAGGCCCAGCAGAAGCATCATCGCGATCGAAGGCTCCGGCACGGCCGCGGTCACGCGCAGCGTGAGCGCGTGATCCCCGTACTCCACGCTGAAGGGGTTGCCGCCCTGGCCCAGCCACAGCACCTGGTCGAACGTCGAACCATCCAGGCGCTGCCCGTAAGTGGCCACCACGAAGCTGTCTCCGGTGTGCAGCTCCAGCGTCGGCGAGGCCCAGATCTGCAGCGTGCCGCCCAGGCGCATGTCGCTGGTGATGTTCACCAGGTCATGCGCATTGGCGGCCAGGTCGATGCGCAACGCGCCTGCACCCAGCAGCGTGAGATCGCCGTCCACCTGCAGCTGGCCTGCTGAGCCGAGGCTGCCTGGCGTCAAGGTGCCGGCGTTGACCAGCGCATGCCGCAGATCGACGGTGCGTACCGTGCCGTCACCCTGCAGCAGGCCATCATTGCGGATCGACCCGCTCAGCCCCTGAAGCATGGTTCCGGTGCGGATGTTCAAGGTGCCAGTGTTGACGAGTGTGCTGTCGACAGCCAGGGCGCCTTCCGTCAGGTCGAGCAGTCCTGCGTTGCTCAAGCCATAGGCCTCAGTGGTACCCAGTCCGCTGCGGATGTAGGTACCGTTGTTCACCACGGTCGCGGTGCCGCCGCCCAGCACCTTGTAGCCGTTGCTGCTGGCGGCGCCTTCGTCGGTGAAGGTGGTGCCAGTGCCGATGCGCAGCAGGGCGCTGGGGTAGCTGGTGTTGCCCGCGCTGTAAGCGCCGTCCACCGCCAGCCTGCCATTGCCGGCGGTCCAGGTGCTGTTGCCGTTCAACTGCAGTTGCGCACTGCTTTCGATGCGAAGCAGGTTGCTGCCATCGAAACGCGCAGTGCCTTGCACGTCCAGGCGCAGGCCCGTCAGGAAGCTGGGGTTGGTCACCTTGCCGGCGTTGAACTCCAGGCTGTCGACAGTGAGGGTGCCCTGCCCGGTGAGGTCACCCCCGTTGAGTGTGAACGCACCGATGCGCTGCTGACCTTGCACGAACAGTCGGCCTCTGTCAATTTGCCATTGACCGGAGATGCTGGCCGCTGCCTGCACGTGACTGTCGTTGCCGATGACCATCACCTTGCCGGCATTGTTGATCGACCCGCCGGTGAAGGTGGTGTTGGCCAGCCATAGCTCTGCGCCCTGCGCCACATTGACCTGGCCGCTCGAAGTGCTGAGCCAGTTGCCGGACTCGACAGCGAAGATGCCCGACTGGACGTTGAGCACCCCGCGGTTGTCCAGGCCGCGCGCCCAGGTCGTACCCAACCCGTTGCGCTGGTAGGTGCCTTCGTTGATCACGGTGTAGTCGCCGCCGCCCAGCACCTTGTAGCCGTTGCTGCTGGCGGCGCCTTCGTCGGTGAAGGTGGTGCCAGTGCCGATGCGCAGCAGGGCGCCGGGGTAGCTGGTGTTGCCCGCGCTGTAAGCGCCGTCCACCGCCAGCCTGCCATTGCCGGCGGTCCAGGTGCTGTTGCCGTTCAGGTTCAGGCGCTGGCTGAGCGCAACGTCCTGCGCGCCGTTGCCGTTGAAGGTGGTGGCGTCGCTGACGTTGATCGTGCCACCTGATCCGAACGAAGTGGCGCCCAGCGCCCCACCATTGAAAACCAGGCTGCCCAGGTTGAGCGTGCCGTTGCCGCCCAACCTGCCGCCGTTCATCGTCAACCGGTCCAGGCTCCGTGTGTCGTGGAGGTCGACACTGCCGGTGCTCGTGAAGTTGATGGTGGCCGTGTCGCCCGCACCGGGGACGCCGAGCAAGGTCCACTTGCTGGCGTCAAGCCATTGCCCGTCGCCGCCTTGCCAGATGTAGTCGGCCGCGGCAGCTGGCTGGCAGAGCGCTGCCACCGTCAAGGCGATGAGGCTCAGGGACGGTACGGGCTGTTTGGCTTGTCTCTTCATGATGGGCAGGGGTGGTTAAGCGACTGCGCTTCAGTGTCAATCGCCCTGCGCCAGCCGTCGCTACCCGTTTGGGTAACGCATCAGCTGGTACAAACCCTGGCCTCACGAGCGGCCCGTCGAAAAGCTGAACTGCCGGCTGAACGGCACGCCGTTGCTCGTGTACTGCACCTGCACGCTGTAGCGGCTGCCTTCGGCCAGAGGGGTGCGCGGCACGACGAAGGCTTGCGATGCGGTGAGCTTTTGCTGCGGGTCTTGCTCGGCGTGGTAAAGCGCCACCGGCCAGCTGGCGCCGTTGACGTCGATCACGGTCGCGGCGGTCAGGCGAAGGGTCTGGCCGGCGGGAGCGCTCACGTAGATGGGGTGGCCCAGCACCGGCTCCAGGCCCAGGCCGTTGAACGGGTCCGGGTTTTCGCCCGGCTTGACGGGCTGCACGCCGGTCGTGCCTTCGCAGGGGTAGGTGATGACCTCGCTGTTGTCCTGCAGCGGCACGCCGGGCGCGGTGCCCGTCATCCAGGTCAGGATGTCCAGCGGCACCGCCATCGGCACCCGCGCCACCGAGGCACCGGCGTCGCGGTTGCCGTCGAGCATGCACATCTGGTGGTACACGGAGGCCAGCATGGTGCGCACCACTGCATTGCCGGTGTCCTGCGACGGCGCGAGGAAGTGGAAGGCCAGGCACTTATCCACCGCGCCGGTGTACCCGGCGCGACTGGCGCGCTCTTCATGAGTGGCGGCGGTAAAGTTGCCGCGTCCCGATTCCTGCAGGTGGCCGCTGGCCGGAACGCCGGCCAGCCACTGCGTTTGCAAGTAGGCGCTGTGCCAGCCGGCCGCCGTGTCCAGCTGCGGGTTCTGCGCCACCTCGCCGAAGCCGCAGCGGCTGCGCTCGTCATTCAGCACGCGGAACACGCCGGCCTCCACCGAGGCGCTGGCATAGGTCGGTGCCGGCACGTCCGTCACCGGCGTGGCCGCCACGGCGGGGGCGGGCGCATTCGGCGTGCTGCTGCCGTCCGCCGGCACGGTCGCCGAGCCGCCGGTCGGCACCGCGCTTGAGCTGCCACCCCCGCCGCCCCCGCCGCCGCAAGCCGTCAATGCTGCTGCCATGCCCAGCAGCCAGGCCGAGGTCGTTGCCTTCATGGTGTCCCTTCCCTTTCACGGTGTGTTGGTGTGCGGACCCCGGGGCAATCGGGGCGACTCGCGCCGCAGACACCCCCTGAAACGAAGGTTTACGTCCAGGAGCCTGTAACCAGGCGGCCTGCCGGCCAACCCCCGGCACCCCACCAGGGAGTGCGAGACTCGCCCCGACCCCTTCGCTGCCCCGCGGCGTCGGGCCGATGGACGCCAACCCGCATGACCTTGCCCGACGCCGCTGCCGCCAACACCCCTGATTCCGCCCCCGCCCCCTGGAAGCTGCGCTACTGGGCCGTGTTCATCGGGCAGTCGCTGTCGCTGCTGGGTTCGCAGCTCACGCAGTTCGTGCTGCTCTGGTGGATCACCGACACCACCGGCAGCGTGGGCGCGGTGGCCACGGCCGGCATTGCGGCCTTGCTGCCTCAGGCGCTGCTGAGCCCGCTGGGCGGTGCGCTGGCCGACCGCTACAGCCGCCGGGGGTTGATGATGCTGGCCGATGCGGTGAGCGCGGCCTGCATCGTGGCGCTGATTGCGCTCTTTGCCTCGGGCGGCATCAGCCTGTGGCAGGTCTATGCCGCCATGGCCGTGCGCAGTGCGATGCAGGCTTTCCAATCGCCGGCGGCGGCGGCCAGCGTGCCGATGCTGGTGCCGCGCAGCTTTCTGCCGCGGGCGGCCGGCCTGAACCAGACCTTGCAGGGCATCACCGCCATCGTGGCTGCGCCGCTGGGGGCGCTGGCGCTGGGCTGGATGCCGCTGGGCTGGGCCTTGTCCATCGACGTGTTCACGGCCGCGGTGGCCATCGGTTCGCTGCTGGTGTTTCGCATCCCCCAGCCGGTGCGGGCTGCAGGCGGGCCGGGCAGGACCGTGCTGCACGACCTGGCAGAAGGCCTGCGCTACATCTGGCGGCACCGCGGGCTGCGCCAGCTGTATGGCCTGCTGGCCGGGGTGATGCTGCTGGTGATGCCCGCCTTCACGCTGGTGCCGCTGCTGGTCAAGCAGCACTTCGGCCAGGGGCCGGCGCAGGTGGCGGCGGTGCAGGGCCTTCTGGGCGCGGGCATGGTGGCCGGTGGCCTGTTGATGACGGCGCTGGCGCCGCGGCGTCAGATGCCGTGGATCCTGGGCGGGTTTGCGCTGTGCAGCCTGGCGCTGGCCGGCATCGCCTTCACGCCCGCTGCGCTGGCCGCGGCCGCGCCGCTGTGGTGGGGCCTGGCCGGGCTGGCTTTCGTGGCCGGCAACACGCCGCTGGTCGCCTTGATCCAGCTCAGTGTGCCCAACGAACTGCAAGGCCGGGCGTTTTCGCTGCTCAGCGCGCTGGTCGGCCTGGCCGCCCCGGTGGGCCTGGCGCTGGCTTCGCCGGTGGGCGAGTGGGTCGGCATCCGGGGCCTGTTCATCGGCATGGGTCTGCTGGGCGCGGCCGGCTGCGTGGCCGGCTTCGGCTCGCGCGCGCTGCGGTCATTGCAGGCGGTGACCGAATCGCCCGCCACCGGCCGCGCCGCCCAGGGTTGAACACAGAGCCCGCTTCAGGCTGCTTCCGCCAGCCTGAAGACGGACACCGCCGCCACCAGCTGCCCGGCCTGCTGCTGCAGGCTGTCGGCCGCGGCGGCCGACTCTTCCACCAGCGCGGCGTTCTGCTGCGTGGTGCGGTCCAGCTGCGAGACCGCCTCGCCCACCTGCTGCACACCGCTGCTTTGTTCCTGCGTGGCGGTGCTGATGCCGGCCACCAGCGAAGTGACCTCACCGATGGCGCTGACGATGCCCTGGATGGAGGTGCCCGCCCGGCCCACCAGCGCCGCGCCCTGATCCACCGTGCCGCGGCTTTCGCCGATCAGGGCCTTGATCTGCCGCGCTGCCTCGGCGCTGCGGCTGGCGAGCGTGCGCACCTCACCGGCCACCACCGCAAAGCCGCGGCCCTGCTCACCGGCCCGGGCCGCTTCCACCGCCGCATTGAGCGCGAGGATGTTGGTCTGGAAGGCGATGCCGTCGATCACGTCCAGGATGTCGGCAATGCGGCGGCTGCTGGCGTCGATACCGTGCATGGTCGCCACCACGTCGTCGAACAAGCGGCCGCCCTCCACGGCCAGGCTGGAGGCGCGTCGCGCCAGCTCGTCGGCATGCCGGGCATGCTCGGCGTTCAGGCGCACGGTCGAGCCCAGTTCTTCCATCGAGGCCGCCGTCTGCTGCAGCGCGCTGGCCTGCTGCTCGGTGCGGCTGCTCAGATCGAGGTTGCCGGTGGCGATCTGCGTGCTGGCGGTGGACACGCTCTCGGCATTGCCGCGCACCGCCTGCACCACCTGACTGAGCTGGCGACGCATGCGGTCCAGCGCCTGCAGCAACTGGCCCACTTCGTCGCGGCTGGCGGGGGGCAGCGGTGTGGTCAGGTCGCCTTCGGCCACCGACTGTGCCAGTTGCAGCGCAGCCCCCACCGAGCGGGTGGTCGTGCGGGTGATCACCACCATCAGCCAGCCACCCAGGCCGGCCAGCAGCCCGATGCCGGCGGCCAGCAGCCCCAGCTGGCGTTGGGCGTCGTCATGCTGGCGTTCCATCGCCTGCTGCAGCTGGTCGAAGCTGCGGTTGACCAGCGTGAACTGCGCATCGATGGTGCGGGTGAGGGCGGCGAAGTAGTCGGCGGAGGACAGATCGGGCGTCGCTGCCTGCACCAGTCGCTGCTCCACCAGCTGCATCGCCTCGGCGCTGGAGGCGCTGGCCGTGCGGATGGCCTCTTCCATCGCACGTGAGAGCGCGGCGTCCCTGGCCACTGCCAGGTCCAGGGACTTGCGGGCCTGGGCGAACTGGTCGCGCGCCCGTTCGGCCAGCATGGTCAGGCGGGCCTTGTCACCGGCACCCGGTGCCTGGCCGGCGGCAGCCTGGCTCAGCATCAGTGCGCCGCGGGCGCGCATCTGGCCCAGCAGCTCGGTGTACTTGGGCAGGTGCAGCAGCACGCCGTTCTGCAGGAAGTACAGGCTGGCCTGGGGCGTGAGCACCATGCCCGAGGCCACGGTGATGTCCTCCAGCAGCGCCAGCTGCGCGCTGATCAGGGCCGTGTGCCGGGCCGAGCTGTCGGCGCCTTTGACCTGCCGTCCAGCCACGTCGGCGGCAAGCTGCTTCCAGTCGGCAGCCAGCTGCTCGGCCTGGCGCTGCAGCGTGGGCTGCGCCATCCCGGGCAGCGCCGCCACCAGGGCCGCGAAGGCCTGGTCGAGTTCGGCCTGCTTCCGGGCGCGCGGCTCTTCCATCGACGGCTGGCCGCCCAGCATCACCACCGACATGCCGCGGTGCTGTTGGGTCAGGCGCACCACGTCCAGCAGTTCGCGGGCAGACGGCAGGGCCGACATCAGGTTGCTGGCATCGTCCAGCTGGTTCAGCTGACGTTCCAGCACCAGCGAGGCAGGCAACAAGGTCATGACGCAGGCCAGCGCGCCGATCAGGGTGAACTTGCGGGCCAGTGACAGGTGGGCGATGAACTGCTTCATGAAAACGACTCGGACAATGTGAATTTGTCGGCCTTTGCCAGCTGCTGCTTGAGCGGCTTGGAGTTGATCTGGGTCAAGCCGAAGCCAGGCAGCCCGCCATGCGACAGTGCGGGCTGCACCAACGCCCGCCCCGCCATGTACAACCCCGCCCACTTCGCCGAACAAGACCCCCAGGCCCTGCAGCGCCTGCTGACAGCGCACCCGCTGGGGCTGCTCATCACCCATGGCCCCGATGGGCTGGATGCCGACCATCTGCCGTTCGCGTTCGATCCCGCGGCCGAAGGCGGGCAGGGCCTGCTCAGCGCCCATGTGGCGCGCGCCAACCCGGTGTGGCAGCGCTGCGCCAGCGGCAGCCCGGTGCTGGTGGTGTTCCGCGGCGAGCAGGGCTACATCTCGCCCAACTGGTACCCTAGCAAACAGGAGACGCACCGCCAGGTGCCCACCTGGAACTACGAATCGGTGCATGTGCACGGCATGCTGCGCGTGCGTGACGACGAGCGCTTCGTGCGCGGCCTGGTGGCCCGGCTGACGCGCCAGCACGAAGCCGGCGAGCCCCGGCCCTGGAAGATGGGCGACGCCCCGGCCGACTACATCGACACCATGCTGAAGGCCATCGTCGGCATCGAGGTGGTGGTCACCCGCATGGAAGGCAAGCGCAAGCTCAGCCAGAACAAGGAAGCCCGCGACCGCGACGGTGCGGCCCAGGGCGCCGCGCGGGTCGGCAACACCGGCCTGGCGCAGGTGATGCGCGAGGCCGGATCGGCGCCAGGCCGCTGAGCGCGTGGCCGCGGCTCAGTCCAGCCGCACGTTGGCCTTGCGCACGATGGCGGCGTACCTGTCCACCTCGCTGCGGAAGTAGCCGGCCGCCTGCTCCGGCGTGCCCAGGCGGATGACGTTGCCCTGGCGGTCCATCATCTCCTTGACCTCGGGGCTGGCGAAGGTGGTGGCCAGCGCGGCATGCAGCCGCTGCACCACCGGAGCCGGCAAGCCCTTGGGCCCCAGCAGCGCGAACCAGGCGTCCACCACGTAGCCGGGCAGGCCCTGCTCCACGAAGGTGGGAATGTCCTTGGCCGCCGGCACGCGCTCGGGCGTGGTGGTGCCGATGGCGCGCAGCGCGCCGCTGCGGATGTGCGGTTGCGCGCTGGGCAGAGCGATCACCGCGAAGTCGATCTGGCCGCCCACCAGATCGGTGACCATCGGTCCCACGCCCTTGTATGGGATGTGCCGCGCGCGGGTGCCGGTCTCGTCCAGCAGCAGCTCGGCCGCCAGGTGCAGGATGGTGCCGTTGCCGCCCGAGCCGTAGGTCAGCTCACCGGGCTTGGACTTCAGCAGCGCCAGCAGGCCCTGCGCATCGCTCACCTGCCAGCGCGGATGCATCACCAGCACCATCGGCGTGGTGCCGCAGACCGCCACGGGCGTGAAGTCGCCGGGCATCTGGAAGGGCAGCGACTTGTAGACGCTGGGAATGATGACGACGTTGTTGCTCACCAGGCTCAAGGTGTGGCCATCGGGCGTGGCGCGGGCCAGCTGCTGCAGGCCCACGATGCCGCCGGCGCCGGGCTGGTTGTCCACCACGATGGAGGTGCCCAGGGCCTTGGCCAGCCCGCCCTGCATCGCGCGGGCGATCGCGTCCACGCCCGAGCCCACCGCATGCGGCAGCACCAGCCGTGTCACCGCGGCATCGGCCGCGCGCACGCCGGTGGGCAGCGCCAGGCTGCCGGAGGCGGCCAGGGCCAGCAGCGATTGAAGGCATTGGCGCCGCGTGGGACGCTGGTGGGGCAGGGTCATGGTGTGTCTCCGGTGTCGTTGTCAGGGTCAGGCGCGTTGGCGTCAGCGTGCGGCGCCACTGCCTCGCAGGGCATCGATCTGCGGGCCGCTGTAGCCCACGCTGGCCAGCAGGTCGGTGGTGTGTTCGCCCAGCCGCGGCGGTTGCAGGCGAACGCCCGCCCGCCGGCCGGCCAGCGTGAAGGGCAGCAGCGTGGTCTTGACCGTCTGGCCGGCGCGCTCGCCATCGGTCAGCACCACGTCGGCCAAGCCGCCGCTGGCCAGCAGGTGGGGGTCGTCCAGCAGTTCCTCCGGCCGGCGGATCGGCGCGAACGGCAGGCCGGCGCCTTCCATCAGGGCCGCCAACTCGGCCGCCGTGCGGTGGGCCAGCCGCTCGCCCAGCGTGCGCAGCAGCTGCGGCCGCACGTCCACCCGCTGGCGGTTGGTGGCCAGTGCCGGGTCCTGCAACAGGTCTTCCAGGCCCAGCGCGCGGCAGAACTGGCGCCATTGCGCGTCGCTCACCGCGGCCAGGAAGATCTGCTCGCCACCGGCCACGGTGAACACGTCGTACACCGCCCAGGGGTTGTCGCGCGCCGGCATGGGCTGCGGCGGGCGGCCGGTGATGGCGTACTGCAGCATGTGCTGGCCCATCAGGAACACGTTGTTTTCGTACAGCGCGCTCTGCACCTCCATGCCGCGGCCGGTGATGCCGCGCTGGATCAGCGCCCCCATCACCGCGATGGCCCCGAACAGGCCGCCCATGATGTCGTTGACGCTGGTGCCGGCCCGCACGGGGTCGCCGGGGCGGCCGGTCATGTAGGCCAGGCCGCCCATCATCTGCACCACCTCGTCCAGCGCCGTGCGGTGCTCGTAGGGCCCGGGCAGAAAGCCTTTGTGGCTGGCGTGGATCAGCCGCGGATTGGCGGCCGAGAGGCTGGCGTAGTCCAGCCCGTACTTGGCCATGGTGCCGGGCTTGAAGTTCTCGATCACCACATCCGCGCTGGCGGCCAGCCGGCGCGCGGCTTCGGCGCCCTCGGGCGTGTGCAGGTCGAGCGCGATGCTCTTCTTGTTGCGGTTGAACATCGGGAAGAAGCCGATGCCGGCGCCCTGCAGCGTGCGCGTGCCTTCACCGGCCACCGGTTCCACCTTGATGACCTCGGCCCCCAGGTCAGCCAGCACCATGCCGCAGGTGGGGCCCATCACCATGTGGGTGAACTCCACCACGCGCAGGCCATGCAGCGGCAACGTGGGATCGGGTGGTGCGGGCTTGGTGTTCACGGTGTTGGTCATGGTCATGCGGCCAGGCCGGCCGTGGGAAAGGTCTTGGGCAGGCCAGCGCGCCAAATGGCGCCGTGCAGCGGTTCGTCTTGCAGCCAGCCGGCGATGCGGTCGCGCAGCGCCATCAGCGCCGCAAAGTGCAGGCCGGTGGGCACGCCCATGCTGCCGAACAGGTAGGCCAGGTCTTCGGTGGCCACGTTGCCGCTGGCGCCGGGGGCATGCGGGCAGCCGCCGATGCCGCCCACGCAGGCGTCGAAGCCGCGGATGCCGGCCTGCCAGGCCGCCATCACGTTGGCCGCACCCAGGCCGCGGGTGTCGTGGAAATGCGCCGCGGTCAGCCGCTCGCCGGCCACGCGCAGCGCTGCCTCGAACAGCCGGCCCACCTGCAGCGGGTCGGCATAGCCCACGGTGTCGGCCAGGCTCACGCGGTCGGCCCCGGCCTCCAGCCCCTGGCGGAGCAGCCGCAGCACCTCGGCCGGTGCCACCGCGCCCTGCAGCGTGCAGCCGAAGGCGGTGCTGATGCCCAGCTCGATGCGGCAGCTGCCGCCCGCCGCATCGCGCGCGGCGCGGATGCGGCCCAGCTCGGCCACCACGTCGTCAGGCGTCTTGCGCAGGTTGGCCAGGCTGTGGGCATGGCTGGCCGACAGGGGCAGCAGCATCACATGGGCACCGGCGGCCATGGCCGCCTCGGCGCCGCGCAGGTTGGGCACCAGGGCCGTGACCTCCAGCCCGGGCAGGCGGCAGGCGGCCTGCACCAGCTCGGCGGTGTCGGCCAGCTGGGGCAGCAGCCGCGGCGGCACGAAGGAGCCGACCTCGATCTGGCGCAGCCCGGCCGCATGCAGCGCCTGCAGCCACTGCAGCTTGATGGCGGTGGGCACGGTGCGGGCGATGGACTGCAGGCCGTCGCGCAGGCTGGTGTCGCGCACGGCGACGGGTGAGTGGGCTTGGATGTCGGGCATGGCGTCACTCTAGGCATCGCGGCTGGAGAATCCAGCGATATTTGGGAATGCCCATCGTTCCCATCCGCGATGCCAGAATACAGACGTGAACCGCACCTTCGACCCGGTCTCGCTGCGCCTTTTCATCGCCGTGTGCGAAGAGGGCAACATCGCCCGCGCCGCCACGCGGGAGGCGCTGGTGGCCTCGGCCGTCAGCAAGCGCATGGCGCTGCTGGAGGCCGAGCTGGGCATGCCGCTGCTGCTGCGCGGCCGCCGCGGCATCGAGCCCACGCCCGCCGGCCAGACGCTGCTGCGCCAGGCGCGCGAGATCCTCAACCTGATGGCCCGCGTGCATGCGGAGCTGAGCGCCTTCACCCAGGGCGTGGTGGGCAATGTGCGCATCGTGGCCAGCGTGTCGGCGCTGGCGCTGGGGGTGCCGCGCGACGTGGCGGCCTTCCTCGAGTCGCATGCGCGGCTGCATGTCTCCTTGACCGAACGGGTGGGCAAGGAGGTGGTGCGCGAAGTGCGTGAAGGCACGGCCGACCTGGGCGTGGTGTGGGACGCGGTGGGCACCGGCGACCTGGCCACGCTGCCTTACCGCGGCGACCGGCTGGGCGTGCTGATGCCGCTGAGCCATCCGCTGGCCGCACGGCGCAGCGTCTCGTTCGCGCAGGCGCTGCCGCATCCGGCGGTCAGCGTGGCGCCGGGCGGGCTGCTGGATGAACTGGTGCGCCGCCAGGCCGGGCTGCTGGGCGCCAGCTGGGCACCGCGCATGGAGGTGGCCAGCTTCGAGGCGGCCGAGCACATCGTGGCCGCCGGCCTGGGCGTGGCCATCGTGCCCATCGGCGCCACCGGCAACGGCGGCGGCACCCTCGTGTGCAAGCCGCTGAAGGACGCCTGGGCCCGCCGCCAGCTGGTTATCGTCAGCCGCAGCGAGCCCTGGCTGTCGGCGCCGGCCAGGGCGGTGCGCCAGCACCTGGCCGACGTGGCGCGGTGAGGCGGGCGCAAGCGCCCTGGCCGTTCATCAGGCGCGCGGTGCCGTGGCCTTGGCCACCCGGGCCTTGAGGTCGGTGATCAGGTCCAGCAGCGTCTGCTGCCGGGCATTGGCCACGGTGCTGCCGGTGATGCTGCTGCGCAGCGCGTCCAACTCCGCCTGCGTCTTGCTGTAGTCGCTCTTGCGCACGGAAGAGAACATCGCCTTGCTGGCGGCCAGCAGCGCGCTGCGCTGGGCTGCGGCCGTGGCCGGCGTGTTGAAGTCGGCGTCCAGCAGCGCACGGATGCCCTGGTCCACCTTCGACCACGAAGACGACATCGGCACCAGATCCTGGGTGGTCATCAGCGTGCCCACCAACGCGGCAGCGGTGGTCACCTGGGCGGTGAACACTTCGGGCTTGAAGCGGTCCATGCCCGGGTAGAAGGCCTGGTAGCCGGAGCTGGGCCAGTCGCCGGTGACGTGCCACACCGGGTGGTTGCCCAGCGTTTCCAGGTGCGCCGCGAAGTTGCGGCCGAACCAGTTGTTCTGGGCCTGGCCGTTCACGCCCGGCCGCTCCTCGGCATTGACCTGCGCCCGTGGCAGGCCGGCGTACTTCACCGCCTCGATCGCCTTCTCGACGTTGACGTCGTTGCCGTGGGTGTTGATGTAGGTGGTCATCGCGCGGCCGGTGGCGCGGAACTCGTTGCCCGCGTCGGCCATCTGCGCACCGCCGACATGCTCCACCGCCACGCCGCCGATCACCCACTTGGCCAGCTGGTCGTGGTTGTCCTCGACGAAGTCGTACGGGTAGCTGCGCTCGGCGCCCGGCACGAAGTGGCGGGTGTCGAACACCATGAAGATGCTGCGGGGCCGCTTGGCCTGCGGAATCTGGGCGTAGTACTTGATGACGCCCAGGATGCCCAGCGCACCGGCGTCCTGGATCAGCGCCGGTCCGTCCACGTGGGTGGCCATCATCACCGCGGTGTCCTTGTCGGTGCCGAAGTCCTTGCCGGGCAGCGTGGCCACCAGGGTGTAGGCCAGCGCATCGGTCTCCACCTGGGCATTGAGCTTCAGCGTGGCGGTCTTGCCCGCGCGGGCGTCTTCCACCACCTTCGCGCCGTTGACCTTGTCCAGCAGCAGGCCGGGCACTTCATAGCGGTTGGGCGTGCCGTGCTGGCGGCCGCCCTGTGCGGCGCCGGGCGGCATGTCCATCACCACCACATGGCCCAGCGGCTTGTTGGTGGTGCCGCGGAAGAAGCTGTTGATGGTGCTGCCCATCTGCCCGTACTGGTGACGGTTGCGGTAGCTGGCCTCATAGGTAGGGTCCACCGCGGTGAAGGGCGCCAGGAACTGGTCTTCGTTGGTGCGGAACTCGTAGTCGGTGTAGCCGGCGCTGCCGCCGGTGTAGGTGTAGGGCGCCTGCTTGACCACCACGATCTTGCCCGCCATCTGCGCGGCGGTGGGGCGGCTGGCGGCCGGCGCGCCCAGGTCCAGCAGCACCATCGGCGCGGTGACGCCGTTGGGTCCGGTGGAGCCCGACTGCGTGGCATAGGAGGCCACGTCCACCGCCGTGCCGTCGGAGGTGAGCGACCAGCCGCTCTTGTCGGGGTACTCGGTGGTGTACCAGCGCTCATACGGGAAGCGGGCGCGGGTGATGTTGGTGGCGCCGTACTCCTCCAGCCGAGCCTCGATGAAGGCCATGTACGACTTCCAGGCAGCCGAGCCGGTGTAGGTGGCGCCCCAGGAAGCCTTGGTCTGGAACCAGGTGGTGGATTCGGTGGGCGAGATCACCAGCGACTTGTCGATGGTGGCGATGCGGGCATCGATGTCGTTGGCGGCGTTGTCGTTCGAGCTGCCGTTGCAGGCAGCCAGCAGCGAAGCCAGGGCCAGGGCGCCGAAGCGCCAGGCAGCAGGGCGGATGGTCATCGGGAAGTCTCCGTTCAAGGGCCCGGCCTCTTGCCGCCGGCGTCCCGGCGACATAGGGCAGGCGAATGTCTGTGCTCGCAAGCCGATGCCATTCTCAGCAAGCATCTCGCAAGAGTCGAATTCGAATAGAGTCCATGACATTCAAATATTGAATGTCAGCACATGGCCCCCAGCTCCACCACCACACCCGCCGTGCTCCATGCGCGGCTGATGGCGCGTGCCCGCCTGCGGCACCTGCAGCTGCTGGTGCACATCGCCGAGCTGGCCAGCCTGCAAAAGGCAGCCGAGGCCATCGGCATGAGCCAGCCCGGCGCCACCCATGCGCTGGCCGAGATGGAGTCCATCCTCGGCATGCCCTTGTTCGAGCGCCATTCACGCGGCATGCGGCCCACCGCGCTGGGCCATGCGCTGCTGCCGCCGGTGCGTCAGGCCATCCGCCAGGTGCTGGCCTGCGCCGAGACGGTGGCTTCCATGGGCGCGGGTGCCGCGGGCACGGTGCGCATCGGCACCATCGGTGCGGGCTTGTCGGGCGTACTCGCGCGGGTGATTCCTTCCTTCAGCAGCGCCCAGCCCGAGGTGGTGGTGGACGTGCAGATGGTGGCCGTGGACGACCTGCTGCAGCTGCTGGAACGCGGTGAGGTGGACCTGCTGTGCTGCCGCGCGCCGCCGCAGCTGCCGTCCGCGATGAGCTTTCTGCCGCTGGCGGAAGACGGCTATGCAGTGGTCTGCGGGCCGCAGCATCCAATGGCCGGTCGCCGCGGTGTCAAGCTGACCGAGCTGGCCGCCCAGGTGTGGCTCACGCCGCCGCCCACCGGCATTGCGGCGCGCGACTTCCATCTGCTGTTCGACCTGCTGGGCGGCCCGCCCCGCACCTGCTGGGTCAGTGGTCGCGCGCTGCTCCTTACCCTGGCCATGCTGCAGCAGCGTGAGTTGTTGTCGCTGATCCCGCGCAACACCGCGCTGCAGATGCTGGAGGCCGGGCTGCTGGCCGAGGTGCATTGCGCGCCGGGCTTGCTGTCGGCGCTGCCGCCGGTGGGCCTGGTGGCACCGGCCGACCTGAGCCGCTGCAGCCAGGCCACGCGCCGCTTCGTCGAGCACGCGCAGCAGGTGTTGGCCGCGGCTTGAGCCGGCGGCCGGTCAACGTTCCAGCACCCGCCGCCGGTACACGCCGATGTCGGCCGCCACGGTGGCCGCGAAGCGTTGCTGCCCGGCGGCATCGGGCACGCCCGAACCCAAGGCCTGCAGCCGCTGCTGAAGGGCGGGCTGGGCCAACGCCGCCAGCAGCGCGGCCTGCAGCCGATCGCGCGCCGGGGCCGGCGTGGGTGCGGCCACGAACCAGCCGGCCCAACCCAGCAGCGGCGCCTGCCTGCCACCGGCCGGGCTGGGCAGCCATTGCCCCAGGCGCGCCAGCACCTTGAGCTGGCCACGTGCCACCAGCGGCGTGGCCACCGGCTCGGCCACCACCGCGATGTCCAGATGTCCGCCGATGAGGTCGTTGACCATCACCGAAGAGCCCTTGTAAGGCACGCGCACCAGCGGCAGCCCCAGTTGGCGCTCGATCAGCGGCAGCGCCAGATGCTGCAGCGTCTCATGGCCCGGGTGCCCGGCCGACAGTGGCTTGCCGCGGCGGTGCGCAGCCGCGGGCAGTTGTTCCAGGCTCTGGGCTTCCAGCCCGGGCGCCGCTACCACCACGAAGTCCGCCGTCCCCACCTGGCCCAACGGCACCAGGTCGGTGGGTTGGAAACCGGCCTGCGGCACCAGCAGCGGCGCCAGGATCACCGCATTGACGTTGCCGGCCAGCACCGTGCAGCCATCGGCCGGCTGCCGCAGCACATGCTGCACTGCCAGGGCCCCCGACACGCCGCCGATGTTGCGCAGCACGAAGGTCTTGCCGGTCTCTTCGCTGGCTGCTTCGGCCACCAGCCGCATCACGGCGTCCATCGAGCCGCCGGCGGGGTAGGGCACCACCAGTGACACCAGCGGTCCCTCGCAAGGCCAGGCCGGCAGCGCCAGCGGGGCCAGCAGGCAGCCGATGGCCAGGCGCAGGCGGTGGAAACACAAACCTCTTCTCACCGCCTGATCCTGCCACCAGCAAGGTGCGCCGCGGCCGCGGGTTCTACGGATGCGGCTTCGGCATCGCTTGGGCAGTTCAGAATGCCGCGCCCTTCAGACAGGGCCCGCGCCCACGTGGCGCGGAACGACGAACAACATGGGAGTGGAGATGCTCAAAGCAAGGAGCGGCGCCTGGCGCCGAACCGCGCGCTGCGCGTTGGCAGCACTGGTCCTGAGCGCCTTGGCCGCCTGCGGCGGCGGCGGGGGCGGCAGCGGGTCTGGCAATGGCGAGGGCGCAGGCGCTGCGCAGGGGCCGGTGGCGGGTGCCGACTACTACCCGCTGAACGTGGGCGACCGCTGGCTGTACCGGGACGGTGATGGCGTCACCATGCAGGTGGACGTCACCGGGACGCAGCCCGTGCAAGGCGGCACGGCCCTGGTGGTGAGCACCCAGGGCGGGGGTGACGTGCCCGACACCGCGCTGTACCTCAAGACGGCCACCGGCGTGCAGGTGCTGACCGAAGCCGGCAGCGACCCGACCCTGGCCGCGCTGGGCCGCCTGACCCTGCTGCGCCTGCCCCTGGTGAATGGCGACCGTTGGGTGATCGCCGACCAGACGCTGGCCGGCGTGCTGGACGTGGACGCCGACGGCAAGGCCGACACCGTGACCCTGCGCATGGACGGTGCCGTGCTGGGCTTCGAGACCGTGGAAGAGGCAGGCCGAAGCCATGCGCAATCGGCCCATGTGCAGACGGTGCTGCGGCAGACGGTGCAGCTCAGCAGCACCGGCCAGACTGTGTCGAGCACGCTCACCTCCGACGACTGGTATGCGCCCAACGTCGGCCTGGTGCGCAGCCGCGTGGCCATCAGCGGCTCGGGTGGCAGCACCAACACCGTCAACCGCGTCACCGGCTGGCGCGTGGCGGGGCAGCGCAGCAGCAGCGGGGTGCCCACCATCACCAACCGGTTGCCTGCCGCCGGCGCGACGGTCTACGGCGTGGCCGTGCAGCAGCAGGTGGGCTTTGACCGCCCGATGGACACGGGCGTCGCCCCGGAGCGCGCTTTCAGCCTCACCGGCCCCGATGGGCAGCCGGTGCCCCTGAGGGGCTACTGGAACGACGGCGGGCGCACGCTCTACATCGAGGAGACCTACCCGCTGGCCAGCGGCCGCTACACCGCCCGTGTCAGCGCCGCGGCGGTGGACCTGATCGGCAACCCGGTGGGCGAGACCAGCTGGACCTTCGATGTCGATGCCAGCGCGCCGCAGGCCACCTTGGTATCGCCCACCGCCGGCGCCCCCGAGCTGCCGCTGGACAGCGTCTTCGTGCTGCAGCTGGACGACGACCCGGAACCGGCGTCGGTGAACGACAGCAACGTGACGCTGGGCGATGGCGTCCGGCAGGTCGAGGCCACCGTCACCTTGTCGGGTCGCACCATCACACTGCGGCCCAAGTCGCCGCTGCGCACCGGTGCCCGCTACACGCTGGCCGTCAACTACCTGGCGGATCGGAATGGCAACGTGGGGCAGATGCAGTACTGGCAGTTCACCGCCGACCCGGGGCGTTTCGCGGCGCCGCAGAAACTGCTGGCAGGCAGCACCGCGCAGGCCGTGACCATCGGCGATGTGGACGGCGACGGCCGTGCCGATGCCGTGTTCGCCACGGGCTACAACGCTTCCAGCGACGCTGGTGCCTTCAAGCTGGTGGTGCGGCGCGGGCTGGGTCAGGGCCGCTTTGCGGACGAGCAGCGCTACACCACCATCGCCGACTTCAGCAGCCAGATCGACTCGCTGACCGTGGCCGACCTGGATGGCAACGGCCGCCAGGCCGTGGTGCTGGCCGCATCCGGCCGGGGGCTGCAGATCTTCCGCCAGCAGGCCGACGGCACGCTGGCCAGCAGCCAGGTGATCGACACCCGGGACAGCTACATCGTGCGTGTGGCCGACATGAACGGCGATGGCCGCCCCGACCTGGTGAGCGCGCCCTTCGTCGGCAGCAGCGTGTCGGTCTGGCTGCAAGGCGCGGACGGTCGCTTCGGTGCAGCCACCAGCGTCAGCCTGTCGGTGAAGTCGTTCGGTGACCTGTCGGTGGGCGACGTGGACGGCGACGGGCGCCCCGACATCCTGGCCACGAGCGATTCGTTCGACGGACCGCTGGGCATTGTGCTGCGCACGCCGGACGGCGGCTACGCCAGCCCCTGGTACCCCAGCACCTTGCCGTCAGGCACCTGGGTGGACGGCCTGGCCATCGGCGATGTGACCGGCGACGGGCGGGCCGATGTGGTGCTGATGCAGACCTTCAATCAGCGCGTGACCGTGCTCGCGCAGGCGCCAGGCGGCGGCTTTGCCGCGCCGGTGGCCATGGCCAGCATCGGCAACCCGGCCCACGGCAAGGTGGCGGACCTGGATGGCGACGGCCGCAACGACCTGCTGGTGTGGAGCTGGGGCGGCTACCCCATCGGCTTGTACCGGCAGCGCAGCGACGGCCAGTTGGGCGCCCTGGAGAGCTGGCCGGTGAGCGAATACGGCAGCAGTGCGCCCGACCTGCTGGCCATCGGCGACCTGGACGGTGACGGCCGGCCCGATGTGCTCTACGGCGCGGACTGGCTGCGCCAGCGGCCGGTGCTGCGTGAAGAACCGGTGGCCGCCACGCCGCTGGCAGGGGCCCGCGCGCGGGCCATGGCGGCCGCACCGGTGCGCAGCGCTGCGCAGCCGGTCGCCGGCGGCTCGGGCCTTGGCCTGAATCAGCGGCTGTCGCGCCTGGTGCGCGGCAGCGCCGAGTCGCGCTGAGTGCAGCGGGCCAGGCACTGCCCGGCCCGCCATGCCGCCCGCCGGGCTCAGGCCTTGTCGGCCGCTCCGCCTTGCGGGGCTTCTTCGGCCTTCGGCCGGCCGGTCTTCAGGCTGGGCACGCGGTCCAGCGCGGTCAGGAAGGCTTCGTCGGGCAGGGCGGCGAGGGCGGCGATGCCGGCGCGCAGCAGCTCGCTCTTCTTCACGTGGCGGTGCAGCACGGTGCCGCGCTGCTTCAGCTGCGCCAGCAGTTCGTACTCGGCCTTGGGCATGGTGAAGCTGTCGCGCACCAGCTTGGTCTTGGCCTTGGGCACTTCCGGCGTGGCAGGCGCGGCCAGCACGGCGGGGGCAGCGGGCCGGTCGGCCGCCGGCTTGTCCGACTTCTTCTTGGCTGCCGCCTTCGGCTTGCCGGCCTTGGGAGCCACCGGCTGGGCGGGGGCGGCCGGCGGCGCCGCTTCAGCGGGGGCCTGGGCGGCGGGCTGGGCGGCCAGCTCGGCCGCGATGGTGGACTTGCGTTGACGGGTGACCTTGGTCATGCTGCTTTCTTGAACGAGGTATACGGTATAAACAGTTTATACTGAATACCCGGCAACAGCCACCGGAAAGGGATCGTCATGCAGTACTCCAGCCATGCATCACGCTTCTCACCGGTGTCGGTGGGGGCCTTGATCGAACCCGCCTTCCTGCGCAGCGTGCTGCGCGACATGGAGGCCCCCACCCACCCCGATGCGGCCTGGGCCGACGCTGCGTTGGCCCAGGCCGCGCCGCTGCACGGCGGGCCGGCGCAGCTGCTGGCCGCCGCAGCGCTGGCGTTGCAGCAGCTGGCCCACGGCCAATGGCCGGGCGCCGGCAGCTGACCGCAGCGCCGCCCGGCGCGCTTCAGCGCGCGGCCGGCAGCCGCAAGGCGTCGGCCTGCGTGCGCAGGTCCTCGGCCACGTTCTCGATGCGCACCTGTGTCAGCCCCAGCAGCGGGTCGCCCTGCAGGGCGGCTTCGGTCGGCGTCCTGGCGCGGTAGCGTTCCACCGCCTGCAGCGCCAACGCATGCAGCTGGCGGTTCTTGTCCTCGGCCCGGGCCAGGGCCTGGGTGGTGCGTTCCAGCAGCGCGCTCACGCTGGCCGTGGCGCGGCGGCTTTCGGCCAGTTGGGCCCGCAGCTCGGCCAGCTGGCCGGCGGCCTGGCGCTGGCGCTCGGCAGTGCTGGCGGCTTCGGCCTCGCGCTCGCTGCGCAGGCGCTCGGCCTGGGCCTGCTGGTCGGTGCGCAGGGCGGCCAGTTGCTGCTGCAGGCTGCGCAGCTGGGCCTGCAGGCGGTCGCGCGCCTGCTGCGCCGCCTGGGCCTGCGTCGCAGCGGCCTCCTTGTCGCGCTGCAGATCGCTGCGCTCGGCCTGCACCGTGGCCAGCTCGCGCCGGGTGTCGTTCAGCGCAGCCTGCGCGCGGCGCAGGGCCTCGCGGTCGCGGTTGGCGGTGTTGTCCTGGGCGGCCGCTGGCAGCGCGCAGGCGGCGGCCAGGACCAGCGCCCAGACCTGGGGTCTGCGTTCAGAACCGCGCATTGAGGTCCACCTGCAGGGTGTCGAGCTTGTAGGGCGCATTGCTCAGGTACAGGCTGCCGTCGTCCAGGTTGCGGGTGCTGGTCCAGCGCAGGCCCACGCTGGCGTTGCGGTCGAACGCGTAATGGCCGCCCAGGGTCCAGCCCTTGTAGTTGGTGCCGCCGCCGTTCCAGTTGGTGTCGGTGAAGGCGTCCAGCCAGGCATCACGCTCGAACTTGCGCATCGCCACGAAGGCCTGCCAGTCGCCGCGGTTGGCCAGGCGTTCATGGCCGGCCAGCAGGCGCAGCTGCAGGCCGGTGGTCTTGTCGGCCAGCTGCAGCTGCGGCAGTCCGGCGCGCTGGCGGATGTCGGCCAGGTCGAAGGCGCTGTTCTTCACCCAGTCCAGCGTCAGGCCCACCTGCACCGGATCGAAGTGCTTGAAGGTCAGGCCCGTGGTCAGGTTCACCGGCCGGAACTTCGAGGCCAGGCCCCACACCGGGCTGGCGGTGCTGGTGGGGTCGTTCAGGTTGATGAGCGTGTTGCCCTTCTGCCGGGCCGAGGCCGGGTACTGGCTGCTCTGGTAGGCCACCGTCCCTGCGCGCGGGCCGGTGGGCGGCGGTTCGGTGGCCTGCACGCCGGCGACGTGGCGGAAGTCGTACACCGCCAGGCCCACCCGCCATTGGGTGTTGGCGCCCAGGGCCGCATCGGCGCCCAGCTGCAGGCCGTAGAGCCACTTGTCCTTGCTGTCCACCGACAGTTCTTCCAGCGGGAAGGCGCCCGCCGTGGCAAAGGCATACACGCCGCTGCCCAGGTTGGTTTCGCCCTGCACGGCCACGCCGTCGAAGTTCAGGTCGTCGGGCCACAGCAGGTCGCTGCCGTAGAAGGGGTTGGGCATGCGGCCGCCGATGAAGCGCAGGTCATGCCGCGGCTCCCAGCGCAGCCAAGCGCGGTCCAGCACCACGCTGTACTTGTTGAAGTGGCTGCCCAGCGTCTGCGAGGTGGAGGTGGGCCCGCTGAGGTTGCCGGTGCTGATGCGGATGGCGGTGCGCGTGTCTTCCGACAGCTTGGCGTTGACGCCGAAGCGCGCCCGCAGCGTGAGGCGGTTGCGGTCTTCGGTGGTGTTGGTCAGGTCGGGCGCCCAGGCCGGGGCGCCGGTCTGCGCGCGGTAGAACTCGGCCGGCAGGTTGTCGGCCGCGAAACGGTCGGTCTGCCAGCGCAGCCGCACGTCGCCCTCGAAGCCGATGGCCTTGACCCAGGCCGGCACCTGGCGGGCATCGGCCCAGCCTTCTTCGCGCGCCTGCTGCAGCACGTCGAGCTTGATCTCCTCGCGCATCTGCTGGCGCAGCGTCTCGGGCACGTAGGGGATGCGCACCACGCTGCCGCGGGCGCCGGCTGGCGGCGTGCCCCAGCCGCTGGCGGTCGGCGCGGTGCCGGCCTGGGCCTGCCGCAGCAGCCCGTCGGCGCGCTCGCGGCTCAGCAGGCCCTGGCCCACCAGCGCCTCGATCAGCGCCTGGGTGGTGGCGCGCAGCTTTTCCAGCTCGGCACGCTCGTCGGACTGGGCGCTGGCCGGCAGCGCGGCGGTGCCGGCCAGCGTCGCGGCCAGCAGTGTGCACAGCAGCGGCCGGCGCGGCGGCGTGCGTCGGTGGGGGGCGTGTAGGGGTCGCATGGTCATGGTCGTTTCGGGTTTCAGGCCGGCCGCAGGCTGAGGCGGAAGCGCATCGGCTGCGGCAGGTCGGGCGGGGGCGGCAGCTTCAGCTCGCGGGTGGCGTCGGCCAGCGCGCTGCGCAGTTCGTCGTCGGCCCGTGGCTGGCCGCTGGGCAGCAGCTCGAAGCGGCGGATGGCGCCGTTGGGGTCGATCCACAGCTGAACCTCGGCGGTGGCCTGTGTGGTCTGGCCCTTGAGGTGGCGCTCGATCGCATCGCGCAGCAGCTGGCGGGCGGCCTGGGCATAAAAGCGTTCTTCGGCGCGGCTGGCACGTGTGCCGCCGCCGCCGTTGCCGGTGCCGGTGGTCAGCGGGCCGGTGGGCACGCCTTCCTGCGTGACGGGGCCGCCGGCCAGGCCGCCGGGTGCGTCGCCGGTGGGGCCTTCTTCTCGCACCTGCTGCGGCTGCGGCGGCTTGACGTCGGGCTGCGGCACCGGCTGCGGCTGCGCCTGGGTTTCCTTGGGCTCGGGGCGCTTTTCTTCCTTGGGCGGTGGCGGCGGCGGCGGCGGCGTGTCGGGCAGCAGCGCAATACGCGCGACCTGCCGCTGCGGCGCCGGCGGACTGCCGGCCAGGCCGCGCAGCCACCACACCAGCGCGGCGACCAGCAGCACCACGGCCACGAGGCCCAGGAGCTTCCTGCTGCTCATGTGCCGAACCTGCCGGTGATGAAGGCCATGTTCACGCCCAGCCGGTTGCACAGGTCCACCACGGCGATGACGCCGCCGTACTGCGCGCCGGCCTCGCCCTTGATGGCGACGGACATCTGCGCATCGCGCGCCTTGGCGGCCTGCAGCCGCGGCTCCAGCTCGGCCAGCGTGACCGGTGCGCCGTTGGCCAGCAGCGCGCCGCCCTGCATCACCTGCAGCACGATGAGTTCGTGCTGCTCCTTCGCGGGCTGGTTGCTGGGCTTGGGCACGCTGATGGTGAGCCCCTGCACCGAGGCGGTGGTCATCAGGATGAACACCACCAGCAGCACGTAGGCCAGGTCCAGCATCGGCGTGACGTTGATGGTGTCGTAGGGCTTGGCGTCGGTGTTGACTTGCATGGCAGGCCCTTCACTTGGCGCGGGTGGTCACCAGGCCGATCTCGGCGATGTCCAGGCGCTTGGCGATGTCCAGCACCTGCACCACCACGTCGTACTGCGCGGCGGTGTCGCCCTTGAGCACCACCGGCAGTGCCGGGTTGGCGGCCTTGTAGTCGGCCAGGCGGTTGCGCAGCTCGTCCAGCGTCACGGGATAGGCGTCGAGGTACAGCGCACCGTCGGCGGTGACGGTGATGGCGCGGGTCTGCGGCTTGGCCAGGTTGTTCTGCGCCGTGGTGGCCGGCGAGTTCACCTTCACGCCCTGCACCGAGGCGGTGGTGAGGATGATGAAGGTGACCAGCAGCACGTACGCCAGGTCCAGCATCGGCGTGATGTTGATGTCGTCGTAGGGCTGGTTGTCGGCGCGGACGTCCATCAGCGCGCCCCGTACAGCTCGGCCACGCGGGTGATGAACTCGTCGACGAAGATCTGCATGTCGGCCGAGATGTTCTTGATGCGCGCGGCCAGGTAGTTGTAGCCAAACAGCGCCGGGATCGCGACGCCCAGGCCGGCCACGGTGGCCAGCAGCGCGGCGGCGATGCCGGGCGCGATGGCGTTGACGTTGACGTCGCCGGCCGCGGCGATGGCCGCGAAGGTGATCATCACGCCCACCACCGTGCCCAGCAGGCCGAGGAAGGGGCCGCCCGAGATGGCGATGGTCAGCAGCACCATCTGGGCATTGAGGCGGTGGCTTTCGCGCACCAGGTCGGCGTCCACCGCGGCCTTCACGGCGTCCAGCGAAGCGCCCGACAGCGGCGGCGCGCCGGCCACGCCCACCTGGCGCTTGGCCAGCTCGCGCACGCCGGCCTGGTACAGCCGGAACAGCGGCGACTGCGCATGCGCGGCGGCGGCCTGGTCGAGCAGCAGCAGGTCGTGCGTGGCACCGCGGAAGCGCTCCAGGAAGCCGTGGTTGGCCTTGTCGTCGCGCCCCACCATCACCGCCTTGGTCACCATCACCCAGGCCGCGACCACGAACATCACCCCCAGGATGCCGATGACCACCCAGGCATCCAGCGTGAGGTTGGACACCAGGATGCCGATGTAGCCATGGCTCTGGCCTTCGGCGGCTTCGCCGCTGTCCTTGGTGGTGGCCAGCAGCCGGGCTTCGGCGCTTTGCGAGGCGGCGGCCAGCTGCAGCCAGGCGGGGCTGCGGGCCACCGACGAGACCTGCACTTCGTCCACCACGCCACGCAGGCCTTCGCCCACGCGCAGCTCGCCTTCGATCAGCGGTGTGGCCACGTCGGCCTTGGCCACCGCCGCACCGTTGACGTAGAGCTGCGCCTGGCCGTTGCCGACGGTCAGCGCCACCTGCGTCCAGGCAGTGGGTGCCACCTCGCCGCCGGCCAGGCGCGTGCCGCCCACCCGCGCGGCCAGCTGGCCGCCCTCCAGCGTCAGGCTGATCGGGCCCCAGGCCAGCAGCGTGCCGCGGGCCACCTCGTCGGAGCGCAGCCACAGCGACAACGTGGTGGCACCACCGGCGGCGATGCGCAGCGCCGGTTGCGCCGGCCACACCAGCGGCTGGCCGGCCAGGCGGGCGCCGCCGCCCAGCAGCGCGTTGGCTTCGGGCGTGATGGCGTCGGCGGCTTTCCAGCGTCCGTCGTGGCTGCTGCCTGCGTTGTCGCGGCCATCGAAGTGGATGGCCGCCAGCGTGGCCGCATCGAAGCCGGTGCCGCTGTCGGCCGCGGCCGGCGCGGCGCTGTGGCCGGCGTAGGCGTACAGCATGTTCTTGTCGCTGCCCGGCAGCACCTGCGGCACCTGCACCCACACCACGGCCAGCTCGTTCACCGGGTCCCAGCGCTCGATTCGAAAGCTCAGCGGCGTCTTGTCGTCACCCGCCACGAAGCGCAGGTCGCTGCCGTCTTCCTTGGCGCTCAGGAAGTCGAAGTTGCCGCTGTGCAGCCGCACCGCCAGCGGCAGCGCGGCCACCGTCTCCTGCGTGGTCACGCCCTGGGCGCTGGTGTTGAGCACGATGCGCGTGCGTTGGGTCCAGTCCTTGTTCCACCAGGCGCTGGCGGCCAGCGGCAGCGCGGCGGCCAGCAGGCCGAGGACGAAGGGGCGGAGCTTGCGTGCGAGTGGCATGGGGGCGGAATGCAAGAGGGCGAAGGGATTCAGTTCGGCCCGTCGCCGAAGCCGAGGAAGTCGAGGAACACGATGCGGCGCGGGGCGCCGGCGCGGTCGGCCGCGCTGTCGAGGGCCGAGGTGGCGGCGTTGCCGGCGGCGGTGGCGGCCTGGCCCAGCGGTGCGAAGGCGGCGGTGGTGCCACCGGTCACGGTGGGTGCCGGGGCGCCGATGCTGGCGCCGCCGACGTTCAGGTTGTCCGCACCGACGAAGCGCACCGCGCCGAAGAAGGCGTTGCCGCGCGAGACGATGCCGGCGTCGCCCGCGTTGATCTCGCCACGCGGCGCATACAGGTCCAGCGTGCTGTCGGCGTTGAGCACCGCGATGCCGCTGCCGGTGAAGGAGCCGGAGGTGTCCACCACCAGGTTGCCGTTGCTGTCCAGCCGCAGCACCGGCGCCGGGGCGCCGGTGACGGTCTTGGCGCCGCGGCCAGCGTCGATGTTGCCGTCCGACGACCACAGCAGCACGTTGCCCTGCTTGAGCGTGAACACCCGCGACTGGTTGACCTCGAAGTGGCTGGCCGTGGCCGCGAAGATGCTGCCGCCGTCCACCGTCACGATGCCCAGCTGCGAAGCCGGCTTGCCGGCACCGGCGCCGGACACCAGCTCACCCGCGTTCACCGCGCCACCGGGCGCCAGCAGCGTGATGTCGGCCTGCTGCAGCGTGCGGATCTGGCTGGAGGGCAGGCGGATGTCGCCTGCCGCCCGCGCACCCGGGAACAGGGTTTCCAGTGCCAGGTAACCGGCGGCGTAAGCCGCCTCGCGCGGGCCGTCGGCCAGGCTGGCGGCCTGGCGGCCGGCTTCGCGCAGCTCGGTGGCCAGCACCTGCCGCAGCCAGGGCAGCTGCCGTTCGGTGGGCAGGGCCGCGAAGCTTTCCAGGGCCGCCGCCAGCGAGGCGGGCGCCTGACCGTTGACGCGTGCCATGTACTGCTGCAGCCCGGCCGCATAGGGGTTGCCGGCCCGCGCCGCCTGGGTGGCGACGAAGGCGGCGCGGTCGGCCGCCGGCCGGGCCTCGAAGGCCAGCAGCAGCAGCGCCCGCGCGGCCTGGGCCTGCAGGGCCTCGCCGGCAGTGGCCAGCGCGGCACGGGCCTGCTCGGTGCTCTTGTCGCGCCAGGCCGGCACGGTGCGCAGCACGCGGGCCAGCGCCGCATCCTGCTGCGGGCCCAGCAGCGCCTGGGCCTGCGCCAGCTGCTGGGCGGCGGGCAGCGCATCAAAGGCCGCGGCCTCGGTGGCGCCGCCCAGCCAGGCCTGCAGCGCGCCCGGCTGCGACAGCAGGCCCGAGACGCCCAGCGCCGCAAAGCCGCTGGCCAGCGCCTGCTGCGTGTCGCCCGGCTGCCAGCCGGCCACGATGGTGAGGTCGGCCGCGCGTGCGGGCAGCAGGGTGCTGCTGCGCTGGTTGCCGCTGGCCACCAGGCCGGTGGTGTTGCCCAGGTCCAGCTGGCGGCCGGCCAGCAGCAGCGCGTCACCAGGGCCGGCGATCTCGATGCCATTGACGCCGCTCAGCGGGCTGCCCACGATGTCGCGGCCGGCCTGCAGCAGGCTCAGCTCGCTCACGGGCAGCCACAGCGCGCGGCCATCGTCGCCGATGCCGGCGTAGCGCTGGTCCTGGTGCTGCGCGGTCAGCTGGCTGCTGGCACCCGGCAGGCGCAGGTCCTGGCCGGCCACCAGGCGCACGGGGCGTGCCGACGTGAGGTTGCTGCCCACCGTCAGATCGCCCTGTGCGGCCACCAGATGCACCGGGTCGCGGCTGCTGCGGTCCAGGCCGCCGCCGTCGTTGACGGTGTTCAGGCGCAGCTGCTCGGCCACGGCGGCCGGGTCGTTGATCGTGGGCAGGACGCTGCGGGTGGCGTTCACCGTCACCGGCTGGCTCAGCGTCAGGTCCTGGCCGGCCAGCAGGGCCAGCGCGCCATCGGCGCCGGGCTGCTGCAGCAGCGGGCCACGCACTTCCACGTTGCCGTGGGGCGCGGCCATGCGCAGCCAGGCCGGCACCACACTGCCCAGCAGCAGCGCGTCCGGGCCCAGCGAGCCCGATTCGGTCTGCTGCGCCTCGCCGTCGTAGCGCAGGTTGCCGGCGGTGCTCACCAGGTCCAGCCGGGCCAGCGGCGCGGTGTCGTCGATGACCAGCCCGCTGCTGTTGCCCAGCGAAGGGAAGGTGAGGTGCTCGGCCCGCACGCTGGCCACCCGCAGGTCGCCACGCGCCTGCACCGCCACCTGCGTGTTGCCGTGCACCAGCTGCGGCGCCAGTGCGGCGCTGCCACTCACACTGCCGCTCCCCGCCACGACGGCGCGGCCGGCCTCCAGCCACAGGCTGCTGCCGCTGGCATACAGCAGGCCGCCTGCAACGTCGCGGCCTGCCTGCAGTTCCACCGAACCGCCGCCGTAGCGGGCGCCGCTGCGGCCGTCCTGCGCCACCCAGCCGCTGCTGGCGGCCGCGGCATTCAGGTTCAGGCTGTCACGGCCGGCGTGCACGCTGACGTCGCCGCCGCCGAAGGTGGCCAGGCCGCCGTCGAACAGGTCGTAGCGCGACCACCAGACGCCGCTGTTCTCGATGCGGCCACGCCACCACCAGCGGTTGATGGCCGCATCGGCGGCGGGCAGGGGCTGGCCGATCACGTCCTGGCCGGCGCTCACGGTGATGGCACCGCCGCCTTGCAGGTAGGGCTCCACATAGCCCAGCTCGGTGGAGGCGGGCACCAGGCCGCTGAAGGCGTCCAGCATCGGCGCGCCGGCGCCGCCCTCGGTGGGCAGGCCGGTGGTGTAGACGGCGCTGCGCGCATCGGCCAGCTCGACGTTGCGTGCGGCGGCCAGCGTGAGCGCGCCGGTGGTGCTGCGCAGCAGCACGCCATCAGGTGCCGTGCTGCTGCCGATGGTGAGGCTGCCGGTGGCGGTGCTGCGCAGCGTGGCGTCGCTGCGGGCGGCGGTCAGGTCGGCGCCGGCCACCAGGGTGATGGCGCCGGCCGAGCCGGCCTGGGGCAGCCACTCACGTTCGCCGCCGTACTCGTCGGCCGCGGCAAAGCCGCTGTGCAGCGACTGCGCGATCACCAGGTCCTGCGCGGCGCGCAGCGTGACGGCGGCGCCGCCCACCTGCACGGCGCCCAGGGCGTTCTGCGCTGCCGGCGGCAGGGCGAGCTGCCAGGGCGTCGACAGGGTCAGCGTGGAGTCCGAGCGCACTTCCACGCCGGCGCGCACCGTGACGCTGGCGCCGGCCGGCAGCCGGTCGCCGAACAACCGGCTGGCGATGGCGGCGGCGCGGGCCTGGGTGGCGAAGGCATCGCTGTCGGCATTGATCGTGGCCACGCCGATCTGCGGCGTGGGCGCGGGCGGCAGGCCCGGGCCGGGGGCCGGTGAAGGCGATGGGGAGGGCGACGGCGAGGGCGATGGCGTGCCGCCCGAGCCCGGGCTGGGCGCGGGCGTGGGACCGGGCGCCGGGCTCGGCGAAGGTGAAGGCGTCGGCGTGGGCAGCGGCACCGGCGGCGAGGGCGGTGGCGGCGGCGCCGGCTGCGTGCTGGGCTCCAGCGGCGGCGTCGGCGGCACCTGATCGCCGGTGGTCGGGCCGTTGCCCGGCGACGTGGCCAGCGCACGCACCTGCTCGATCCGCGCACCCAAGGATGAGATGGTGGGCAGCGGCGGCGCGGGGGGTACCTGATCGCCGGTGGTCGGGCCATTGCCGGGCGAAGGGCCGGCGGGCGGCGCGGGCGGCGCAGGCGTGCCCGGGCTCGGCGCCGGGGGTGGCGGCGGCGGAGGCGGGGGCGGAGGGGGCGGCGGAGGCGGGGGTGGCGGCGGTGGGGGAGGGGGAGGCACAGGCGCTTCACCGCCCGGCTCCTCGCCACCGGGGATTTCGCCACCGGGCTCCTCGCCGCCCACGGGCGGTTCCTGGCCCGGGGTGTAGCCTTCGATGAGCTCCTGGCCGTTGTAGACCTTGACCGCTTCCACCTCGGCGCGGCCCAGGCCCAGCAGCGTGCTGCCGACTGCGGCGATGGCCACGTCCTGGCTGCTGCCTTCACCGATGCGCGGCGCGCGCAGTTCCAGCACGCCCGGGCTGGCCAGCGGGCCGCCGGGTCGCAGGTCGATCGTGGCGCCTTCTTCCAGGCGCAGCCAGCCTTCGCGGCTGTTCAGGCTGATGCGGCTTTCGCCCACCAGGCTGCGGCTGCTCAGCAGCGCGCCGCTGCGCAGCAGCACGTCCTGCCCGGCCGACAGCGCGATGCTGGCCGGGGCGCTGCGCCCGCTGGCCACCAGGCGGCCTTCTATGGTCAGCGTGCCGGCATCGGCCGACATCGACAGTTGCCGGGCCGCCAGCTCGCTGCCGGCGGCCAGCGTCAGGTCGCCCTGTCGCTGGCGCAGCGCGATGCGCTCGGCCAGGTTGTTGCCGCCGCCCACGGTGGCCGCCAGCGCAGCCAGGTCCAGGCCCTGGCCGGCGTCCACTTCCAGGCTGCCGCCGCGCGCCTGGGCACCGCTGGCGCGGGCCTGCAATGCGCCTTCGACGCGCACCTGGCCCTGGGTGGCCACCAGCTCGATGCGGCCGGCATGGCCCTCGCCCACGGCGCTGGCATCCAGCAGCGAGCCGGCCGCAAGCCGCACGCTGCCGGCCTGGCTGACCAGGGCGATGCGGCCGGCGGACAGGTCCACCGTGCTGCCGTCCAGCGTGCTGCGCAGGCCGGTGGCCCGCACGCTGCCGCCCGCTTCCAGCGCCAGGTCGCCCACGGCCTGCAGGCTGACCTCACCCACCGGCGCCAGGATCTGCCCGGCATGCACCAGGCTGCCACCGCTGGCAAAAGCCAGGCGGCCACCCGCGCCCGCAGCCGGCAGTTCGGCGGCCGGCACACCGGCGGCGGTCGGGGGCAGGGCTTCGATGCGCAGGTCGCCCGCGGACCGCCATTCGGCCTGCCCGCCCAGCGCGGTCTGCACCCGCTGCGACTGCAGGGTCAGGCCACCGCCGGCGTTGAGCGTGCCCACGCCTTCGGCCTGGATGACGCCGCCGCTGGTCAGCACGGTGTGCGCAGCGGCGATGCCCACGCTGCCGTCGCCCCATGCCAGCAGGCGCTGCGCCTGCAGCTGCAGCGTGCCCACGGGCGCCGTGGTGCTGGCCATGTCGGCCACCACGCCGGTGGTGTTGGCCAGCCGCAGCTCGCCGGCCCGCAGCGAGGCGCCCGCATCGGCCAGGGTCTTCAGCAGCGGCGTGTCCAGCGCCAGCGATCGCAAGCCGGTGCTGCCCAGGCTGGCGCCGGCGCCGAAGTCGATGGATGAATAGCTGCGCAGCGACAGCCGCTGCGTGCCCGACAGGGCCGCGGCCAGGTCGGTGGTGAGCTGCAGCGCCTGCGGATCGAACCGGCCCTCCTGCTGCGGCAGGCCCACCTCGATGTGACCGGCGGCCACCGTCACGTCGGCCGCCACCGGGCGCAGGCCTGCGGCCACCGTGGTGCGCTGGGTGGCGTCCAGCAGCAGGCTGCCGCCAGCGGCGGACAGGCTGACGTCCCGGTCGATGGACAGGGTGCCGGTCTTGCGCAGGGCGGCGCTGCGCTGCACCTGGGCATCGGCCGTGGCGCTGGCGCGCAGCAGGGCGCCGTCGCCGGTGACTTGGTAGTCGCGGGTGGTGGCGACGTCGGTGGCGCCGGAGCCGGAAGCCGTGGTCAGCAGGCCGACGCCGGCGCCCAGGCTCAACTGCTCGGTGGCGGCCAGCAGCAGGTCGGTGCCGCGCAGCACCGAGTCGGTGTCCTTGAGCGCGTTGAAGCGCAACTCGCGCGCGGTGACGGTGAGCAGGTCGGGCGTCGCGCCGGGCCGGGCGCCCAGCACCAGCGTCTGCGCGCCCAGCGCATTGAGCTGCGCGACCGACAGCGACAGCACCCCCGCCTCGGCCGACGGCGCGCCGATGGCCATGCGCTCGGCCGCGATGAAGGCCTGCCCGCCCCGTGCGCCCACTGTGGCCGCATCGGCACCGAAGCGGGCATTGCCGGCCAGCGAAGCCTGCTGGGCGGCCAGTACCAGCGTGCCGCCATCGG
The DNA here is from genome assembly GCF_023573145.1 of Aquincola tertiaricarbonis. Classification (GTDB taxonomy): domain Bacteria; phylum Pseudomonadota; class Gammaproteobacteria; order Burkholderiales; family Burkholderiaceae_C; genus Aquincola; species Aquincola tertiaricarbonis_B. Next base: position 2,481,359 of record NZ_CP097635.1, read on the forward strand.
CGGGCAGCGGCGGGCGTGGCTGGTCGGCGGCCTGGGCCGCCTCGCTGTAGAAGCGGGTGGCGGTGGTGGTGCGTACCTCGGAGGACAGCCGGGCCTTGTCCGAAGGCGTGATGCGCCAGGTGCTGGACAGGGGGTCGCGCAAGGTGGTGCCCGCGCTGCCGGTGAGCGCGCCCACCAGGCTGCTGCCGTCGGGCTGTGGCAGGCTGGTGCCGAATTGCAGCGGCGTGCCGCCGGCCTGCGGCTTGACGAGGAAGGCCCCCGGCAGCAGCGCATAACGCGCCGGCAGCAGCGTGTACGCGCCTTCGGGCAGCGGGCCGCCGGGGCCGACGATGAGCTGCCGGCCGGCGGCCGGCGCCGTGACGGACCAGGTGGCGTCGTAGGGCGCGCCGTTGCGCACCGTGGGCACGATGGCGTAGGCGCCATCGCCGCCGGCGAACACGTCGGTGGAGCCGCCGGGGCCGGGCACGAACAGATAGCTCAGCACCTCGCCACCGCCCGACAGGTCGAGCAGCGCGTCGCGCTGCACGTCCACCGCGCCAGCGGTGGATGACAGCGTGATCTGCTTGGCCGGCACGCTGCCCGCGGCGTGGCCATCGCCATCGGGCAGCAGCAGGCCGGCGGCCGACACCGAGGTGATGCTGCCAGGCGCCAACGTGAGGTTGCCGCTGGCCTGCAGCGTGATCTGGCCCAGCGGGGCGCGGAGGATGCCGGCCTGTTCGATCTCGCCCGCCCGGATGGTGAGGCTGCCGCGTGAGGCCAGGGGCGCCTGCACGCTGCCGGCCGCCTCGTCGCCGGCGGCGATGCGCACGGAGCGGTTGCCGGCGTCGATGGTGAAGCGGCTGTCGGTGGCGGGGTAGAGCTGGTCGGCCTGCAGCCGCAGGTCGGCGCCGGTGTTGAACGCGCCGTTGCGGCCACTGGCGCCCAGCAGTTCCACCAGCCGCAGGTCGCCGCGGCTGCGCAGGTCGATGCCGCCGAAGCCCTGCGTGGCCAGCGCGCCTTCCAGCGACAGCTGGCTGCCGGCCTGCACCAGCAGCTGGCCGTTGCCGCCGCTGGCGACCGGCGCCGGCCGTGTGCTGGTGCTGGCGCTCACCGGGGCCTGGGTGTTGGCCAGGGTGACGGTGGCAGCGCTGAGCTGCACCGGCGCTGCCGTGCCCGCGTGGCCGGTGTCGACCGCCGCGCTGCCGTAGCGCAGCGCCGGCGTGTCCAGCCGCAGGCTGCGCACCGGGGCCAGCGTCACGCCATCGTCCAGGCGGATGGCGTCGCGGGCGGCCAGGCTCACATCGGCCACGCCGGCCGCGGCCACCCAGTCGGCACCCACGCTGGCGTTGCCGGTGAGCTGGCGCGGTGCGGCCAGGTCGGCCGGTTGCAGCGTGGCCGTGCTGCCGCCGGTGTCGCGGGTGATGCGCAGCTCACGCTCGGCGGGCAGCGCGGTCAGGATGCGGCTGTCGGGCACGCTGGCCAGCGTGACGGACAGGCTGCCGCCGGCCGATCCCGCCACCCCGGCCGCTGCGTCCGCTGAGGCCGCTCCTGCATCACCGCCGCGTGCGGAGAAGCTGCCTTCCAGCTGCAGGTCGCGGTTGGCGCGCACCGTCAGGCTGCCGCCGTTGCTGGCCACCGTCTGACGCTGCACCACGGGGCCGCCGGCGGCCTGGCGGGTGACGTCCAGCGTGCCCACCGCGCCATCGGCGCGCAGCTGTGCACCCTGCTGCAGCACCAGGCTGGTGGGCGCGGCGGTGGCCGCGTCCAGCGTGATGCGGCCGCCGTCCAGCACCGTGCCCTGCCGCAGGCCGTTGGCCGCGGGGGTGAGCACGGTGCCGCCGCTGACGTCGATCAGGCTCCTGCCCCCCAGCCACAGGTACTGCGCGTTGTCGTAGTCCTGCCCTTCCTGCGGGCCGCTGCGGGTCAGCCGCAGCGTCACGCTGCCGCCCGTGGCGCGGATCTCGCCGTCCATGGTCAGGCGGCTGTTGGCCTCCAGCTGCGCCGTGGCGCCGGCCGCCAGCGACAGGCCGGCACCGGCGCCCACGGTCAATGCGCCGGCACCTGAAGCCAGCGACACGTTCACCGCCGCCGGCAGGGGCGCCAAGGCACCCGCAGGCGCGGTCACGTAGGCATCGAGCGCGCTGCCGGTGGGCGCGTCACGCAGGCCGGGCGCGGCCGTCCAGGCGTCCAGCCGCGGCGCGATCACGGTACCGGCGGCCAGGTCGAGGAACTCGCGGCCGTCCAGGCTGTAGCTGGCAAAGCCGCCGCGCGAGAAGAAGCCTGCGTCCAGGGTGGTGCTGGCCTCCGGGCCGCCCGGCGCTGCGCTGCCGATGCGGATGCTATCGGTGGCGATGGACAGGCTGCCAGGGCGGCTCAGTGCATGGCCGCTCAGTGCATGCCCGCTCAGGCTGCCGCCCAGCAGCAGGTTGGCGCTGCCGGTGACGTCGGCGCGGCCGCTGGCCAGGCTGATGCTGCCGCCGCTGCCGCCTTGCACGCCGCTGGCGGTGACCACCGCGCCACCGTCCACGTCGATGCTGCTGCCGGCCTGCAGCAGCACGCCGCGGCGCGACTGCAGCGTGACGCTGCCGCCGTGGAGGGCGGTACGGGCCAGCGGGCCGTCGGTGCGTTCGTTCAGCACCCGGCCTGAGACGTCGATGCCGCGGCCCGCGGCCAGCGTCACGTCGCCACCGGCCAGCGTCTGCGCCTTCACGCTGCCGCCGCGCGCCACCACGTTGGCGCTGATCACCACGCCGCCATCGCGCGAGGCCATCTGCAGGTTGCCGCGGTCGGGCAGGGCCAGGTCGCCTTCGATGCGCACCTCGGCATTGCTGGCCAGCGTGAGCTGGCCGAAGCCGCCTGCCATCACCGTGCTGGCGGCCACGCGCGAGTCCGCGCCCAGCGGCGCCTGCAGCGGGTCGAGCCAGAAGCCGCTGCCCAGGCTGCCGGCCTGCGCACCCAGCCGCAGCGTGCCTGCCACCACGGCGCCGGCATAGCTGGTGCCGCCGAAGGGCTGCGCGTTCTGCAGCGTGCCGACGGCCAGGCTGCCCAGCGTGGCCATCGCGTCCAGGCCGGTGCGCTGGCGGTCGCCGGCCACCGTGTGGGCGGCCAGCTGGCCGTCCAGCACCACGGTGGGGGCCACCACGCTCACCTTGCCGGCCGCCTGGCCGTCCACATAGCCCAGCGCCCTTTCAGCCGGCAGGCTGCTGCCGTAGGCGGTGCGCACGCCCCAGCGGTCGTACAGCGGCTTGGGCGAGCCCTTGTCGTTGATGGTGCGCTCGTACACCCGGTCCTTGGGGGCGGTGTTCAGCGTGTACAGGCTGCCGTCCTCGGCCACCACGCGGGTGGGCGTGACCATCGCCTCGGTGTAGCTCACCCGGCCGCCGGAGACATCGATGCGCGCCCGTTCATGCATCACCACCGCGCCTTCGGCCCGCAGGTCCACGCTGCCGCCGGTGGCCAGGCGTTCTTCGGCCGTGCGCTGCACGGCATGGCGGTAGCTGTCCAGCTCGCCCAGGATGGGGGAGTCCGTCGCATCCAGCTTGTCGCGGATGTCCAGCGTGACGCGGTTGCGCGAGAGCACGCCGTCCTTCTGCAGCGGCGCGTCCTTCAGGTCGTTGGCGCCCAGCAGCTCGGTGGTGACGAAGTGGCGTGCCGCGCTCACCACGGTGCCGGTGGTGCCGGCCACGTCGATGGTGGCGCCCTCGGCCAGGCTGATGCGCGCCGTGGGGTCGCTGGCGGTGAAAGGGCGGCTGGTCAGGCGGTCGGCCCGGTAGTCGGGCGCGCCGGCCCGCAGCGTGACGCTGGCGCCCGGCGCCTGGATGAGGGCGCCCGCGGCCAGCGTGATGTCGTGGCCGGCCAGCGCGATGCGCGAAGGCACGAAGGTGGCATTGCCGTCGGACGTCGGCGCCGCGCCGGTGGCCGGCACGGCGGGCGTGATCTCGATGCGGCTGCCGCTGCCCAGCACCAGCGAGCCGGCGCGCTGCGCGCGCTTGTACAGCTCCGACCCTGCCTCATAGAAGTTCTCGGTGCCGGCCGGCCCCACCTGCGTGCCGCCCTGCGCCAGCAGCAGCACCGAGCCGTTCTGCGACACGCTGGTGGTGGCGCTGATACGCCCCGACTGGTTGACCGCCAGACCCACCAGCGTGGTGTTGCCGCGCGGCGTGCTGATGCTGCCGCCGGCCAAGTTGGCCACCGAGCCGTCGCGGCCGGCGGCGGCGCCCACCTCCACCAGCAGGCCTTGCACCGCTGGCACGTTGGGGTTGACTTCGGAGGCGTAGAGGGCCTCGCTGGTGGGCAACTTCAGGTGCACCTCGCCGCCGCCGGCCAGCACCGTCTGGCCGCCGGGCGTGGTGATGCTGCCGGCGTTCTCCACCCGCTTGGCGAACAGGAACACGCGGCCGCCTTCGGCGGTGCGGATGTCGGCGCCGGCCTCCACCCGCACGAAGTTGCGGCTGTCGATGAAGTCCTCGGGCGCGCCGTCGTACCGGAAGGCGGGGCCGCGGCCCAGCGTGCGGCTGGTCAGGCCGTCCAGGAAGTCGGCATCGGCCACGTTCAGCGTGCTGGTGATCAGCGAGCCCACGTCCACCCGCGCGCCCTGGCCGAACACCACACCGTTGGGGTTGATCAGCCACAGCTGGCCGTTGGACTTGAGCGCGCCCTGGATCACGCTGGGCGACAGGCCGCCGATGCGGTTGAGTGCCGCCGCGTTGGCATCGGGCAGGCGGAACTCCACGCTGGCCGCGCTGCCGATGTCGAAGCGGTTCCAGTTGTAGATCGCGCGGTTGCCGCCCTGCGTAACCAGCATGCTGTTGGGCTGGCCGGCCGGCCGGCTGAGCACCGGCGCCACGCTGCCGGTGTAGCGGCTCACCCACTGCGCGGCCGGCGTCGGCAGCGCGCTGGGCGCCGGTTGCGCCAGCACCGATTGCAGCGGCCACACGGCCACCAGCGCCGCGGCCAGCGGGTGCAGGTGGGCGGAAAGGCGGCGGCGTTGGGGGTGGCGGGCCATGGGCGTTGCGGCAAGTGCGCGGTGAGGGAAATGAAGGGGCTATGACTCAGAACTGCGCCAGCAGCCGCAGGTGCAGCCGGGCGCCGCTATCGGGCGTGGCGCTGGTGCGCTTGTGGGGCCAGGCCAGGTCCAGCTCGGCCTGCGCGGTGCTGGCCAGCTTCAGCCGCAGACCCAGGCCGCTGCCCAGCAGGGGCACCCGGCCGGGCTGGCCGGGGAAGGGGTCTATGGTGGTGGCGCGGGCGGCGTCCAGAAAGGCCAGCAGCGCGATCTCGTGCGCGCTGGGCAGCGGCTTGCCTTCGGCGCTGCGGGCGCCCAGCAGGTTGGGGCTGCGCCATTCCAGCGAGCCCAGCAGGGCATGGTCGCCCGCGGCTTCGGCCTCCAGGTAGCCGCGCACGGTCTCGGCACCGCCCAGGCTGTACTGCTCGCCCGAGACCAGCGGCTGGCTGGCCAGCTGCCAGCCCAGCCGGCCGCTCAGCAGGCCGCCGGCCAGGGGCAGGCTGTGTCGGGCATCGCCGCGCCAGTAGCCAAAGCCGCCGTCGGCACCGTTGCGGCTGCACTGGAACTGGTCGATGGGGCCCACGTTGCCGTCCGACGTGCAGGCGATGCTGCGCATCAGCAGCGCCTTCACACCGAACACGAAGCTGGTGTTGACCGTGGTCTGGCCCCAGTCGCTGCCCCACTGGCCGTTGTAGCCCAGCTGCAGCGGCACATAGCGCAACGGGTTGGTCACGGCGTTGAGGTCGGCGACGTCGGTGCGCTGGTCCAGCCGCTTGTAGTCGGCCCCCAGCACCAGGCTGTGGAAGCTGCCGGACCCGGCGAAGCTGCGCATCCAGCGCAGGCCCAGCGTGGTGCCCTTGCCCAGCACCGACACCGCGCCCACCGGCTCCAGCAGGCTGTCGGACACCACCAGGTAGCCCACCAGCGTGTCGGTGGCCGACAGCGGCGCCGTGTAGTTGGCCACCAGCACCTTGGATTCGCTGGGCTCCTGCGGCGCCACGATGGCGGTGAGCGACAGACCATGGTCGCGCTGGAACAGGTTGTCGTAGCGCAGCGTGGCCGACAGCCGGGTGGCGGAGGTGCCGGCCGCATGCCGGTTCGTCAGCTCCACGCTGCCCGACAGCGGCAGCTGGTCGGTCACCTTCAGCTCGGCCTCCACGGTGCCGGGGTCGCGGCCCGGCCGCAGCACCGGCTGCAGCTGGCGCTCGGGCCGCTGCAGCTGCGCCACCTGCTGCTGCACGGCGTTGAAGTTGGGCACCTGGCCTTCGGCCAGTTCGGGCAGCCGTTCGCGGATGGCGCCCTGGCTGTAGTAGCGCGAGCCGGTGATGCGCAGCCGCTCGACCCGGCCTTCGGTCACCTGCAGCCGCACCACGCCGCCGTCCACCCGCTGCTCGGGCACGTCCACGAACACGGTCAGGTAGCCGGCCTGCTGGTAGGCGCGTTCCAGCGCCTCGCGGGCCTTCTCCACGTCGGCCAGCTCACGCTGTTCGCCCATGAAGGGCATCACCGCCTTCTCGATGGTGGTGACGGGCAGCACGCTGTTGCCATCGACCTCGAACTCGAGGATGGCGAAGCGCGGCGCCGGCTCGGGGGCCGCGGCTGGCTGGGCCGCTGCAGGCAGAGCCAGGCCGGCCACCAGCAGGGCGGCGGCGCAGGCGCGCGAAGGGAGAAAGGCGTGCAGGAGGCTCACCGCAGGAGTGTCTGAAGCGGGGGTTGAGGGGGCATGACCCGCCCCCTCTTCGGCATGGGCCGAACGGCTTATGCGCGGGTTCGCCGACGTGCCGCGGCGGCGGCCACGGCAGCGGCGCCCACGGCCATCAAGGCCACGCTGGCGGGCTCGGGCACCGGGGCCGTCACGGGGTCCAGCGTCACGGCGCCCAGGCTCACCGGCCTGCTGGCGATGGTGGCCCGGCCTTCGGTGGCCAGCGCGGCCACGCCGGCCAGCGCGGTGACGCGAAAGCCCCCGTTCAGCTCGGTGCGGCCCACGCTGGCCGCAAAGGCCCGCTGCGCCGCGCTGGGGCCGGTGGTGAAGAGCGAGTAGCTGAGGATGTAGCGGCCGTTCAGCACGTCCAGGCCCCAGTAGCCGTCGTTGGTCAGGTTGTCGAACTCGTCGACGATCACCGGCGCATCGGTCGCCGCCTCGGGCCCCTGGTTCTGCAGCAGGTAGAACCAGGAAGAGCGGCCGACCGGGTTGGTGAGGTCGATGCCGGCGGCCGCACTCATGCGCCAGGGCTGGGCCGCGCTGTCGACGTAGCCCTGCTGGCCCTCGATGGTGTAGCTGCTGCCGTTGTAGTTCACGTCGGCCGCGCCGCCCGGGCCGCGGGCCCCGTGGAAGTTGAGCGCGTTGTTGGCGTCGGTGTTCAGGTCGGCGAAGTAGGTCGCCATCGCGGCGGTCGCGTCGGTGGCGAACTCGATGCTGGGCCGCGCCATCAGCTGGCGGTAGGCATTGCTCGTCTGCCCCTGCACCGTGGTGGCCCGCAGCGTGGTGGCCACGCGGTAGTCGCCGGCATCGCCGAAGCCCGAGGCGTCCACACCCGCCACGTACCAGAGCAGTCGATCCTTGGCGGTGCCCGCTTCCATGAACTTGGCCAGGGCCCGGTCGTTGGCCGGGTCCAGCGTCCAGAAGCGCTGGTAGCCGGCATCGGTCTGCGCCGTCTCCATGAAGCTTTCCATCGACACGCCGGTGTCGTAGGTGTAGGAAGCCTTGGCCACCGGGTCCCACACCGTCAGCACCAGTTCGGCGGGGTAGTTGTCGCCGTCCTGCGGCATGCCGATCACGGCCAGGACGGATGGGGCGGCGGCGGCCAGCGTGGCAGCGGCGAGCAGGCGGCTGCCGAGGGCAGCGCAGGCGCGCAGGGGCGGGAGCGAGCGGGGCATGGGAGTCACCTTCGTGAAATGCAAAGGCCGGGGTCCTGCCATCGCAGGGCCCCGGCACGCCTGATCGGCGAGGGACTTACTTGATGATGCGCAGCGGCGAGGCGCTGTTGTTGGCCTGGCGGGCGACGCGCGAGCCGAACAGCGCGGCATCACCGGTGGCGTCGGCATAGGTGCCGGCGTAGCTGGCGGGCGGCGACATCACGCCTTGCTGCGTGTTGGAGTCGGTCGCGGCCAGGGCCGAGGGCTTGCCCAGGTTGCTGCGCAGCGCGGTCAGGAAGGCGGCCTTCTCGCTGCCGGCCGGCACCACGGCCTTGTTCCACTGCATCGTGGCTTCGAACACGAAGGGGTAGTCGCCAGCCTTGGCCAGGGCGCGCACCGGGGCCACGCCGTCCAGCTTGACGAAGCGGTAGCCCTTGTCGCCGCCGTCACGCAGCGGGTTGTTCTCGCGGCCCAGCACGCCCAGGCCGTAGGCGATGCCGTCACCGTCGGCGGCTTCTTCCACGCTGTTGATGGTGTCGGCGGCCGAGACCTTGCCCAGGCCGTCTTCCACGTTGCCGGTGCCGGCGCCTTCCTGCACCACGAAGGCGGGGCCGGTCACGCGGTGCACCACCGTCGGGTTGCCGGCGCTGCCAGCCACGTTCAGCGGGGCCACGGCGCCCAGCTCGCTGCTGCCGTTGTTCAGGAAGAACACGTTGGAGGCGGCCTGCGTGCCAGAGCCTTCGGTGCGGCGGACGACGTTGATCGTCTTGGTCATCACGTTCGGATCGACGCTGGGCGGAATCACGATGTTCCAGCCGCGCTTGGTGGTGGCGTTGCCGTTGCCGCCGTTCAGGCCGCCGGTGGACAGCGCGGAGCGCACGAATTCGGTCGGCAGCGACGGAATGGTGGCCAGCGTGGCGGCGGTCCAGGTGTTCTGGTCGGCCGGCACGTCGATCATCTGGCCGCCCACGGGAATGATGCCCTGGGCCATCTGCAGCGCACGGTAGGCCTTCTTGTTCACGGCCACGCCGAAGATGCCCTGCACCAGCGGGGCCACGTCCAGGTTGGTCAGCTGCTCGTTGGTCAGCGCGGGCGTGCCGGCGGGCAGGTTCACGCTCTTTTGCAGCAGCGCGGGTTCCACGTCGGAGATGCCGGCGTCGGAGACGCGGTTCTCGGTGGTGCCGCACAGGAAGGGCGCGGCCACGGTGCCGGCACCGGCGGTGCAGCTGGCGCCGCTGATCACCATGTGCGCGATCGGGGCCGCAGTGGCCACCGGGTTCACGCCCTGGCCCGAACCGCCCTGGTCACGCTTGTAGATGACCACCGGGGTGCCGGCGCCCCAGGCACCGACGGCCTGGTTGAGCACGCCAGCGTAGGCGCGGTGGTTGTTGCCCGCCGCGTCGTTCTGGTAGCGGTGCATGTTGCTCAGGATTTCGCCGGCATAGGCGGCGAACGACAGGCGCAGGGCCGAGGCACCGGCAACGGTGACTTCCTTCAGCGAGCCGTTGGCGCGGGCGGCGTCCACTTCGGCGGGCGTCAGAGCATGGGCGGAGCCGATCGCGGCCAGCAGGGCGGCCGCGGCGATGGTGTGCAGACGGTTCATGTTGGGATCTCCTCTTGGCACGGGCGGGCAGGGCTCCGCCAGGCCGGGCCAGACAAGGCCCGGCTGGTGGAACCGGGTGGGGGAAAAAAGAACGGGGCTGCGGCCTTGCGCCGCAGCGTGCGGGATCAGCCGCGACGGCGACGGGCCAGGGCGGCCACACCAGCCAGGCCGGCCAGCATCAGGGCATAGGTGCCGGGTTCCGGCACGGCGGCCACGGTGTAGGTCAGCGTGGTGCCGTCGAAGGTGGCCTTGCCGGCCAGCTTGTTGACCACCGACTGCTCCAGGTTGTCATAGCTGCCGACGGTGATGTCGAACACGTCGGCGGTGCCACCGATGGCGTGGTCGATGTACAGGCCCGGGGGGCCGAACAGGATCTCGTCACGGTAGAAGGCTTCGGTGCCCTTGGGGTTGTAGCTGTCGCCGTTGACGGCGAAGTCCAGCGTGTGCGTGCCGGTCTGGTTCACGGTCTGCGCATAGGTGCCGGCATTGGGCGTGATGGTGTTGGTGGTGGTGTTGTTCACGATCGGCGACAGGTTGTCCTTCTGCGTGACCAGCAGGTGGAACTCGCCGATGTCGCCGAAACCTTCACCGTCGGCCGCCACCAGGCCCCAGCGGGTGGTGGAGGTGTTGGGGTTGGCGGCGATGAACTTGCTCCACTCGCCACCCAGCACCGAGCGCGAGAAGCTGAAGCCGGCGGTGGCGCCCAGCATGTCGTCGACGGTGATGCCGGTGTCCAGCGCGTAGCTGCCGTTCTCGTTCCACACGAGCATGAACAGCTCGGCGCCGTTGTCGGTGTTGATGGCCGCGAAGGCGGCGGGCAGCGTGAGGGCAAGGCCGACGGCCGCCGCGAGTTTCTTCAGTTGCATGGAATCCTCCTTGAGGGAACGTTTGGATGGTCAGTGGCCGCTTCCTGGGCAGCGGCACCACGCAACGGCCTGGAGGGGCTGTCGCATGGGTCGCCGCCTAAAGATCGACCGCTGGCATCGACAGTCCCGGATGGGCAGGATCTGCGTTGCGGCGGAGGCATCGGGCGGGCTGCTTGCCGGGCGGCAAAGAGCGGGCAGGCCCCACTATGGCGCTTGCTCGTGAATCATCGAAGAGCGGCTGCGCGCTGCCAATGAGCCGAGCGGATCATTCGAGCGGCGGCAGGTCGGTGCACAGCAGCATGTTGCGGGTCATGGCCAGCGCCACGGCCTGCGCGCGGTTGCTGGCGCCCAGCTTGCGCAGGATCTTCTGGATGTGGTTCTTCACCGTCAGCGGGCTGATGCCCAGCAGCTCGCCGATCTGCTGGTTGCTCTTGCCTTCGCGCACCCAGCCCAGGATCTGGCGCTCGCGCTCGGTCACCGAGGCGTGGGCCGTGCCCGGGCGCTGCTGCACCGGCGGTGGCAGGTTGTTCATCTCCTGCTCGGTGGCCTGCACACGCAGATAGGTGGCATGCAGCTGGGGCAGCAGCAGCTCCAGGTGCAGCACCTGCTGGCTGGCCGCCGGCTGGCCGGGCTGCGCGAACACGAAGAAGCTCTCCAGCTCGGCCGGGCGCTGCGGCCGCGACACGCCATGCACCGCCACCGCGCCCAGGGCCGGGCCGGCGCTCAGCGGCATGCCGGCCTCGGCGAGGTCGACCACCAGCGCGCGGCCGCGGGCCTCCATCCAGCGGCCCACCAGCGCCATCATCAGCGGCGAGCGGGCATCGGTCAGCAGCGCCATCACCTCGTCGGCCAGCATGGTGCTCTGGAACACCTCGAACACCAGCTCGCGCCGGCCGCGGTGGTAGGCGCCGCACACCGCCACCGTGTGCGGCAGCAGCGTGTGCAGTTGCGTCTGCAGCCACACGAAGAACTGGTAGCGCCGCCGCACCTGGGGTGCGG